>CAYTJL010000028.1:0-47101 GCA_964437785.1 uncultured Polyangiaceae bacterium
ACAAAAAAGAGCCGCTCTCCCTTTTTCGAGGGAGAGCGGCTCTCGTGCGAGGCGGGATTCACAGAGAGAGCCTCTTGGCCAATCGACGGGGATCTACCACTAGACCTGGGACATGGAAGGCTCACGGAGCTCGCCGGTTCATGTCGACGAGCTCGGCGCACGGAACCACGATCGGCGGGGTTGCTCCAGACCGTCGCTGAGCTCGTCGACATGAACCGATAAGCGAAGCTCTGGAACAGCCTTCCTTGTGGCGGATGGCAGGCGATATGCTCGGGCGGCGCAACGCCGCCCTGCTGCAAAGCAGCGAGCTAGACCAATCACCGTCGAAAGACCAAGGGGCGCGAGCCCCGCTCACACGAGACGCACGCTACCACGACCGCGCGCGCCTTGTCGATGCCCTCGCCGCGATCAGCGGCTCGCCGCGAGGAGCTTGCCGCGGAGCGAGATCGCGATCCCCGTGGTGAGCGCCGCGCCGCGCGGCCACACGAGCACGCCGCCGGGCAAGTGGTCATACGGGAAATACTGCGCCTCGACCGCCGCGCTCCCGACCGCCGTAGCGATGGTGGCCAAGGTGGGCTCACCCATCGGCGGCTCGTGGATCTGCTCCGAAGAGAGCCACGTGAGGTTGCCTTCGCCGTCGACCCGCGCGCGGTCATACACCCGATCCAAGAGCTCGGGCGCGACCATCACCTTGGCCTTGTTCACCGACTTGACCCGCGAGAAGAGCGCCTTGAAGGTATAATCGCTCACCCAAATCGACGAGCAATACCCCATCATGTCCGTCGTGCTGTTCGGGTTGAGCAAGGTCTTGCTCACGAGGTCATACCCCCAAACACCGATCTTGGCGCCCGCATAGGGATAACCGGGGTCGACGCCCTGCGCCCCGCCGCACGGCGCGTGCTCGCGACCATGGTTGTGCCCGACCTCGTGCACCGCCGTCTCGGTCGCCATGTCGCCCGTCCACCCGAGGCCGATGGCCGCCCGCGTATAAGAGTCCTGCGCGCTCCCGATCATGCCGAGCCCCGCCACACACCCGCCGCCGCAATATTGATTGGGGCTCGACGCGGGCGAGAAGGCTCCATAATAATAGACGTCCGAAGGCGCGCCGTCCTGCTGCCGGAGGTTGGCCACGGCGTCGAGCAGCTCACCCCACCCGTTGCCATACGACTCCACGTCGTAGCTCCAATTCATGGGCTGGCGCACCGTGATCTCGACCTCCCTGACAGGGTACATCCCAAAGAAGAGATCTTCATAGGCCTTGAGCTGGCTCGGCGACGTGTCCGGCAACCGGCCCGATCCGTCGGCCTGATACGAGACAGGCACGATCTTGATACGGAGCTTCTGCCCGTTCGATTGCACGTTGATCGCGTCCGTGCCGGAGGCGGGGTACGACGCAGCGGGGTTGTTCCCATCCGAGTGATCCGCGGGCTGCTGGAGCTCGACACGATAGTTGAGCCCGCCCGTCATCACCTCGGCCGGGAGATCGAAGTTGATGGTGCTGCCGAGCGCCGCGTCGTTCGAAGGGCCGTTGATGGTCTTCGTCACGACCAAAGGCGCGCTGCCCGAGCCCAGATAAAGATTGGCCGTCACCGGGCTCTGGTCATAACCACCATCGGTGTCGACGAACACGCGGAGCAGCGCGGGCCGCCCCTCGACCACCGGGATGGTGCCGGGCGCCGGAGACCCGTTTTGCGCGAGCGGGCGCTTGACCCCTTGATAGAGCGCGACCTCGCGGATGCTCACGCCCTTGGCCGCGACCATCGGGATCGTCACCGGGCCGGCGCCCGCGCCCGTCTGCTCACCGCCCGCGCCCGCGCCGCCTTGGCCCTGACCGCCGCCGCCGCTCGTCGCGCCCTTGGTGTCGCCCGAGCCGGAGACCTCGAGATCGTTCACGCCCGTGAGGTTGTTGCACGCGACGAGCGCGAGCGGAGCGACGCAGGCGAGAGCGGCGAGAGAGAGGCGGATCGTCTTCTTCACGAGAGACACCGTATCTCGACAACCCTCCCTTCCAAAAGCCATGTCTTAGGAGCGCCTGCATCCACCCACAGGATAGGTTCTTTTCCGCTGCCAGCGTTTTACGTCGAGGCTCATTGAAGCTTTCCAGCCATTCGACACCTGCGCTCCGCCCGCCTTCGATATTGCCCGTGGGAGCGTACGAGATCCCGTGCTAGGTCCACGACGCATGGACGCCGCGATCGCCCCCAAGCTCGACGCGCTCCGCGCTCGCTTTCGCGAGCTCGGGTCGGTCCTCGTCTGTTACTCGGGCGGCGTCGACAGCGCGTTCGTGCTCGCCGTCGCGCACCAAGAGCTCGGGCCGCGCGCCGTGGGGATGACCGCCGTCTCGCCGAGCCTCGCGCCCATGGAGCGCGAAGACGCCGAGCGCGTCGCGAAGCAAATCGGCTGCGATCACCGCGTGGTCGCGTCGAACGAGATCGACGATCCCAACTACGTCCAGAACAACCCCGACCGCTGCTTCCACTGCAAGACCGAGCTCTATCGCATCGCCAAGGCCAAGCGCGAAGCGTGGGATTTGGCCGCGATCGTGAACGGCACCAACACCGATGATCTCGGCGACTACCGGCCCGGGCTCGACGCCGCGCGTGAAGCAGGCGTGGTGAGCCCGCTCGTCGATCTCGGCTTCACCAAGGCCGACGTGCGCGCGGGCGCGCTCGCGATCGGCCTCGGCATCTGGGACAAGCCCGCGGCCGCGTGCTTGTCGAGCCGCATCCCGTACGGCACGAGCGTCACGCGCGAGCGGCTCACCAAGATCGGCGGCTTCGAAGCGTCGCTCAAGCAGATGGGCTTTCGCCAAGTGCGCGTGCGCTACCACGACGACCTCGCGCGGATCGAGCTCGGCGCGAGCGAGATCACACGCGCCGCGGACGACGCCGTGCGCGAGGCGATCGTGACCGCCGGCAAAGAGCACGGATTCCGGTATGTGACGCTCGATCTCGGCGGCTATCGCATGGGCAGCCACAACGAGGTCCTCGTCGACGGGCCTCGGCGATCGCTTCGCATTCTCTAAGCATCGCATCGCATCGCTCTCACGATCGCGTGACGCTCGTTCCGTTCGGGCGCGGGATCGAGTAGGGAACGACGCTCGGATAAGCGCACCCATGATCACGACATCGAAGATGAAGCTCGTGCTCGAGGACGGCACGACCATGATCGGCGAGGGCTTCGGAGCCTCCCGTCCCATGGCCGGTGAGGTCGTCTTCAACACAGGGATGAGCGGCTACGTCGAGGCCCTCACCGATCCTTCTTACCGGGGACAAATCCTCGTCACCACGTATCCGCTCATCGGCAACTACGGCGTGCCCGCGCCCCGCGCGCCGGGCTCGATCGAAGCGCCGTACGAGTCGGACCGCGTCCAGGTGCAGGCCCTCGTGGTGCAGAACTACTTCGACGCGTACAGCCACCACGCGGCGAAGCGTTCGCTCAGCGCGTGGCTCGACGCGGAGGGCGTGCCCGGCGTGACGGGCATCGACACGCGCACGCTCACGCGCAAGCTGCGCGAGCACGGCACGATGCGCGGTTGGGTGCTGCCCGCCGACATGGACCTCGATCGCGGCAAGCGCGCAGCGACCTCGATCGACATGCGCGACGAGGTCTTCCGATCCGTCGCGCCGAAGGAGCCCATCCGCTACGAGGGCGGCAGGATCAAGATCCTGCTCGTCGACGCGGGCGCCAAGGACAACATCACGCGCAGCCTCATGAAGCGCGGGTGCAGCGTGATCCGCGCGCCGTACCACGCGGACCTCGCGCCGCTCGCCGCCGAGTGCGACGGCATCATGCTCGCGAACGGCCCCGGCGATCCCAAGGACCTGAGCGGGCTCATCGAGCAGGTGCGATCGCTCCTCGGGAGCTACGCGCGGCCCATCTTCGGCATCTGCCTCGGCAATCAAATCCTCGCGCTCGCGGCCGGCGGCGACACGTACAAACTTCCGTACGGCCACCGCGGCGTGAACCAGCCGGTGCAGGATCTCCTCACGCGGCGCTGCTACGTGACGAGCCAAAACCACGGCTACGCCGTGCGCGACAACGCGCTTCCGGCCGACTGGGAGCCGTGGTTCGTGAACATCAACGACGGCACGAACGAGGGGATCCGCAGCCGCACGCGGCCCTTCTTCAGCGTGCAGTTCCACCCGGAGGCGTGCCCCGGCCCCGAGGACGCGGCCTTCCTCTTCGATGATTTTCTGCGCCTCGTCGGCGCCATGGCCAAGAGGTAAGAGGCATGTTCGGCGCGTATCTCCCCAAGAAGCCCAAGCGCATCCTCGTCCTCGGATCAGGCGCGCTCCAGATCGGTCAAGCAGGCGAGTTCGACTACTCGGGGTCGCAGGCGATCAAAGCCTTCAAAGAGGAGGGCATCGGCACCGTCCTCATCAACCCCAACATCGCGACCATCCAAACGAGCGAAGGCCTCGCCGATCGCATCCACCTCACCGCGGTCACGCCCGAGCTCGTCGAGCGCATCATCGTCAAGGAAGAGGTCGACGCGATCGCGCTCTCGTTCGGCGGGCAGACCGCGCTCAACTGCGGCCTCGCCCTCTACGATCGCGGCGTGCTCGACAAGTACGGCGTGCGCGTCCTCGGCACGCCCATCAAGTCGATCCGCGACACCGAAGATCGCCAGCTCTTCATCGAGCGCCTCGACGAGATCGGCGTGAAGACCGCGCGCAGCAAGGCGTGCGCGACGCCCCAAGAAGCGCGCGACGCGGCGCTCGCGCTGGGCCTGCCCGTCATGCTGCGCGGCGGCTACGCGCTCGGCGGCAAGGGCAGCGGCATCGTCGAGCGCGAAGAAGATCTCGACGCGGCGATCCGGCGCGGCTTCGACGGCGGCGTGCCGCAGGTGCTCGTCGAGGAGTGCCTGCGCGGCTGGAAGGAGATCGAATACGAGGTCGTGCGCGACGCGCGCGACAACTGCATCACGGTCTGCAACATGGAGAACCTCGACCCGATGGGCATCCACACGGGCGAGTCGATCGTGGTCGCGCCGAGCCAGACCTTGAACGACGAGGAGTACCAGCTCCTCCGCAGCATCGCGATCAAGACCGTGCGGCACCTCGGCATCGTGGGCGAGTGCAACATCCAATATGCGCTCGACCCGCACAGCACCGACTACCGCGTGATCGAGGTCAACGCGCGCCTCTCGCGATCGAGCGCGCTCGCGAGCAAGGCCACGGGCTACCCGCTCGCGTACGTCGCCGCGAAGATCGCGCTCGGCTACACGCTGCCCGAGATCCCCAACGCGATCACGCGCCGCACGACAGCGTTCTTCGAGCCCGCGCTCGACTACATCGTCTGCAAGTTCCCGCGCTGGGACCTCGGTAAATTCCGCGGCGCCTCGTTCCGCATCGGCAGCGAGATGAAGAGCGTCGGCGAGGTGATGTCGATCGGCCGCACGTTCGCCGAGGTCATCCAGAAGGCCCTCCGCATGCTCGACATCGGCGTGAAGGGCCTCGACCCCGACGCCTTCACCTTCGCCGATCTCGAGAGCGAGCTCGTGAACGCGACGCCGTACCGCATCTTCGCGGTCGCGCAGGCGCTCGCCAAGGGCATGACCGTCGATCGCATCCACGATCTCACCAAGATCGATCGCTGGTTTTTGAGCTCGATGGTGCCCATCGTGAAGATGCACGAGGACCTCAAGCGGCTCGGCGCGCTGCCCGACGAAGAGACGCTCCTCCGCGCGAAGCGGCTCGGCTTCTCGGATCAGATGGTGGGCCAGCTCGTGGGCGTGCCGCGCGTCGAGATCCGCGACCTGCGAAAGCGCTGGGGGATGATGCCGCATCTCTCGCAGATCGACACGATGGCGGCCGAATTCCCGGCCGAGACCAACTACCTCTACTCGACGTACCACGCGACGGCGGCCGACGTCTCACCGTCGTGGCGCAAGAAGATCATGGTGCTCGGCTCGGGCGTCTACCGCATCGGATCGAGCGTCGAGTTCGACTGGTGCGCGGTCGCCGCGGTGAAGACCGCGTCCGAGCTCGGCTACGAGACCATCATGCTGAACTACAACCCGGAGACGGTGAGCACGGACTACGACACGTGCGACAAGCTGATCTTCGACGAGGTCAGCATCGAGACGGTGCTCGACATCTACGAGCGCGAGCAGCCGTACGGCATCGTCGTGAGCATGGGTGGCCAGGTGCCGAACAACCTCGCGATGCGCCTCCATCAAGCGGGCGCGCGCATCTTGGGCACGAACGCCGAGAGCATCGACATGGCCGAGGATCGCAAGAAATTCAGCGCGCTCCTCGACAAGCTCGCCATCGCGCAGCCGAGCTGGGCGCACGCGGTCGACGCGGCCGACGCGCCCGCGATCGTCAAGAAGCTCGGCGGCTTCCCCGTGCTCGTGCGGCCGAGCTACGTGCTCTCGGGCGCGGCGATGAGCGTCGCGCACGAGCCCCACGAGCTCGATCGGATCCTCGCGCGCGCGAAGGCTATTTCGCCCGAATATCCGGTGGTCATCTCCAAGTTCGAGGTGCACGCGCGCGAGATCGAGATCGACGCGGTCGCCGATCGCGGCGAGGTGATCCTCTCGGCGATCAGCGAGCACGTCGAGGACGCGGGCGTCCACTCGGGCGACGCGACGCTCGTGTTGCCGCCGCAGACGCTCTACATCGCGACCATCCGCAAGGTGCGGAAAATCGCGGCTGAGATCGCGCGCGCTCTCTCGATCACCGGGCCCTTCAACATCCAGTTCCTCGCCAAGAACAACGAGGTGAAGGTCATCGAGTGCAACCTCCGCGCGTCGCGGAGCTTCCCGTTCGTGTCCAAGGTGACGGGCCAAAACTACGTCGCCGAGGCCATGCGCAGGATGCTCGGCGTGCGCCGGCCCATCGAGAGCCGCGCGCTCGACCTCGACTACGTCGGCGTCAAAGCGCCGATGTTCTCGTTCTCGCGGCTCGTCGGCGCCGATCCGGTGCTCGGCGTCGAGATGGCGTCGACCGGCGAGGTGGGCTGCTTCGGCGAGGACATCCACGAGGCGCTGCTCCACGCGCTCATGGCCACGGGCTTCCGCTTCCCCAAGAAGGGCGTGCTCCTCTCGCTCGGCCCGCTCCAAGACAAGTATTGGTTCGCCGACGAAGCGCGCGTCATCGTCGAGGAGCTGGGGCTCCCCATCTTCGCGACGCCCGGCACCGCCGAGGCGCTCAAGTCGCTCGGCATCGCGTGCAGCGTGCTCGGCAAAGGGCTCGCGGACGGCGCGGGCGCGGTGCACGCCATCGAAGACGGGAGCGTCGATTTGGTGATCAACGTGCCTCGCGAATACGACGCGGAGGGACGGCCCGACGGCTATTGGATCCGGCGCCGCGCGGTCGACGCGGGCATCCCGCTGCTCACCGATCTTCAGCTCGCGCGCGCGGTGATCGAGGCGTTGCGCCACCGGCGTCTCGACACGTTGGGCACGCTCGCGTATGACGAGCATCTCGCGCGCTCGCCCGCCGGCGAAGCGCGTTAGTCCAGCTTTAAGGGAGGACCCTTCATGTTTCGTCGCGCCGTCATCGTAGGCATCATCGGCTCTCTCGCGCTCGCTTCGGTGGCTTGTTCCCCGCCTCCACCGCCCCCTCCGCCTCCCCCGCCGCCGCCCCAGGCGCCTCAGCTCGCGGAAGGCGCGGTGATCCAAACGGGCGACGGCCGTCTTCATCTCATGGTGAGCGGGGCGCGCCGCTGGGTGCGCGATCGCAAGACGTATGACGCGCTCGGGCTCGGGCCCTCCGCGGTCGTGCCGGTGAACCGCCAACAGATTGGCCTCATCCCCGAGGGCAAGCCCATCGCGACCGACCCGAACATCGCGGCGTTCGCGGCCGACAAGATGTCGAAGCTGCCGAATCGCACGCTCATCAAGACCGGCGCGAGCCCGGACGTCTTCGTCATCTGTTTGGGCCAACGGCACAAGATCGTCGACAAGGGCCTTTACGGCGCGCTCCATCTCGACCCGAACGCGGCCCAGCAGATCGGGATGGAAGAGATGAAGAACACGCCCGAAGGCCCCGAGTGGTGAGGCCCTCACCCCCCGACCCCCTCTCCCCTTCGGGGCGAGGGGGAGTCAGAGGGCCAGTCTGTTAAAACACTTGATTGTCTGCGGCGATGCCGCCTTGCCCTTGGCCCATCACCGGGTCTTGGCTGGTCAGCCCCGCGGCGCCGCCCTTGCCGGCGGCGCCCTTCGTCATCATCGGTGTGCCGCTCGGGATTTGCCCCGTGAACGCGAGAGGGATGGAGTGCCCGCCGCGCCCTCCCCCGCCCGCGCCGCCGTTGCCTCCATTGCCGCCGTCGCCGCCGCGACAAGCATTCTTGGCGGCGCCCGCGCCCACGCCGCCGTTGTGGCCTTGGCCCGGGTTGCCGCCCAATTGACCTGATCCGCCGTCGCCGCCGTCGCCGCCGTTGCCGCTCGCCAACGTGACGAGCTGGAGCGTCACCTCGGCGCCCGCGCTCACGAGCGCAAAGCTCCCTCCGCCCGCGCCGCCGCCCAAACCGCCTTTGCCGCCGCAGCCGCCGGATCCCCCGGATCCACCGCTCGATCCCACGCGCGGGAGCGTGACGCTCATACACGCGACGGCGAGACCGCCTTTGGCGCCGCCTCCCCCGCCCCCGCCTTGCCCCGGTTTGCCGGAGATCCCCGCGTCCGCGGGCGGCGCCGAATATCCCATCGCCGAGAAAGCCCCCATCGCCGAGGAGCCTTTGGCGTCCGCGCCGGGCCCGCCCGGAGCGCCGTTTTGGCCGCCCGTGCAGACCATGGCCCCTTCGCCCGCGCCGCCTTTGCCGCTCATCGGGCTCGCGGGATCGGCGGGCGTGCCATCTTCGCCCGCGCCGCCCGAGAGGAGCATGTTGGCCATCAAGGCTCCTCCGTCACCACCTTTGCCGCCGTTGCTCGAAGCGCCATCCCAACATGCTTTGGCCGGGCCTGCCGGGCCGGGGTTGGCCGCGCCCGCCGCGCACACGGAGACGCCGTCGTTGCCCGGCAGACCATCGATGTCGGCCGCGTCTCCATCATTGCCATTTTCGCCTTTAACCCCGTCGCCCGCGGTCAAATCACATCGTGTGAAGGTGGCTTTGACCGCGAGGACGAGCGCGGCGATCGAGGACGCGCCGGGGTCGACGCCGCTCGGCGCGATCACGTCCACGTCTTGGAGGAGGGTCTCGCCCGAGCCCGGCGAGAGGGTCAAGGCGATCTCGCTCGTGCCGGCGCCGAGCGCCTTTGGCGGAGGAGCGATGAGCGTGCGGGACGAGGGGGCATAAGCCCATCCAGCGTCGCAGGCGAGCGCGCCGTAAAGGGTGGTCCCGGCGGGCAAGACCACGTTCTCGGGGAAGGTCTTGCCGCAGGCGAGCACGGGTTGATTCGTGGCCTTCGCGGCGGCGATCGCCGCGCCGAGCGTGGGGAACGGGTGCGCGCGGCTCCCGTCGGCGTCGGTGGGAGATGCGTTGGGGTCCGCGTAGATGCCGCACCCGTCGGGCGCCTCGCCGATCCACTCGCTCGGGGGCAAACCGCAGTTGGGGCTCACGGCGTCGTTCCCTGCGTCGCCCGCGCCGCCGCCCGCGCCCGCGTCGGCGTATTTGGGGTCGCAGAGGAGGAGGTCGCAGTCCTCGGAAGCGCTCCCGCAGCCCGCGGCGAGCGCCGTGAGGAGCGCCGTGCCCGGCAGCGCGAGCGCGAACGGCAAGGCCCAAACCCACGTTCGCTTCATCATCGCTCTCGCTCCTTCAACGCTTCTTCATCAAAGCTCAGAACACGCCCGAGACGCTGAGACCGCCTGCGTTCAGCCCGATTTGGGGTTTTACCTTGAACGTCGTGGGGCTGTCGCTCGAAAAGAGCGGGAGGATCAGATAAGCCCCCAAGCCGAGCAGCGCCGCGCCGCCGACCACCAAGATGACCTCGCCCGTGCTGCGAGTGAAGTCGCTCTTCTCGGCGCGCCTTCGCAGCTCGGCGCAGCGCGGCTCATCGAAGTTGGCGGCGCCCTCGACGCAGCTCTTTTTGTCGGCCAACATCACCTCGCGCAAGGCCACCACGTCGTCGCGTTGTTTGCCCCCGAGCACGACGACGCCCGCGCCGACCGCGAGGGCGACCGCGGCGCCCGCGCTGAGGCCGATGATCGGGATGAGCGATCGTTTGGGAGAGGGCTTTGGCGGAGGGGCCTTGTCGGGCGGGGGCAGGCGTTCGAGCGGCATGTTGAGCTCGATGCGCTCGGCCTTTTCGAGGGAGATCTTGCGCGACGCCGATTTGTAGCCTTCGAGCGAGACCAAGAGGGTGTGCTCGCCCGGATCGACGAACAGGTCATCGTCGAGCGGCGCTTCGCCCACCGGCGCTCCATCGACATAAATGGAAGCGCCTTTGGGAGCGCCCTTGACGGCCACGGCGCCCACGCCTTGCCGGCACTGGTCGAGGGCCTTCTTGATGCGCTCGCGGGCCTCGGGCTCGCCGGTGATGGGGAAGCTCTTGAGCGTGAAGGCATAGTGTTGGGCGGCCTGCTTGAGCTTGCCCTGCGCCTGCTCGGCGGCGCCCAGGTTGCCCGCGATGTCGTAGCCTTTTTTGAGCGCGAACGCCTCGCGATAGGCCCTCTCGGCGTCGGCGAAGCGGCCCTCGCGAAAGGCCTTGTTCCCCGCGGCGAGGTGGGCGGCGGCCTGTTTGTCGGTGTCGTCCAGCGCCGGTGAAGGAGCCTTGTCGCCCTTGGCGGGCGGGGGATCCGCGCGCGCGGGGGAGGCGAGGGAGGGCGCGAAGCACGATAAGGCGACGGCGAGGGGGATGTACGAACGGGCCTTCATCAGCGGGGCTTTCGCTCCTCCGGGAGCTGAAACGGGGGGACGAAGGTGGCTTTGGGAGAGGGGGCCGCGGCGGGCGCGACGGCGGGCGGAGAGGAGGGTTTGGCGGACGCCGTGGCCGTAGCCGAGGGCGAAGGAGGGTTGGACGGCAAAGGGGGTTGTGCGCTCCCCGCGACGGTGGGTGAAGGAGCGGGAGCAGGCTCGGGCGGAGCCGTCGTCGCCGCGAGCTCGGTCACCATCGGTGTCGCGGGGATGGACGGAGCGGCGGCGGGAGCTTCAATGACGGGCGCGGAGCCGTGCGTCCAAAGCCGTTTGGTGACGCCCGCGACGAGCACCATGAGCGCGACGGCCGCGCCGAGGAACACCCACCGCGAGCGGCGGGACATGACGACCGTGGGGCGCTCGCTCGGATCTTCCTGCGAGGGCCGCGGCGCATCGACGATGGGCGGATCGTCGTTCATGGGCGGCGGGCGCGAGCTCATTTTGCGCGGGAACGCGACCATCACGGGGTCATCGGGCAACATCGCATCACGCGGCGCGCCCTCGCGCATGTCGCGGCCCCGGTGCGTGCCACGGTGGGTCGGGACCTTGCGCGGATCGGTCTCGGCGTTGAGCACCACCTTGGGCGGCGCAGAGACGCGGCGATCGTAGTCGACCGCGGGCTTGATGTTGCTCGTGTGCCCCCGGGCCATGTCGACGCCGCCGGCCGAGATCGACCCGATGGGGATCTTGGCTTTGCGGTGTCTCGATCGCTCGTCGCGCTCGTTGCCTTGGCTCATGGCCTGCTCCGTGGGGAACGAGCACGATAGCCTTTCCTTGGCGGGGAGTGGAATGTTTGGCGGCGAGCGCGGTCCGGGGATCCGGGGATGAGCAGATGGTCAGCGGACCCGATCCGGTCCGGTGGACGCGCGATCCGAAATACCGGACGATCCGATGCTCAAAACACCTTTCATTTGTGCTCATGTCCGAGCATCTCTGAAAGGTGACAGCGGGCATGGGCCGTGCTTCGAGGGGAGCCGCTATGATTCACGCGCTCCTCACCATTTTAGGTCGTTGGTTTGGGTATTGCGGCGTCTACTTACCAGCGATCTTGCTGTTGAGCGGGCTCGGCGTCCTTTTCCTGGGCGTCGTCTTCTTGTGGCTCGGCACGCAGGCGCAGCGGCGCCAACGGTGGGCGATGCTCTTTGGACTCTCCTTCGTGGTCTTTGGCGCCCGCGGGCTCGTCCGTTGGGCGGAGCCGTGGATGAGCGCAGGCACGGCGGGACATGTGTTTTGGGTGCCCCAGACCTTCCCCACCATCGGCTCCACGCTCAACAACGTATTGTTGTGGGCGACGGCGCGCGCCCTCTCGACCAGACGACCTTTCACGCGGTGCACCGTCGTCGTCTCGCTCATCGTCGTCGTGCTGACGATGGCGCTCGGCCACTGTATCGGGAGCTGTCCGGGCGGAGAGACCGTCGCCCGCCTCCCGGACGCGCTCTTCTCGGCCTATTGCGTCGGCTCGCTCGGATACACGATGTACGTCAACATGGATATCGGCGCGCAGGTCCGTCGGCCCCACCGGAACCGTACCTGGGTCGAGGTGGCGTCTTCGAGCGTCGGGGCGCCGCTCCACCTCGTGCTCGTGTCGTTTTATGCGTTGCTCCTCGTCGCGAGCGCGTTTCGTCCGATGTTCGATCACATCACGTGGAGCAGCCTGGAGCACACGCTCGGGGCGTACAAAGGGCCGGGCGGCAAGCTCTGGGTCAAGACAGACTCGTTCGATGGAATGCTCGTGGCGTTCACGCTCCCTCCCAAGCTGATGTTGCTGGTCAACGCCTCGACGCTCCTCCAACGCGCGCGCTTGGTGCTCTTGCCGGAGCGCGAAGCAACGTATTTGTCGAGCGACGGGATCGTCCAAGCCATGTGTGAGGGGTTTTATGCCGACATGGTCGAGCTCAACATCCTCCTGTCGGGGACGAGCACGAGGCGCATCCGCAGGTTGCAGTGGTCGATCCGACAAGGTGGCTCGGAGAGCGCCGACATGCCCCGCTCATACTCCCTCATCGATGACACGCTCAAGCGCGGCGTCGAGCTCCTCGCGCACGATCAGGACGTCTTGGACGCGATCGGCAGCAAAGGAGCTGGGATGCGCACGATGCTCCTCGTGCCGATCCGCTCTCAAGAGATGGTGATCGGGTGTTTGGCCGTGCTCTGGTCCGAGCATTACACCGTGAATGACGTCACGCGGCAGCGGATTCGGCTCATGGCCGATCTCTTGTCCTCCGTCGTGCAAGAGCACCGGAAGCTCGACGTCGTCTCTCAATGTGGGAGGCGGTTTTCGGCGCGGGACAGCGGCGGAGGCACGGAGGACGCGACCTCGATGGTCCGCTCGCTCTCCGCGATCCTCCATGACCTGTTGAGCCCGCTCGAGACGAGGCTCGAGATCGACATCGGCTTTCGGTCCGCGTGGGCGATCCACGACGACAAGCGGCGCATCACCGGGTGCGGAGAGGACGCGGACTCGGGCCCTATCACCCTCTGGCCGAGGGCGAACGACGTCAAGCACGAGAGCATCCCGCTCACCCTCCACCACCAAGGCAAGGAGATCAACATCGGTACGCTGCGGCTCGGGCTGCCCACCGACGCGCGGGAGCCTCGTAGAGCCATCTTGGGGACCGACCCGCTCACGCAATCGCTCATCGCCGCGCACCTGACGGACGCCATTCACTCCTCGGTGCAGACGTCGCTCCTGGTCGTGCTCGGCGATCTCCAACGCGCCTTGCGCGCGCTGCTCGGGCAAAAGAAGGTGACGACCGAGCGGGACTGCCTCAACCGCATTCGAACGGCCGCCTTCCAAGCAGGTCTCTCCTGGGTGGTCGCCGAGCTGCCCGAGGGGATGTGGGACTCGAGCGACAACGAGATCCACCTCGACGTCGTCCTCCGAAATCTCCCTCACGTCGATCCGAGCCAGGATTTGCAGGTGATCCCCGCGGTCCCCACCCGCAGCTCGGGCGCCGCGCTCCTGCGGATGAAGCTGCCCATCACCGGCGTCGTCCTCTGGCTCTACGTCCCGCGCCCGGGCTTCGGCGTGGAGCTCTCGTTCGACTCACCTTGGCTCTTGTTCTTGAAGGAGCTCGCCAACACGGCCGATCAGACATTGAATCATGTCAAGAGCGCCGCCAAGATCCACAGCATCCAAATCGAGGCGGTCCAGAACCTCACGGTGGCCACCATGGCGGTCACCACCAACATGCTCATCCACGAGATTCGGAACGAGTCGAACGGGATCGCGGGCAGCCGGGACACGCTGCGCGCGGCGCAAGATCGAGGCTTGCTCACCGCCGCGCCGGGGGTCGACGCGGTCATCGACGGCATGTTCCAATCGGCCCAAAAGCTCGCGAAGATCACCTGCCAAATCGCGGACATCAAGGCGATGGACGCGCGGACGCCTTGCTCCCTGCGCGAAGCGGCCGATCTCGCGGTCGAATACTTAGCCTCCTTGCCAAAACATCAGAGCGCCCGCGTCGACGTCAACGTCGATCGGGACGCGTCCGTCAACGCGCCTTTTCACGTTGTCTTTTACTCCATCCTCAATTTGCTTCGCAACTCGCTCGACGCGATCGAAGACGGGGGCAAGGTCCAAGTCTTCGCGGAGATGAACGGGAAATACGTCCTCTTCCGCGTGACGGACGACGGCCCCGGGATCGACGCGCGGGTCGTGGAGCAGCTCTTCACGCCCGACGGGAGCACGAAGGAGGGTGGAGGGATGGGGCTTAGCTTGGTGCGGCACGCGCTCCACTCCTACGGCGGCGAGGCTGAGCTGGAGAGGCCGGGACCGGGGGACACCACCTTTTTGCTCAAACTGCCAAAAGCCGAACATGGAGGAGCAGTCTCATGAAAAATGTCATCTTTTATTTGGAGGACAACGACACGGAGCGCAACGCGCTGGTCTTGATGTTGGGTTTGCTCGGGTTCGACGTCGAGCACGCGAGGGACGTCACGGAGGCCCGCGCGGTGCTGCGGCGGCGCAAAGATGACATCTCGGTCGCGGTGCTCGACATGTTGATCGAAGACCCGAAGCACCCCGGCGTCACGGGGGGAGACATCGGTAAAGAGCTGATGGCCCTTCGCCCCGGGAGACCGCCGGAGTTCATCATCACCACGGCGCACCGGAGGATTGATTATTACGCCCTCGCCCTCCACCTGGGCGCCGCGGCGTACCTGATCAAAGACGGCAAACAAGCGCAGCTCGTCCGCGTGATCCGCGCGCTGTCGCTCCGCTCGGCGCTCAATGAGCGGCGGCGCTCGGACAGGACCTCGTTCGAGGCCATCGTCCGCGTCGCGGCGTCACAAGAGGATGCGATTCGCGGCTTTTGCTCGGACGTCCTCGCGCCGGAGCTCGATCGGCTGCTCGGGGCGCCCTATTTGCTGCTCCTGAAGCAGGCTGGCAAGACGCGCGTGGCAGGAGGAGAGGCGCTCCAAGGGTCCGAACAAGCCCTCATGACGCTCCACGCGTGCACCTATGGAGAGGTCGGGATGACCGAGCCGTTCGTGGTGACGCCGCCGAGACAAGGCAGCGGCCAGCTCCCGAGCGACGTCGCGAAGCTCTTCAACGAGCTCGAAGGATCAGCCTTTATCCCGCTCACCGCGGGGACCGACATCAAGCTCTCGCTCGGGGTGTTGAGCCTCCGCGGCACCGGCTCGGGAGAGGCCAAGGAGCTCGCCGCGGTGATGATGCACTACCTCCGGCCGACGATCATGGAGGCGCTTCTCTTCACAGCGGAGCTCTGCGCGGAGCGCACCAAGAAGATGGCGATGCTCACCGCGACCTCTCAATTCTGCGTCTACACGGCGAGCGAGCAGCGCTCGCTCATCCACGCGGCCATCGAGGCAGGTGAGGTGATCCAAGGCAAACAGGTGGATCAGCTCTTGGAGCTGGTCGACGGGATGCGCGACGCGGGAGATCTCTTGAGCTCGATCGAGCACCGCGAGGGCCGCGCGGCCGAGGAGATCTCGATCGCCGCCCAAGTCAGCGAGGTTTGGCGCGGCCTCGCCCCCCTCTTCGACGCCGACCCGAGCTGCGTGAGCATCCAAGGAGACGCGGAGCTGCTCACCGACCGCGAGGCGCTCTCGTGGGCCTCGTCGCGCATCCTTCAATGGTTCATGCAGCGCCGGACCGCGGCGCCCAAGGGAGAGGGAGAGGGCATCTCCATCACCTGCGGAGAGGTCCGCGGACAGCCCCGCGTGAGCTTCGAGGACAAGAGCAGAAGGCTGCCCGAGCCGCTTCGCAAGCGCCTCTTCCTCCCATTCTCCGACGCGGACAGGGCCCCTCCAAGGAGCCTCCGCGGGTTGCCAGGAGGGGTGCAGTTCCCGCTCTATGCGGCGCAGCTCCTCATCGAGCTTCGCGCGGGAGGCACCCTCACGGATCACACGCATGAGCTCTCCGAGGAGATCGGTCATCGGCTCGTCATGCAGTTTCCAGCGAGGTCGGCGCGAAGGGCGAAATCATGAAGCTCGCCGTGTTCGAGCCGGGGAGCCCGAAGCCCCTTCGCCTGCTCGAGCTCGACCGGCCGGCCAGGGGCTCCCTCCATCTCCGCGACCTCTCCAAATGGCTCGGCTCCCGCGCGATCGACAACATCGACACGACCGCGCGGAGGCTCGATGAGCCGCTCGACGTGCTCCTGTCGCTGCCCCCCGATCAGGTCTCCGAGTCGCTGGATCGCGCGCTCGTCCAAGACGTGCTCGAGATCGCGCGGGAGCACGTCGGGGGGAACAACCTCTATATCGTCGTTCGACGGGGCGTCGAGCACGACACGCTCGCGACGCACGAGTCGATGTCTCACTGGCTCGCCGCCGTTCGTCACGGCGGCGCCGCCGGCGTCCTGGAGACCTTGGACACCTTCGAGGAGGAGCGTTGGGACGCGCTCCACAAAGAGCGCGAGCGCGCCCGGAGATGGCGTGAGGAGCTGCTCCGCTCCCATGGATATGGGCCCTTCCGGTGCGTCTTCCGGCAATCGCCAAAGCCCATGATCTTCGACTGCGGCAAAGACGGCACGCCCGTGGTGGTGGTCCAGGACCTCAAGCAGATCTCACAGGAGCGGTTCGTCCAGCGCGAGCTCGACAACCACCAAGAGCTGCTCACCGCGTTCGTGAGCGTCCCGCCGTCGCCGAAGCTCATCGAGCGATTGAAGGAGCGGGAGGTCCCTCTGCTCCGCTTCAACGGGTGGGTCGAGCTGCTCTATTTCATGCGCGCGATCAACGAGAGGCCGTCGCCCGTCACCGGGCAGAGCGGGCACGTCTGCGGCGTCTCGCTGCGGTCCAACGCGATCTTCGAGCGGGTCGAGCGCGGCGCCGAGCCTCGCCTGCTCATCACCAACGGCTTCCACCCCAACGTCAAGGAGGGGCGGGACTACATGGCCGCGGGGCGGGACATCGGCCATCTCTTGTATCAGCTGCCTTCGCGCACGACGTGCGAGGTGCGCTGGGCGATCACGTGTGATCTGCTCTTCGATCTCGTCGCGCGATCGCCGAGCCTCGGCGCGTGGGTGTACCTCGGGCACGGGCAACCCGACAAAGGCCATCACGAGAGCACGAGCCCCTTCGAGCCGACCGCCGTCGAGCGCTGGCTCAACGCGTTCCGCGGCCGCGGCCGGAGCCTCGGTGTCGCGATGTTCTCCTCGTGTTACTCCGCGGAGACGGCCAAGCGCTTCGCCGAGGAGGGCGCCGGGGTCGCCGTGGGGTTTCGAAGGGCGGTGTTCCCCGAGGCGTGCCGGATCTTGTCCAAGCCCATCGTGGACGCTGCGCTGCGCACGGGCGGCGATCCGGGCGCGATCCTGCGCGCCTTCGAAGACGGTTGCGCCAAGCTCTCGACAACGACCTACGACGACAGCGGGCCTGTCGCGTATCACCCGCTCCTCGCGGCGCGTTAGGTGATCTCATGGCGATTGACGTCTATGCACCGGCCACCTTCCAAACAGCCTCGGTCACCGCGGTGTTGCGTGATCACGGCCTCGACGCCGAGGCCCGGCCGCTCTCCGAGCACGCGGTCCGCCCCGCCGAGGAAGCTATCTTGATCTTCCCGGCGCCGGGCGTACTGCCGCTCGGCGAGCACGTCTCTTGGCTACGGCGCTCGCTCGGCCCGCGCGCCTCCCTCTTGGTCCTCTCCCCCGCGCTCACCGAAAAGGACCGCGCGATCGTCAAGGAGTGCGGCGCGAGCGCCCTCGTGACCCCGCGCGCCTGGTCCCCCGACGACGTCGCCGAGCGGCTCTTGGGCGCGATCACCGCCAAAGGTGATGAGCACACGTACGGCGGCCTCCGCGGAGGCACGCGCGCGATGCGGAGCCTCTATCGCGACATCGCGACCGTCGCGCCGCTCTCCGATCCTGTGCTCATCCTCGGCGAGACAGGGACAGGCAAAGAGCTCGTCGCCGCCGAGGTCCACGCGAGGAGCAAGCGCCCCGGCCCTTGGTCCCCGCTCAATTGCGCGGCGTTCGCTCAAGAGCTGTTGGAGAGCGAGCTGTTCGGGCACGAAAAAGGCGCGTTTTCGGGCGCGACGCAGCACCGCCGCGGGCTCCTCGCGGACGCCGGGCAGAGCACGGTGTTCTTGGACGAGATCGGCGATCTGCCGCTCACCGCGCAGGCCAAGCTCCTCCGCGTGCTCGAAGAGCACAAAGCGCGCGCGGTGGGCTCGAACAAGTGGCACCCTGTCGAGGCGCGCGTCGTGCTCGCGACCAACGTCGATCTGGAGCGCGCGTGTGAACAAGGCACCTTTCGCCGCGATCTCTACGAGCGCGTGTCGGGGTTCACGCTTCGGATCCCGCCCCTCCGCGAGCGAAGGGCCGATATCCCGCTCCTCGTCCAATGTTTCCTCGACGCGTTCAACCGGGAGCACAACGTCACGAGGCGCGTCCCCGAGGGCGCGCTCGATTGCCTCTTTGAGCACGAGTGGCCCGGCAACGTGCGAGAGCTGCAAAAGACCGTGCGGAGGGCCGCCGCCTACGCGGACGAGCGCAGCGGGCTCATCAGCGTCATTCAGCTCCACGAGGCCGCGCGGAGGCGCAAAGACACGCCGTCGAGATACCCCCTCTCCTTCGACCCCGCCGCGGACACCTGGCGCGTCGTCCACGACAGGGTGAGGGATCGCTATTTTCGCGCCGTGCTCGCGGCGGCCGGAGGCAATAAGGATGTCGCGGCCAAACAAGCCGGGATCAGCCGATCGCAGTTTTATGACATCATGAAGCAGATCGCCGGCGCGGAGGGGGAGAGGAGAGGATAACGCTCAAAACGCCTCTCGCAGCACGATGGTCTCATCCCTGCGGGGCCCGACGCTCACCACGTCGACGGCCACCTTCACCTGCTCCGCGATGAAGCCCAAATAGCGCTTGGCCGCCTCGGGCAAGGCGTCGAACGTACGCGCCTTGGCGAGCTCGGGGCCCCAGCTCGGGAACGACATGAGCACAGGCTTGGACGCCGCGAGCTCGGCCTCGGGGAAATCACGTGTCCTGCCATGAGGCGTGTCGTAGGCCACGCACACCTGGATTTCAGCCAGATCCGTGAGCACATCGAGCTTGGTCACCGCGAGCCCCGAGAGGCCGTTGACCCGCGCCGCATACCTGAGCACCGGCAAATCGAGCCAGCCCGTGCGCCGCGGCCGGCCCGTCACCGAGCCAAACTCCCCACCTGCCACGCGGATGCGCTCGCCCAACGCATCATGGAGCTCGGTAGGGAAAGGCCCCTCCCCTACCCTCGTCGCATAGGCCTTGGTCAGCCCAATCACCCTGCCAATGCGCGTGGGCCCGATCCCGGCGCCGGTGCACGCGCCGCCCGAGACCGCCGACGACGAGGTCACGAAGGGATACGTGCCGTGATCCACGTCCAACATGGTGCCTTGAGCGCCTTCGAAGAGCACCCGCTCCCCGCGTTCGAGCGCCTCGTCCACGAGCGCGGAGGTCTCGGCCACATAGGGCTTGATGCGCTCGGCGAACGGCGACATGGCCTCGACCGTCGCGTGCGCGTCGGGCACGTCCCCGCCGAGATCCAAGATCACCGGCGACCACGCGCGGAGCGCGCGCGTCACGAGTTCCGTCAAACGCGCTTTGTCGAACAGGTCGGCGACGCGCACCCCGCGGCGAGCGGCCTTGTCCTCATAACAAGGCCCGATGCCTCGCTTGGTGGTGCCGATCTTCTGCCCGGCCGCCGCCGCCCCCTCGCGGAGGCCGTCGATGAGGGGGTGATACGGCACGATCACGTGCGCCCGATCCGACACGAAGAGACGGCCCTTGGTCACGTGGCCGCGCGCCTCGATCGCGTCGATCTCGCCCGCGAGCACCGACGGATCCACGACCATGCCCTGCGCCATCACGCAGCGCGCCTCCGGCCGCAAAATGCCGCTCGGGACGAGGCGAACGACGATCTTTTCGTCGCCCACCACCAGCGTGTGCCCCGCGTTCGGGCCGCCCGCGTAGCGCACGACCATCTCCGCGCGCTCGGTGTAAAGGTCGACGATCTTGCCTTTGCCCTCGTCGCCCCATTGCGCGCCGACAATCACGACCGCAGGCATGACTCCTCCACGCGTTACCAACCTTCTGCGATCGCCTTCGCGATCGCCGTCCCATCCACGTTATCGAACGTCCGCGCTTCGCCGTCGAGCACGCTCGCGCGCACGCCTTCGTCCGCCGTGACCACCACGTGCGTGAAGCGCCACGCACGCGCGTACGCCTCCGCGCCCTCAATCGCGTGCTCGACCGCGGGCACGCCGCACGTTCGAAGCGACGCGATCAACGCCGCGGCGCGCGGGCCCACGACCACCGCGCTCGGCCGCTCCCGCTCGACGACGCCCGCGTGATCGCGCGCCCGCGCGACCGCATCGAGCGCGAGCGCGAAGCCCACCGCGGGCATGGGCGCGTCGAAGCGACCGAGCAGATCGTCGTAGCGGCCGCCCGCGCCGATCGGCTCACCGGGCCCCTCCGCGAGCAGGTGAAAGATCATCCCTGTGTAATAGGCGAACCCGCGCAGCTCACCGAGATCGAGCCGCAGCCTCGGCGCGAGATCGGGCAGCGCGCGCGCGGCTCGCCAGAGCGATCGAAGCTCGTGGAGCGGCTCGATCGCGGCCGTCCCCTCGAACAAACCTTCGGCGCGCGCGATGACCTCGTCACCCGAAGGCTCGCCGGGCCCGCCGCCCGACAGATCCGGGAGCGCCGCGATCGCCTTCGCAACAGGGCTGAGCGACGCGCGCTCGCCGAACGACGCAGCGAGCAGCGACGCGACGCGAGAAGAGTCCTTCTGCGCGAGCGCGTCGCTCACCGCGAGCGCGTGCTCGTCACGGAGCGGCGCGAGCAACGCGCGACCGATCCCCGCGTGCCCGACGTCGATCACGGCCGCTTCCAAGCCGAGCTGCGCGAGCGACGATCCCGCGAGGCCGAGCGCTTCGAGATCGCCCGCGAGACCGCCCGCGCCGTAGAGCTCGACGCCCGCCTGCGGCACCTGCCGGTGACGGCGCGCGCGGCCCTGCCGCCGCCGCACGATCGTCCCTTCGTACGAGAGCCGGATCGGCCTCGGCTGCGACGCGAGGCGCGTCGCGACCATGCGCGCGATCTGCGGCGTCATGTCGGGCCGGAGCGCCGCGACCTCGCCCGACTCGGGCTCGACGAAGCGCAGAACATCCGACGGATCGAGCGCGCCGAGCCCGCGCTCCAACACCTCCGCGAGCTCGAACGCGGGCGGCGTCACGAGCTTGTAGCCCGCGAGCGCGACGTGATCGATGAAGAGCCGCGCGAGCGCGCGCCGCCGCTCCGCTTCGAGCGGGAGCAGATCGCGCATGCCCGCGGGCAGCGGGCTCGAGAGCGCGCGCGGTGGTCTCTCATCCAAGGACACGCGGGGCTTATAGCAAGGGGAGCGCGTGGAAGGTTTACGAAAGAGGCCCGGGCATCGTATGGATAAGAGGTGATGGCCTCCGCGCGCACGCCCCGCATCGCGATCGTCGCGACGATCGCAGGCATGTTCGGCGCGCTCTTCGCCGCGTGCTCGGTCGACGAGGTCATTAACCCCGTCCCCATGGGCACGGGCGGCGCGTCATCATCCAGCACCGGGCCATCGTCGAGCTCGGGCGGACAAGGCGGATCCACAACCACGTCGACATCCTCATCGTCGTCGTCCTCATCATCGAGCGGCGCGGGCGGACAAGGCGGATCCGACGCGGGCGAAGGCGGCCCGGACGACGCGGCCATGGAAGCCGAGGTGACGTGCACGAGCGCGGTCACCACGTTCGTGCCCGACCCGAGCCCGCATTACCCTGTTTGCTCGGTGATCGCCTATTCGACCAACCCGCCCACCTCGGGGCCGCACTACCCTATTTGGGCTGCTTATAAGGCTTACTCGACCCCCATCCCAAGGGGCTTTTGGGTCCACGACCTGGAGCACGGCGCGGCCGTGATCACCTACAACTGCCCCGGCGATTGCTCCGCCGAAGTCGCCTCGCTCATGGCGTTTTTGGCCGCGCGCCCGCCCGACCCCATCTGCGTCGCGCCGCTCTCGGCGCGTATCGTCATCACCCCTGATCCGCTCCTCGATACGATGTTTGCGGCGAGCGCGTGGGGCGCTCACCTCAAATCGAACTGCTTTGATCTGCCCGCGCTCGGCGCCTTCTTGGACCTTTATTACGGCAAAGGCCCCGAGGCGTCGTGCTTCGACGGAGTCGACCTCTCGACCGGCGTGCCCGAGGGCTGCGGCGAGCCCATCGACGCCGGCGCGATGGACAGCGGCCCTGGGTGACAATTACCCTCCACCTCCCAAACCCGCTGAGGAGAACCCATGAGGACCTTGATCAAGAACGGCACGTGCGTGACGGCGAGCGACACCTTCGCGGCGGACGTGTGGATCGAAGGCGGCACGATCGTAGGGCTCGTCGCGCCCGGCACGAGCTTGGGCCAAGCGGATCGCGTCATCGACGCCGCCGGCAAATACGTGATCCCCGGCGGCATCGACGCGCACACCCATCTCGACATGCCGTTCGGCGGCACCAACTCGATCGACGACTTCGAGTCGGGCACGCTCGCGGCGGCGTACGGCGGCACGACGACCATCATCGACTTTGCCATCCAAAAGAAGGGCGGCTCGATGCGCGAGGCGCTCGACACATGGCACCAGAAGGCCGAGGGCAAGACGTACGTCGACTACGGCTTTCACATGATCGCGACCGACGTGCCCAAGCCCGCGCTCGACGAGATGGCCTCGATCGTCGCGGAGGGCGTCACGTCGTTCAAGCTCTTCATGGCGTATCCGGGCGTGCTGCTCCTCGACGATCAATCCATCTTCCGCGCGATGCTCCGCGCGGGCGAGCTCGGCGCGCTCATCTGCATGCACGCCGAGACGGGCCTGCCCATCGACGTGCTCGTCGAGCGCGCGCTCGCCCAAGGCCACACCGCGCCCATCTGGCACGCGCTCACGCGGCCCGAGGCGGCCGAGGCGACGGGCACCGAGCGCGCGATCGCGCTCGCCGAGATGGCCAACGTGCCCGTCTACATCGTGCATCTCTCGGCGCGGCGCGCGCTCGAGCGTGTGATGGAAGCGCGCGATCGCGGCCTCTCCGCGTACGCCGAGACCTGCCCGCAATACCTCTTTTGCAGCGAGGACGACCTCCGCGGCTACTGCGAGGGCGAGGGCGAAGGCGAGTTCGAAGGCGCGAAGTTCGTCTGCACGCCGCCGCTCCGTCCGTCGAGCCACCACGATCATCTCTGGCGCGGGCTCCGCACGTACGATCTCCAGGTCGTCTCGACCGACCACTGCCCCTTCTGCATGAAGGGCCAAAAAGAGCTTGGAAGAAAGGACTTTTCCAAGATCCCGAACGGCATGCCCGGCATCGAGACGCGCCTCCACCTGCTCTACGAGGGCGTGCGCCACGGCAAGCTCCCGCTCAATCGCTTCGTCGAGATCACCTCGACCGCGCCCGCCAAGATCTTCGGCCTCTACCCGCGCAAAGGCACGCTCGCCGTGGGCGCGGACGCGGACGTGGTGGTGTGGGATCCGAACAAGAAGTTCGATCTCTCGCACAAGAACCTGCACATGCGCGCGGACTACTCGCCCTTCGAGAACAAGGTCGTCGTGGGCGCGCCCGCGGCCGTGCTCTCGCGCGGCGAGCTCGTCATCGAGAACGACAAGTGCCTCGTGCAGAAGGGCCGCGGCAAGTTCCAGAAGCGCGGCACCTTCTCGCTCTAGCTAAGCCTTCACGCGATCAGCACTTGCCCTTGTGCTTGTACGGCGCGGGCGCGCACGTCGAGCTGCCGCGCACGGTCTTGCCGTCGCAGCCGCAATACTCGATGAGATCGCGCGTGCACCTCCGCGGCGGCCCACACGTCCACGCGGCGCCGCAGCCCTCGGGCCCTTGGCACTCGGAGCCCGCGCCGCAGTCCGCGTTCGACGTGCAGGTCTTCGCGGCGCCCGCGTCGCCCTTCTCTTCGCACTTGCCTTTGTGCTTGTACGGCGCGGGCGCGCACGTCGAGCTGCCGCGCACGGTCTTGCCGTCGCAGCCGCAATACTCGATGAGATCGCGCGTGCACCTCCGCGTTGGACCACACGTCCAGCCGACGCCGCACCCTTCGGCGCCTTGGCACTCGGAGCCCGCGCCGCAGTCCGCGTTGGTCGTGCACGTCTTCCCCGCGCCTGCGTCCGCGGGCGCAGGAACAGGCGTGGGCGCCGGCGTCGTGGCCGTAGGCGCGATGGTCATCGTGGGCGCGGCGCTCGCTGGTTGCGTCGGCGTCGCGGCGACCGACGAGCCCGACTCGGGCGGCGACGAGGGCGACGGTGTCGACGGACAACCGGCGAGCAGCGCAGCGAGGGGCGCGATCGAAGCCGCGGCGAAGAGCTTGAGGACGCGAGGGAACGACATGAGCGATGACCTCGTAAAAGAAGGGCAAGCGCAGAGGATCGGCCCACGAACGCGGAACGAATGCTTGCGCCCGCGCGCAGGGTCCACCACCCTCGCGGGCCATGTCAACCCGTGTGCAGCACGAAATCGCGAGCCTCACCGCGCTCGCCGCGGAGGTCGTCGAGCGCGCGCGTCAGGGGGGCGTGGACGTCGCCGAGGCGATCGCCCGATCGGGATCCGAGCTCACCACCAAGGTCCGCTTGAGCGAGCCCGAGCTCGTCGAAGAGGCCGCGTATCGAGGCCTCGGCATGCGCGTGATCAAAGATGGGCGCGTGGCGCTCACGACCACGTCGGACCTCACGCCGCGCGGCGTGGATCGCTTCGTCGCCGACGCGCTCGAGCTGGTCGACATCGCCGAGCGCGATCCCTTCGCGGGGCCCGCGGATCCGGCGCTGATCGCGACGGGGCCGTTCCCCGATCTCGACCTCTACGATCCTTCGCTCGGCGAGATCACCGCGGCGGAGGCGATCGATCTCGCGCGGCGCGGAGAGGCCGCGGCGCGCGCCGCCGACGCGCGGATCACGAACAGCGACGGCGGCACGTTCTCGCGCGTCGAAGGGTCGTTCGCGATCGTGCTCTCGGGCGGGTTCCGCGCGGGCTACGCGTCGTCGTACGGATCGCTCGTCGTGAGCCCGGTCGCCGAGGACGAGGGCGGCAAGAAGCGGCGGGGCTATCACTACTCGGCGAGGCGCCACAAAAGCGATCTCGACACGCCCGAGTCCATCGGCGCAGAGGCCGCGCGCCGCACGGTGCGCAAGCTCGGCGCGCGCAGGGTCGAGACCACGGAGGCGCCTGTCGTCTTCGACCCGGACGCGGCGCGATCGATCGTGAGCCTCCTCGCGGGGTGCGCGATGGGCGGCGCGATCTGGCGCAAATCGAGCTACCTCGTGGATCGCGTGGGCACGCGCGTCGCGAGCGATCTCGTCACCATCGTCGACGATCCGACCATCCCGCGCGCGCCCGGATCGCGCCCGTTCGACGGCGAAGGGCTCGCGGCGCGGCGCAACGTCGTGGTCGAGGACGGCACGCTGCTCACGTACCTCTGCGACACGTACAGCGGCAAGAAGCTCGGCCGCCCGACGACCGCGAGCGCGTCGCGCGGCGCGAGCGGCGGCGTCGGGCCCACGACCTCGAACTTGATGCTGCTGCCCACGAAGACGCCCGCCGCCGAGATCGTGAAGAGCACGAAGCGCGGCCTCTACGTGACCGAGATGATGGGCTTCGGGTTCAACGCGGTGACCGGCGATTTCTCGCGCGGCGCGTCGGGCTTCTGGATCGAGGACGGCGAGCTCGCGTTCCCCGTCAGCGAGGTGACGATCTCGCTCAACGCGGACCAGCTCTTCCAGCGCATCGACGCGGTCGGCGACGATCTCGATCTGCGCACGTCGACGGCGTCGCCCACGTTCCGCGTCGCCTCGATGACCATCGCGGGAGCCGGATGAAGGAGGCCCGCACGCTCGACCCGAACGCGTCGGGCCTCCGCCATCTCCGGTGGGGGCGCGAGATCCTCGCGACGATCGAGGCCCACTACGAGCACGACCCGCACGTCTCGCAGGACGATCGCGACTTCTTGCTCACGGAGGCCGTCGCCATGCGCCGCGTGATCAACACGCTCTCCGCGGCGGTGAAGGCGTACCGCGATTTTCTGGAGCGCGATCGCACGCGCTTCCGCGGCATGGTGCGCGTCGGTGATCACCTCGTCGCGACCGCGCGCAGCGCCGACGAAACCGCCGACGCGGCCGCGATCGCCGCTGGATTTGCCGAGATCCTCGGGCACGTAGAGGCGCGCGATCGCGCGCCCAAGCGCGCGGCGGTCCGCGACGCGGTCGCCTCG
Organism: uncultured Polyangiaceae bacterium; assembly: GCA_964437785.1. Taxonomy (GTDB): domain Bacteria; phylum Myxococcota_A; class Polyangia; order Polyangiales; family Polyangiaceae; genus CAYTJL01. Next base: position 26,496 of record CAYTJL010000028.1, read on the forward strand.
CTGCGCGCCGAGGTGGAGCGCGCGTGCGCGCGCGTCGAAGGCGTCTTGGGCGGCGCGCTCGCCGAGAGCTTGCTCCCCGCGCTCACCGCGGATCGATCGCGCGTCGCCGACGACGGCGATCACGACGACGACGCCGCGGGCCGCGACGCTTGATCACCCGTCACTCGTCGTCGCCACCCTCCCCGCTCGGCTCACCCTTCATGAAGCGCTCGATCACCCTGCGATCGGTGCCCACGAGCCGCGCGGCGCGCGCCTTCTTGTTGCCCTCGCGCGAGAGCGCCTCGCGGTAGAGCGAGGCGGTGAACGCCTCGACCACGTCGATCCGCTTGACCGCGTCGCCGTCGGGGATCGCGGCGTTGCGAGGACCGGCCGCGTTGAGAAGCTCGCGCGCCGCCGCGCTGACGACCTCGTCGATGGTGGGCGCCTTCGATCCGATCGCCGCCGTGACGTGCTCGGAGAGCACGAGCCCGTTCTCCGGCGGGCGTATCGCGAGCCGCTCGATCACCTGCTCCAGCTCGCGCACGTTGCCCGGCCACTCGCGCGCGGCGAGATCGCGCAGCGCGCCCTCCGAGAAGCGCAGCCTCGTGATCTCGTTCTTGCGCAGGTAGTGCTCGACGATCGCGGGGATGTCGCTCGCGTGCTCGCGCAGCGCGGGCAGCCGGATCGGGAAGAACGAGAGCCGCATGTAGAGGTCTTGGCGGAACGTGCCCTTGCTCACGCGATCGGTGAGGTCCTGGTGCGTCGCCGCGACGATGCGTCCGGCGAAGGTCCTCTCGACGTCGGAGCCCACGGGCGTGAACCTCTTCGCTTCGATCGCGCGGAGCAGCTTGGCCTGTTGGCCGAGCGGCATCTCGGCGATCTCGTCGAGGAACAGAGTCCCCTTGCCCACCGCGCCGAACGCGCCCGCCCTCTTCTTCGCGCCCGTGAACGCGCTCTCCTCGTGGCCGAACAGCTCGGACTCCACGAGCGACTCCGGGATGGCGCCGCAGTTCTTCGCGATGAACGGCGCGTCGGGGTGCGGGCCGAGCGCGTGCAGCGCGCGCGCGACGAGCTCCTTGCCCGCGCCCGACGGGCCGAGCACCAGCGCGGGCTTGGTCGAGCCGAGCGCCACCGCGCGGATCTCATCGCGCAGCCGCATCATCTGCGGCGAGTCGCCGATGAGGTCGTGCACGGGCTGCTCGGGCGTCCTGCGCGCGCGCAGCTCGAGCACCTCGCGCTCCAACGATCGCTTGCTGCGCACGCCCTCGATGACCCGCCCGACCAGCTCTTTGTGCGGCGCATCTTTGAAGATGTAGTCGTACGCGCCGTTCCGCATCGCCTCGCGGATCTCGTGGATCTCGCGCGTCGCGGTCCACATGATGGGCAGCGTCGTCGTCCGCTCGCCGAGCTCGCGCACGAGCGTGTGGCCGTCGCGGTTTCGCACGTCCTCGCCGAGCCGCAGATCGATGATCGCGGCGTCGAAGGTGTCGCGATCGAGCGCGCGCCGCGCGGCGTCGAGCGAGTCGGCCTCCGCGATCTCGAGGTCGCCGATCTCGCGGAGCACCTTGCGCAAAATCATCCGATCGCTCGGGTTGTCGTCGACGAGCAGGATCTTCATGACGCGAGCACGTCCTCTCTCGGGATGGTGATTCGAAAGATCGTCCTCCCCGCGTCGCGCAGGAAATCGATCTTCCAGTGCAGGTGCTGGAGGATGCGGTTGACCACCATGAGCCCGAAGCCCTTGCCGGCGTGGCGCGTCGTGATCCCCCACACGCGGAAGAGGTTCGCGCGGACCTCGTCGGCGACGCCCGGGCCGTCGTCCCACACGTCCACGGCGAGCCCGTCGCCGCGATCGCTCACGACGACGCCCACGCGCCCTCCATCCCCGGCCGCCTCGACCGCGTTGCGGAGCAGGTTCGCGAACACCTGCACCAGCGGATCGTGCTCGGCGGCGACCATGAGCGCGTCGGGCACGTCGACCGAGACGTCGATGCGCATCACGTCCATGCGCTCGCGCTGGAGCAGGAGCGCGTGATCCATGGGCTTCTTGAGCGCGATCCGATCCTTGCGCGGCGGCGGGATTTCGAGGCTCGTGAGCGTCGTCACCATGCGGCTCATCCGATCGACCTCGTGCCTCGCGATGTCGAGCTCCTCGCTGCTGAAGGAGGCGACGTGGGTCGCGACTCCGCCTTCGCGGGTCGCTCGATCGTCGAAGAGCGCCTTGAAGTAGCGCAGCGGGTGGCCGAGCTCGTGCGCGATCTCGTAGCTCAACGTGTCGAGGACGCGCGTCTTGTCCTCGCGCGAGGCGCGCGCCTCGGCGAGCCTCCTCCGCTCGACCTCGGCCAACACCGCGACGTTGTGGAGCGCGAGCCCGCCGATGGCGGCCATCGTGTCGAGCAGCGCCAAATCCTCGCTCGTAAAGAGCGCTCCCGCGTCCTCGGGCCTTATGCGGAACGCGGCGCACAGATCATTCCCAAAGCGCAGAGGGACGAGGAGGTCACTCCTCCTCGGTCCGTCGGCTACATAAACATGCTCGCCGTTCGCGAGGTCGGCGCGCGTCTTTTGAGGAAGCGAGGCGAGCTCGTCCGTGAGGAGCATCTCGGCGCGCTCCGCCGGCAGCCATCGCATGACCAGCGTGACCAATTTCGCCTTGATCGCAGGCGCATCACGCAACGTACCGATGGCCGCGGACAGGTCGTCCATGGTGGGCCTGTATTGCGCCGCCGCCCTGAACAGAGTGTGAATCGCCACGCGATAGCCGCCCAAGATCACGAGCGCGATCGCCGGTAGGCTGAAGATGACCGGAATCAACGTGTCCATCTCTCTCCTCGCCTGCGCGTAGCGAATCGCGAGCCAGGTCAGGAGCCCTACCGCGAGCGCCGCCGCGCCGAGCGGGAAGGCGAGGAGCCTCCTGCGCAAGAGCCCGTCGGTGTGGAGCAGATCGTGTTTGACGATCGAATACGCGATGACCAACGGGATGAGCGGCACGAGGACGGGGAGGAACAAGTGAATCGTCGCGCTGCCCGTGGAAATGGCGAGCGAGAACCCCGCGCCGAGCACCGCCGAGATCGCGGCCAAACCGGTCACGACGGACCCGAGCTGGGCGCGCTCCTCCCCTTCGGCGCGGCGCCACCGGGCGATCAAGACACCCATCAAGACGAACAAGCTCGACACCGACACAGGCCCGACCACACCCCGCAGCGCCGTCGCGTCGAACGGGAGGATCGGAGAGACACACAAGATGACGGCGAACAGCGTAAAGAGCGCCGTCCCGAGTGTCGCCAACGAGGAGAGGCGCCGGCCGGGAGGGGGCGTTGGAAAGGCCCACGCGAGCCATAAAAACGAGGCGCTCGTGCTCATGGCCCCGATCACGAACAGCGGGACGAGCCTCGCCGTGGTGTGATAATCATAAAAGGTCACGAGGAAGAGCGCCGTCCCCGCGGCCCAGACACCGTATGCCCGCGCCGCCCCGCGCCGCTCTGCGATCAAATAGACAATCACGCCCGAAGCGAGGATGACGGCGCCTATGAGCGTGTAAAACCCAAAGAAGAAGGCTATCTCATCGACCCCGAGCACGCCCAGCGGCCGGACGACCGCGATCGCGCCGTGCCCACGTTGAAAGGTGAGCGTGAGCGATTTGCCGCCGGCCTCGCGGCGCGCCTCGACGCTCTTGTGGATCGCCGGCAGCACGATTTGGTTGGGCGCGGCGCGCGGCCGATCGACCGGGCGCCCCTCGATGGCCAACAGCCGATCGGGGGAGCGCAGCCCGTCGACCTCGGGCCAGGTCGGGAAACGGACCGCGGAGAACGACCCATAAGGATCCAACAAGAGCCCCGCGAAGGGCTGACCTTTGGTCGAGAGCGCGAGGCGCGCGGAGATCGCGGCGATCAAAAAGAAGAGGAGCGCCGCGAGGACACAGGGGATGAGCCGCTTACGCTGCGAGGATAGTGTGAGCACGAGCCTCCAATCTCCTCACCAGCGTACCCGACCTCGCTCAAGACGTCTTGTCTCCGAGGAGGAGGCGCAGGAGCGAGCGCTCGAGATCGGCGCTCGACATCCCTTCGAGCGCGGTCTTCATCGCCCCCGCCCACGCCGCGGCAGGGGTGTTGTCGCGCGCGAGGCTCACACGCGCCCGCTCGGCGAGCCGGATGAGCCGGCGGAGCAGCGCCCCATGATCCACAGGGGGCCCGCCGAAGGGGGTGAACCACGCGTTGGTGCGGTGGCTCGTGAAGATGGCGAGGAGGTGCCGGGCGACCCACGACGCCTCCTCGCGCAGATCCGGTGAGCGAAGGAGATGCGCCGCGAGCTCGGCGCGGCGCTCGCGATAAGCAACTTGGAGCGGGGTTTGACCGCGATCGATCGTCCGGTGCAAGAAGCCGCCGAGGAGCAGCGTCGGGTCGGCCATCACCATATCTTCCGCCGAGGGAGGAGCGCGGCGGGGCGAGGAGCGGAGGAGCGTTTGGCAAACAGGGTCGCTCGCCGCGAGCGCGGCGTCGATGACCGAGACCATCCCGGCGCCGAGCTTGAAGTTGTGCCCCGCGCGATCGAAGCGCGAGAGCACGTTGGACTCGGGCCCAGCCGGGTCCACCTCGGAGGGGGCGAGCGCGGTCTCTTGCAGGACGCGCCGCACCTCGGACGCCGTCAAATGAGGGTTGATCCCGATCACCTTGGCGACGACCCCCGCGACGAGCGCGGAGGCCAAGCTGCTGTCGTCCGACGTCTTGCCTTTGTCGATCTCGGCCGGCACGCCTGGGGCCGTGACCGCGATCGAGGGGCCCATACGACCTGCGATGATGGGTTGAGCCAACGTGGTCCCGGGCCGATCGGCGAAGCTCCTATGGCCCCATCGCATGAGCCATTCGCCCGCCAAATTGCAGGGTCCCACCGCGATCACGTCGGGGTGCGCCGCGATCTCGTCCGCGCCGAGCGCGGCGCTCTGGTAAGAGAACGAGCTCGTCTGGTTGTCGCTCGGCCGGCCGCTCGAACAAACGATGACCATCCCCTTGCCCCCGCGCCCGACGCGCACGGCTTCTTGAATCACCGCGTCGAGATGGGGTGGAGTCCCCCAACGACCGCTGCTGAGCGGCAACAAGATCACGTCCGCGGCGGGGGCGCCGCGGCTCGACGGGCGCGCGAGCGCGGCGATGGCGACCGCGATGTCCGTCGGCTGGGCCGACCGTTCATCGGGGATGCGGACCCGGCGCAGGTGGACCTCGACGCCGGATGCCTTCGCCACCGCGGCGACGACCATGGCCATCAAATCGCCGTGATCGCCCGCGGTCCAGCGAGGGGCGCGGCCCCTCGGGAAATACAGCTCTTCGGGGTCCGCCGCAGACACCTTGTCATCGATGACCGCGACCGTCACCGGGTGTCGCGAAGGCACCTCGCCGGCGGCGTATGCGCCCATCCTTCGAAGGATCGTGGTGATCGGAACATAGTCACCGTGGAGAGAGCTCTCGAACCCCTCAACGCCGCTGCGGTGGTCACGGGGCTCGTGCGCGCAGATGACGCTGTCGATCCCCAAGACGAGCGGGGCCTCGCTGAGCGCGGGCGCCCCTCCGCGCGAGGAGCGAGCGAGGTTGTTTGGAAATCGGGTGAGGCGCACGTCGCCGATGGCGGCGACGATCATCTCGCCTTCCCCGAGGGGCTCGTTCGCCCTCCGCACGCCGATCATGACCTTCGAGAGATCCCGCTCGACGGCGCCCTCGACGAGCGGATCGACGTGATACCTCAAGTTGTAGCCGGGCGGCCCGTCGGGCCCGCGACGATCAGAGTGGCTGTCGTTCATTTCCAATCCCCTATCCCAAGGCCTCTCGTGAAGCCGCCACGAGGGTCCTCACGACCTCCGCGTTCTGCGCCGGATCCCCTGGCTGCGGCCAATCGGCGAACGTCTCACCCACCCTCGCGAGCCAGCGCCCGAGCTCGTGAAACCCCGCGGCCGACGCGAGCGACGACGCGCGCGCGGTGAGCGCGGGTGTGGCCGCCGAGAGGCCGCTCGCCGGGACGCCGAGCGCGAACGCGAAGCTCGCTCCGCGCTCCGCGCCGTCGCGCTCGTCGTCGAGCGCGTCGTCGAGGCATTGGAGGGCGACCGAGAAGGTGTCATATGCCCGAAGGAGGGCGCGCGCGCGCCCGGGCTCGCCGAGCGCGAGCAAGAGGCCTTGGGAGGACGCGCCGAACCAACGCAGCTTATGGCACGTGAAGAGGACGTAGTCGATCGGCGACAACGTGCCTTTCCCGCGCCTCCGCGCGCGCGCGAGCGCGACGCGCTCGGCCCTGTTGCCACGATCGAGCGAGCGGAGCGCGGCGCCCACGAGCGCGTGAGCGCGCCGCCGGGACCCCACCGCCGAGGCCAGCGCGTCGCGCCACGCAGCGCCGACCGCGTCGCGCAGCGACACGAGCGTCGCGCTCGCGCGGACCTGACGATCGGCCAACCGATCGGCGATGAGGCCATAGACAGCGGCGGTGTGATGAGCCCGCCGATACGCGTCGAGGGAGGCGCGCGGCAAGCGCGAGGCGCCCGGCGCGCGCGGGTCTTCGGACGCGTAGCGTGGCAAATCGCGGTTCGGATCCATCACCACGAAGTCTTCGAAGCCGCCTTTGGGATCGGTGGTGAGCCCGAGGCGATGAGCGAGCCCGTCCGCCTCACGCGCGAGCGGAGGGGGCAAGCGCCTCGCGAGCGCCCCGAAGGTGTCATCGATGCTCGGTCGAGGACAATCACCAGATGTCATTTGCGATGTCCCGCCAAACGAGGTTGCTGTACGAGACCTGCCCCACCGAGATGACGACGAGATCGGCCACGTGCTCCGCGGTCCACGCGGCGCCGGGGACGATGGCGTCGAGGCGCGCGATCACGGCGTCGTAGCTCTCTTGGCTCCTCTCCACGTCGTGGCGGTGGAGCGCGGGCCAGAGGTCGTCGATCAGGTTGTTGGGGCCGAAGATCAGGCCTCGCCAAAACCTCCTCGCGAGCGCCGCCGCCGCCGCGTCGGGCTGCGACGGCGACATCGCGCGGGGTGGGTCGAAGAGCGTTTGCATCGTCGCGATTTGACCCAAATCGAAGCCTGGTTCGTCTCCGCCGTTCAAGCGCCTGAGCACCTCGTTGGTGGGCGCCTCCGAGCCAAGAGATTGAGGGATGAACTGCGCGAGCGCGCCGCCGAGATCATCGGCGTTTTGAGCGCCGTTGTCCTCCGGGAACAAGCCTCCATAAATACGCTTCCTCGTCACGTAGACATCGCCGCCTTCACCGTTCGACATAAGGCCTCTCTTCGTCATCACAGGACCCATCACAACGATGGGCTGGAGCCGCCATTGCGAGCCCCATGCCGCGGTCACCTCTCGCCGCGAATCACGGAGTCAAGGGGTGTTTCGTTCGGGTCGGTCACGCGCTCCATGGTCGTATTCGGCCGTTCGCGCGCTCCAGCGTGGCTGATCGCGGCCACCCGCGGCGAGCGGCTGAATTCGTCCGTACGCCCCCGGCGTAGTGGTCTCTTTTGGCCACAGGCCCCTCGGATCCCGGCAGCGTTGCCCTGGTACACGTCCTGCTTTGGACGCCCCTCGTCAGGCGCCGCTGGGCAGCAGCGGGGCGCAGCGCTCGCGCGGTTGGCGCGTGCAGCGACTTTGTGGATGCCGGTAGGTGGCGAGGGACCTTTGGAGCGAGCCATTGTTGCTGGGGGCGTGGCCGCTCACCTTTCGTAAATATACCTTGCTCCGCCACGTACCGGCGCTTTTCCCCGCGCCCGGCGACCGAGAAAGAGACACGTTCGGTTCCATGGCAGGACGCGCCCGTGGCAGACTGCGCGCCGATGGACAAAAAGCTCTTCTTCTCGACGTTCGCGGCGATCTTCTTGGCCGAGATGGGGGACAAAACGCAGCTCGCGACGCTCTCCGCGGCGAGCGGCGGCGCCTCGCGCTGGGTCGTCTTCGCGGGCGCGTCGCTGGCGCTCGTCGCGACGACCGCGGTGGCGGTGATCGCGGGTGAGGCGGTGAGCCGCGTCGTGCCGCCCGTGTGGACCAAGCGCGCCGCGGGCGTGCTCTTCATCGTGCTCGGCGTGCTCTATCTGTGGGGGAGCCGCGGAGACGAGGCGAAGGCAGCTCCCAAGAGCGCCGCGAGCGACGAGCGCCGGCCATGAGCCGCGAGAGACCCAGAATTCGACGCAAAGGCGCAAAGGCGCAAAGGCGCAAAGACGCTAAGAGAAAGAGAAAGGGTTGACCTCTTCGCGGCGCGTGCCCGCGGGCAGCGCTCTCCCCGCTCGCGAGGCGATGACCCGCCGGCACGGCAACGCCCCGACCCTCTCCTTCTCTTTGCGTCTTTGCGTTGAAAATCTCGGCGTGACGTGAACGCGCTCTAACGGCGCGGCGAGGACGTTCACGATGGACATTTACTGTCCTATCCAGCGTCGAGATCACTGGGAAGGAATGACGTCATTGGTTAGTATAAGAGGGTAAGAAGACATCGCGACGACCGAGCGCGAGGATGATTATCCCGCGAGCCTTGGTGACGCGTCAATCCATCCTTCCGAGGAGGCCCTGTATGGAGCGTATCTCGTTTACGTATTTCGTCGATTTCGTCCTCAAAGTCGGCGCGCCCAAGCTGAGCGGGGTGAAGGACTTCAAAGAGCAGAAGAGCGAGCTCTTCACGGACTTCTACAAGCCGCTCCGCGAGGCGATCGTCGAGATGCACGAGAAAGGCAGGGGGCCCGAGGTGCTCGATGATCTGATGGCGACCGTGCGCGACGAGCGCAAGCGCCGTATTTATCCGCCGCTCATCGAGGGTTATCGCAAGTTCCTCAAATCCGCGTCGATGACGTGGGTGAAGCCGCCTGTCGTGGGTCACCCGATCGGAGACATCGAGATCAACATCAACCCTGAGCTCGGCTTCAAGATCAACGGCGTCCCTCATTATATGAAGATGTATTTCCGCGGCGAGCCGCTCGCGCGCAAACGCATCTCGATCGTGCTCAATTTGCTGGCGACGGCGCTCCGGCCCACGCAGCCGAACGCGGTGTTTTGCCTCCTCGACGTGAAGAGCTCCAAGCTTCACACGCTGAAGATCCCGCCGAGCCCCAAGCTCGCGTTGCTCCTGCGCGGAGAGGCAGCGTCGTTCTCGACGATTTACGCCGCGGTCTGACCAGAGGCGATGGACCGGCGCCGGGCGGACGGGCTGTTCGCCCGGCGCCGATCCCATTTTTCGCCCAGGGCCTTTACCCGCTCATTTTTCCCTTGCCATCCTAAGCCATCTTGTGATTGGCGAGCGGTCCACTGCGCCGCGGCCGCGCGGGCGTGCGCCGCGATCCGCGTAATCCCCTCTCAAGGCGTCCGTTGGGAGAGGTGCACGAGGAGGGATTCGAACCCTCAAGCCTTTCGGCGCCGGAACCTAAACCCGGTGCGTCTACCTATTCCGCCACCCGTGCGAGCCGATCATTGGCCCGCGCTTGCGGACCTCTCAGCGTGCCACTTTACACGCAACGACCAAGCGGGGGCCTGGCAAACCCGGGGATGCCGCGCGCAAAAAGGGATAGCGTGTTTCGTCCTCAGCGCATTTGCCGTTGGGCGCTTTTTACTGCGACACGCGAGAGGCTGGCTCCAACTGAAGCACGATGCGGCGCCCCTCGAAGGCCACGGTCCCCTCGCGCTTGAGCTTGCCCAAGAGCAGCGTGACCGTCTCGCGCGTCGAGCCAATGGATCGAGCGATCTCCGCGTGCGTGAAGGGCGCCGCGATCAGCGTGCCGGCTCGGCTCACGCCGCCCCATCGCTGCGCTGCGGCCTTGAGGAAGGCGAGCAGGCGAGCTTCGACCGGATCGAACAAGAGCGAAAAGACGCGCTCTTCGACGGCTCGCAACGCCTCGTGGGAGGACTCGAGCAACAACGAGAAGAGCGGCGGGCTCTGCAAGGCCAACCCTTCGAGCGCCGCGATCGAGAGCGCGACCCCCTCGACCTCTTCGCAGACGCGCGCGCTCTCCGTGGAGATGGCGCCCGCGCGATCTTCCGTGGAAGATCGACCTTCCGTGGAAGATCGACCGCGACCAACGTCGATCGCGTCCTCTCCCAACACGTCACCGGGACCGCCGTAGCTCACGACGAGCGAGCTTCCACCCATCGTTCGTTCGCGAATGACCCGCCCTGATCCAAGGACCAAGACATCGCTCACGTGCTCCCCTTGGGTCACGACATACGTTCGCTTGGGCAAGCGCAAAACCCTGCCCAGCTCCGCCACGGACGCAAAGCTCGAAGACGGAAGCCTGCCAAACCTCGATCGCTGAAGGATATCGATGACGACCTTCGCCGCCGACCGATCGATCTCCATAAGCTCACCCCCTGCCTGCTGCTGATGCCCCCTGTCCCGGCCAGCGGTAGGATAATGCCCCTATTTTCTAAAGTAACCAAGCGGAATTGGGACCAGCCCCTAGGGACTCTTATCGACCAAATGACCGCACAGCAAAACTCGGGCCGCAGCCCATTTGGTGATAGAGTCGCATCCAGAGGGATCCACCCGATGGCACGAGATTCGCGTAGGAAGGTTCGAAACCCCCCCGGGGCGCACGTCTCCACCGACAGCGTCGTCTCGAAGCGTGAGCGCAGCGGAGCTGCCCAGGTAAGGGAGGTCTGAGGCCATGGGCATGGAGATGAAGCTCCACCTGAAGATGTCTCAGCAGCTCGTGATGACGCCGCAGCTGGTGCAGGCGATCAAGCTGCTGCAACTCTCACGGCTCGAGCTCGTGGACGAGGTCCGCAAAGAGCTCGACGGCAACCCGGTCCTCGCCGATGACGTGGTCGAGCCTCAGGGCCGCGAGACACGGACGAACAACCAAGACAAAGGGGCGCCGCCGAACGACGAGCGGCACGAGTATCACGAGCGACCCGAGCGCGAGCAGACCGACCTCGCAGCGCGCGAGAGCGACAAGCGCGCGCAGGAGGTCGATTGGGAGAAGCTCCTCGAGAACCGCACGCTGCAGCAGCCGGTGCCGTCGAGCCGCGGCGGCTTCGAGGAGCTGCCCCCCATCGAGCAGAACCTCACGAAGCCTCAGAGCCTCCGCGATCACCTGCTCTGGCAGCTTCAAATGAGCGACTTCGTCGACGCGGAGAGGCGCTTCGCCGAGCTCGTGATCGGCAACCTCGACGAGCGCGGCTACCTCGATCTCTCGGGCGGCGAAGGGCCGGGCGGGGAGAAGCTCGAGGACCTCACCATCGAGACGCTCGCGCAGGAGGCGGGGCTCGATCCCGAGGACGCCGACGAGGTGCTGCGGCTCCTCCAGCGCTTCGATCCGATCGGCGTCGCCGCGCGCGATCTGGCGGAGTGCCTCTTGGTGCAAGCCGACGCGCTCGGTTACGACGAGGTCGAGAAGACCATCATCCGCGATCACCTCCACAGCGTCGAGCGACGCAACCTCAACGCGGTCGCAAAAGCCCTCAAAATCCCGGTCGAAGACGTGCGCGAAGCGGTCGAGGAGATCCAAAAGCTCGAGAGCGTCCCCGCGCGCAACTTCGCCGAGGTCGACGAGCGCACCATCGCCATCACGCCCGACGTCTACGTCGTCAAGGACGGCGAGCGCTTCGTCGTCACCGACAACGACAAGGGCCTCCAGCGCCTCTACATCAACGAGGGCTTCGTGCAGAGCATGCGGAAGAACCCGCAGGCCAAGGAGTTCATCGACGAGAAGCTCAAGAGCGCGCAGTGGCTCATCCGCGCCATCGAGCAGCGCCGCCGCACCATCATCAAGGTGACGGAGTGCATCGTCGAGAAGCAGCGCGAGTTCTTGGAGAAGGGCGTCAACTACCTCAAGCCCATGATCCTGCGCGACATCGCGGAGGACGTGAGCATGCACGAGTCGACCATCTCGCGCGTCACGTCGAACAAGTACGTGCACACGCCGCAGGGGCTCTTCGAGCTCAAATACTTCTTCAACTCGTCGATCTCGATGGTCGACGGCGACGACATCGCCTCCGAGAGCGTCAAGCAGGCGATCAAGAAGATCATCGCGGAGGAGGACAAGAACCTCCCCCTCAGCGATCAGCAGATCGTCAAGATCCTCGAAGAGAAAGAGGGCATCAAGATCGCGCGGCGCACCGTCGCCAAGTACCGCGAGATGATGAACATCCTCTCGTCCTCCAAGCGCAAGAAGATGTTTTAGTGCTGAGCGCGGACGACCTCTTCTCGCGTCACTTCGCGCCGCTCTACCCCGACGACGCGCGCCGCGATCTCGCGAAGGCGAGGAGCACCGACGCGAACCCCGCGAAGAACCCAGCCATCTTCGCGCAGATCGACGCGATCGCCGAGGCGTTCGCGAGGCTCGCGCCGGTGACGCTGGGCGCGCCGGATCTCGCGCTCGACTTCACCGACGCGTCGGTGCACGCGCTCGCGCTCGCGCTCACCCGCGAGCGTCGCGACGCGCTCCTCGCCGCGCCGGGCCCGTCCGGCGAGCCGAGCATGCTCTCCACGTTCGTCACGCACGGCGCGCTGTACGTCGGCGCGTGCGTCGCGCGATCACACGGCGGATCGTGGCTCGCGCGGAGGCCCCTCTGGGAGTCGCTCGTGCGCCTCGACTCCGCGGCGGGCACCGCGGATCTCGCGATCTTTCACTGGTGGCTCAAGGCCCTGTCCGACAGCGAGATCGATCGATCGACGCTCCTCGATCGCTACCGCACGCACGTCGAGGTCCCCACCTTCGACGCGAGCGCGCTCCGCCCGATCGCGCCGCCCGATCGCCGCATCCCTCGGCTCGCGAAGGTGCGCTACGACCTCTTGCACAAGCACCTCCGCGCGCACCTCCCCGAGCTGCGCGACCTCGGCGCGGACTTCCCTTCGCCCGAGCGCTTCGCCGAGATCGGCCTTCAACAAATCGACTTCTTGCTCCTCGGCGGCGGGCGCATGGTGCTCTTCTACGGGCCCGGCGAGGGCGGGCTGCACCTCTATTGGCTCGACGCCTCGGGCTTCACCAAAGCCGCGTTTTACCCTGCGGATCGCTTCCCCGCGCCCGTCGTGCGGGCCGAGGGCGACACGATCCGCGTCGTGCTCTCGGCGCGCGGCGCGGAGGTGGTCCACGAGATGCTCTGGTGGGGCGCGTGATCAAACAGGGATCTTGATCCGCGCCGCGCGGATCGGCGCGCGGAGCCCCTTGAGCTTCGCGTCCCAACGCTCGACCACGAACGCCTCGGGCAAGAGCCTCGCCTCGACGCCGCGCGCGACGAGCTCCTCGGTCGCGACGATCTCGCCGCTCTTCGCCTCGCCCTGGAGCCTCGCCGCGATGTTCACGGTCTGGCCGAAGTAGTCGAGCGCCCCGTTCGCGGTGACCGCGTAGCACGACCCGCCGAAGATCCCGAGCTTGATGTGCGTGCGATCGCCGTGCTCGGCCTCCCCGCGGAACGCGTCGAACGCGTGCAGGATCGCGATCGACGCGCGCAGCGCCTCGGCGTCGTCCGAGAAGACCGCCATGACCGCGTCGCCGATGGTCTTCACGATCGTGCCGCTCGCCTCCTCGATGAGCCGGCGCAGCACCTCGAAGTGATCCTGCACGAGCTTGAACGCGGCGGCGTCGCCGATGGTCGCGTAGAGCTCGGTCGAGCCGGTCAAATCCGTGAAGAGCAGCCCCACGCGCGCGACGCGCAGCGCGAGCCCGGGCCGCAGGATGTCGGTCGAGAAATCGCGACGGAAGCCGGGCATCGCCGTGACCACGCGCGCGCGCGCCGCTTGGTCACCCCACACCACGCGCTCGATCTTCGCGTGCAGCTCCTCCGCGCTCGGGTTCTCGACGCGCACCGCGCCGCCCGGCGCGATGGCGATCCCGCCCGTCTCCGCGCGCGGATCGACCTTGATCTCAGCGGGCGCGCCCTCGCGCACCTCGACCTGTCGCGCCGCGCCTCCACGCACGAACAAGCGGTAGTTGCCCAGCTCGCTCGGCGCCGTGAGCGACGCCGTCCCCGACGCGGGGAGGATCGCCTGCGCGAGCACGTGCGGCGTGCGCGCGGGGCCGCCGATGCAATACGGGCCCGCGTCCACCTCGCGCACCGCGCGACAAGGCGCGAACGTGACCTCGACCGCCTCGTCGAGATCAATCGCAAATTCGATCTCGCAGAGCTGACAGCCTCCGTGCTCGGAGAGCGCGGAGAGCGAGGGCAACGTCTCGGTGCCCGTGCGGCAGCTCGGGCAGATCACCTCCCACCGCAGCTCCAAGAGCCCCGCGTGAACGGCCGCGAGGCAGCCGCTCAAGAGCGCGCGCCGATCGACGCCCCACGTGTCCGCGAGCTCGAAGGGCCTCATTCGCGAAAGATCGACGTCGTCCGCGTCGCGCACGTACGACGAGAGCCTCTCCGCGATGTCCTTTTCGACCAGACGATCGCGATCGGATCGCAGCGCCGCGGTCGCGCGCGCGAAGGCCGCGTCGTGGATCGTGCGCCGCGCGGTGACGTCGGGCCGCGGCGCGCCGGACGCGAGCGCCTCGTCGAAGCGCAGGATCGTGCGCCTCATCTCGTCGGCGCTTCGATTCGCGATGATCTTGATCACGGGGGACAAGAGGCCGATCGAGGGCGTCAAGCCGACCGACAGGGTGAGGCGCGTGCCGCCCTCCCCGAGCGTCGCCATCCTCCACCCGACCGACAGCTCGCGGACGGGGCCCGATCGCATGCGCCGCACGATCGAGAAGCGCGTCGGGTAGACCCATTCGAACGGCCGCTCCTCGTACTCCAGCGAGAAGCCCGCGAGGCGCGTCGTGACGAGGTAACGCGCGGCCGACGCGTCGTCGTTGGGTCGCAGCGTGATCGGGCCCGATCCAAGCGCGCGGTTCAGCGCCTCGGTGTCGGTGATGAGCGGCCAGAGACGCTCGACGTCACTCCGGCACGTGAACGTCCGCTCGACGATGATCGCGCTCACGCACGAACTTTACTTGAGAACGACGCGCATGAGCGGGGCATCCATCGGAGGAGCGTCGCTCATCATCATCATCGGGCCCGCGGGGCGCACGACCTGCGTCGCGGCCTCGGTGCGCGTCGCGCTCGCGGCGAGCGTCGATCGCGCTTCGAAGAGCCCGCCCCCGAGCGATCCGCACGCCGCGCAGAGGTGCACGGGCCCGTGTCCGAGGCCCAAAATACCGATCGAGCGCTGGAGCCTCGCGCCGAAGAACTGCGCGCGCGCGCTCCCCTCATCGTTCCCGAGCTCGTCGTCGCGGCCCCAAGGAGCGGTCGGGCCCTGCGCGCCGCCCCAAGGCGTCATGAGCCCGAACAGGTGAGGGAAGATCGTGATCACGCGCGCGTCGCTGTCGAAGCGCGCGATGTGAGGATCGACGTTGTCCCGCGGCCCCTCGACCCCATAGCGACCTTCGCGCTCGATCGCGTCGGGGTCGCCCATCCCGCCGCCGTGATTCTCTCCGCACCGCATCCTGGTCGATGCGTCGCCCGCGACGGTGCTCTCCGGGTAGCGCCGCGGCTCGATCTCTTCCCCTTCGTGGTAGGCGCCCTTCACGATCGGGCTCAGCACCGCGATCGCAGCGCGATCGAGGTCGATGCTCGACGCGGCGGGGTCCGCGACGGACATGAAGCATCGCGCCGAGATCGCGAGCGCAGCGACGTGGAGCCCGATCGAGGCGAGGAGCGACGCGCTCGTCGATCGCGCCGCGAGCGCGGCGTGGCGCTTCACGACGGGCGCGGAGCCGTGCTCGACGTGGAACGTGAGCCCGCCGAGGACGAAGAGCGCCTCGGCGCCGAGCGGGAAATCCACGCACCTCCTCGCGGCGCGCGGCTCGATCTCGAACGACTCCGGCGCGGCCTCCGGCGGCGTGATCACGCCGCGCATCCCGGGGATCAGCGCGAGCGCGACCGCGCCGTCGGCCGCGACCTCGACGAGCGCGGTGCGGCGCACGTCGGGCACCAGCACATCGAGCATCTCGCGTGATTCGCCGACGTAATACGCGCGCGGCGGCGAGATCTGGCAGGTGCTCAGCGTGCTCTCGCCCCACGTGACCGAGATGAAGAGACAAGGCGCCTGCGTGTAGAGGAGGTCCAACGTCGTCTCTTCGCGAGCGCTGTTCGGCACATCGAACGGCGACAACGGCGCGCGGCGAAGGTTCCGCGCGACGATCAGCTCGCGGGCTTGGACGACGCGGCGAGCGCCGCGGGCTTCACCACCTCACGCGCGAAGTCGACATAACGAGTCTTGGTGGTCGAGCGCGGCGTGCGCGGTTCGGCCGAATCCATGCGGCCGTCGCGGATCGCTTGGTACATCTCGGCGTAGAGCGAGACCAGGAAGGGAGGCAGCCCCGCGTCGGCCATGCCCTTCTTCGCAGCCTCGACCGGGACCTCGACGTAGGCCACCGGTTTGTGGAGCACCTCGGAAAGGATCGCCGCGATCTCGCGCTGCGTGAGGTCCTCGGGCCCATGGACGCCTTGGATTCGGTAGCCGTGGCTCGTGCGATCGAGCAGGGCTTCGAGCGCCGCGTCCGCGATGTCGCGCGTCGCGACGACAGGCACCTTCTTGTCCGCGGGCATGGGCGAGAAGATCGAGCCGAGCGCGACGATGGTGCCGAGATCGCGCAGCACGTTCTCCATGAAGAACCCTGCGCGCAGCGAGGTAACGTCGGCGATCGCCGCGCGAAACGCGTCCTCGATGGCGAGGAGCACGCCGACAGGGCCCGTCCCAGGCCCGCTCTGGGCGCCGATGCTGGAGAGCACCACCGCGCGCTTAACCCCCTTTGCCTTGGCGATGGCGGCAGCGTCGTTTGCGACGCGCACGGACCACTCATGGTACGAAGGCGAATGAGCAGGGGGCGTGAGCCAAAACACGGCCTCTGCGCCGGTGAACGCGCGCTCGAGCGCCGCGCGATCATCGATCGCCCCTTCGACGAGCTGAGCGCCTTTGCTCACGAGATCGGCCACCTTATCGGGGTTGCGGCTCAGGATGGTGACCTTCTCGCCGCGGGCGAGGAGGGCTTCGACGAGGGGACGGCCAATGTTACCGCTGGGCGTGTTGACGACGATGCTCATGGGATCCTCCGAGTCGGCGCCGGTCGTTACCGGATCTCGCGACGCCCCTTGAATAAGGCTTCGTTCGCGCGGCGCTCATGACCTCTCTTCATGGGCCCATGAGCGGCGCTCATGGCGTGCGACAATCGGCGCGATGGCGGAGAACAAGCTCGGGAGCATCAACTTGAACCTCCTCATGGCGCTCGACGCGCTGCTCACCGAGGGCAACGTCACGCGCGCGGCGGAGCGGCTCGGCGTCACGCAATCGGCCATGAGCCACTCGCTGCAAAAGCTCCGCGAGATCTTCGACGATCCGCTGCTCGTGCGCGGCCCCTCGGGGATGGCGCCGACCGCGCGGGCCAATGAGCTGATCGAGCCCATCCGCCGCGGGCTCGCCGAGCTCTCACGCGCGCTGCGCGAGTCCCCGAGCTTCGACCCGGCGGCGGCGTCGCGCACCTTCACCCTCGCGATGGGCGACCTGTTCGCGCTCCTCTTGTTGCCGCCTCTCTTGGAGATCGCGCGGCGCGAGGCGCCGGGGATCGACCTCACGATTCGACCGGCCGACGGCCGGCGCGAGCCCGAGCTGCTCCACGCGGGGGAGATCGACGGAGCCATCGCGGTGCTCCTCGGTGATCGGGCCTCGATCCGATCCAAACGACTCTTCACGGAGCGCTTCGTGTGCATCGTCCGAAAGGGGCACCCCGACGTGAAGGGGCCTCTCTCGCTCGATCTCTTCGTGCGTTTGCCCCACGCGCTCATCAGCCCTCGCGGCAGCGGCGCGAGCTACGTGGACGAGGCGCTCGCGAAGCTCGGCCGGCAGCGCCGGATCGCGCTGCGCGTGCCCTATTTTTTGGCCGCGCCGTTCGTCATCGCGCGATCCGATCTGGTGCTCACCTTGCCCGAGCGCCTCGCGCACCAGCTCGCCAAGGGGCTCCCGATCGACATCTTGCCTCCTCCGGTGGAGCTCACGAGCTTCTCGTCGTATTTGATTTGGCACGAGCGCGACGAGGCGGATCCCGCGCACACGTGGCTCCGCGGCGCGATCACCCGCGCCGCGGGCGCCGTGGATCAACCGGCCATGAGCGGCTGAGCGCGCAAGATCAAGCTGCTGTCCCCAAACTCATGACAGAGATAACCGCTCTCCTCGGCGTGCTCGTGGGCCGCGCGGAGCAGCGCCTCGGGCGCGAACGCGCCGAGCAGCTTGAAATGACTCTCGTGCGGCTCATGGACCCCGGTCAAGAGGCCATCCACGACACGCGGTGTGAGCCCCGGCCCGATCACCAAATCGGTCTCTCCCAAGCCCGCCGCGACGCGTCCATGGCTCTCGCGGGCCGAGCCTTCGAGCGCCCGCGCGACCGTGGTCCCGACGGCGATGATCCGCCGTCCACGTGCTTTTGCCTCATTGATGACACGCGCCGTCTCCTCGGGGATTTCATAGCGCTCGGGCAACGGCAAGAGGGCATCGAGCGCGCTGTCGCCCGTCGAGGAGATGCCGGCGGCGTGCGAGAGAGAGACGATAGAGACCCCCTTTCGCGCCAGCGCGAGAAGCGTCCGCCACGTGAGCGGGCGGCCGGCGGACGGCATCTCCGCGGCCCAAGGCCGTGACGCGTACGCGGTCGTCACGTGATAGAGCGCGAGCGGCGCGCGCACGTACGCATATTGAATCGGCCGGCCCAAACGGTAGAGCGCGGCCCACAACGCGGCTCCCGCGGAGGAGAACCGCACGTCCACCATCCGCGCAGACGCCTGGCTCACGCTCACCACCTTCGCGGAGAGGCCCTCGCCGAACGTGATCTCCGCGCCCTCGGAGAGCGGCGGAGGAGCGGGCCTTTGCTCGGTCTTGGTGCGCCAATCCCCCTCTCCAAAGAGCAGCGCCGAAAACCGCGCTTCGCCGCGATCAGCGATGAGCCTCACCTCCACGGCGCTCCCTTGGGCGTCACGGCCTTGCAGCGAGCCTGGGAGGGTCGCGGCGTCGTTCACGACCAACACATCTCCTGCCGAGAAGAGGCTCGCGAGATCGCTCACGTGCGCGTCTGAAAAGGCGCCTCGGCCTGGGTCGATGAGGAGCAACCGCTCCTGTTCGGGGTCGTCGCGGGGCCACGTCGCCGGGCTCATACGCTCACCTCCTTCGCCGTACGCCAGCCCGATGCGATGAGCCGTGCGCCGCTCTCGATCCCTTCCGCGCCTTCGATCATCGCGGCGATGGCCCTCGCGACCGCCTTGGGATCCGCGAGCGTCGCGCGATCGGCGTCGGGGATGGCCTCCGCGTGCATCACCGTATCCATCTCTCCCGGATCCACGCTGATCACGCGGACGCCCGTGTCCGCGAGCTCCGCCGCCCACGTCCTCGACAGGTGATCGAGCGCTGCTTTGGAGACTCCATATGATCCCCACCCCGGATACGCCGACACCGCGGCGTCCGAGCTGACGTGGACGATGAGCCCCCGGCGCCGCATCGCCATCGAGCCTGCGATCGCCTTGGTCAGCCGGAAAGGACCGACCAGGTTGACCTCCAAGACCCGCGCGAGATCTTCACATGCGGTGTCGAGGAGCAGCGGTAACGGCGTCTTGCCGAGCGTGCTCGCGTTGTGAATCAAGATGTCGATGGGTCCCACGAGCGCCGCCGCCGCCCCGGCGATCGCGTACGTCATCTCTTTGTCGCCCACGTCCGCGGCGATGGCGTGCGCCTCGCCGCCTGCCGCGCGGATCGCGCTCGCGACCGCTTCGAGCGGCGCCGCGTCGCGCGCGACCATCACCACCTTCACCCCTTTGCCCGCCAGCTCGTGCGCGAGCGCCGCGCCGAGCCCCCTGCTCGCGCCCGTGATGAGCGCCGTCTTCGAGGTTGATCCTGACCGCGTCGTCCTTTGGTCGTTGCCATCCATGACGCGACCATAATCCTGCTCTGCCAGCATACCGTCACGCTTGCCAATCCGTTGACAGGTAGACAAAGGGTTGGTCGCGGCCAGACGGCGAAGACGGCGAGGACGGCGAGCGGGCGCCCTGGCGCGCACGGTGTTATCCTGCGCTCCTCCTCTATGAAGCGAGCCCACGATCCCGCTCCGCGTGCTTCAATTTCGGGCGCCCTCGTCGCCTCCGTCCTCAAGCTCGTGTGGGCCGCGTTCGTGATCGCGACCCCGCTCATCGGGGCGTGGGCGGCGTCGTCGATCGCGGCGTACAAGAACGGCCCGACCGCGCTGTCCGCGGCGATTGGGCTCCTGCTCTTCCCCGCGCTGCCGCTCGCGTGGGACGCGTGGGCCGAGCGGCGAAGGCGGCGCGCGCTCAAAGGCATCGTCAAACCAAGGTTTTTGACGCTCTGGGATCGCTTGATCCTCCGCACCTTGGCGATCAACCTGCTCTTCCTCAGCGTCCTCTTGGGGGTCACGCCCGAGACGGGCTTCACCGCGCTCTCGTCCCGCGGTGATTGGATGCTCGACGGGCTCCGCGGCCAAACGCCCGACGCGATTCGTAAGGTGTTGTTCCGCGCGGCCGACAAGCTCGAATGGCTCTACGTGGCCGTGCGCGACAACCCCTTTCGCGACATGGCCAAAGATCAAACGCCCGTACCGGTCGGGACGGGGACGGCGCCTCAAACGACCTCGACCGGCGCTCCGCCGCCCCCGCCGAGCGCGGCCGCGAGCCAAGACAAGCCCTCTTCCGACAAGCCCTCTTCCGACAAGCCCTCT
>CAYTJL010000028.1:47201-54197 GCA_964437785.1 uncultured Polyangiaceae bacterium
GACAAGCCCTCTTCCGACAAGCCCTCTTCCGACAAGCCCTCTCCCGGGAGGGAGGCGCGCACGTGGCCTGCGCCCGCCGCGCTCCACCCCGCCGTCGCCGAGATGCCCGCGAGCGCCGAGACGAGCATCGTCGCGGTGGCGCGGTATCTGGCCGATCGGGAGAGCGATCGCTTCCGTCTCGTCAAGGCGCTCCACGATTGGGTCGCCGACCGCATCGCGTATGACGCGCCCTCGTACGCCGCCCACAAGTATCCTCCGCAAGACGCCGAGAGCGTCTTTCGGACGCGCAAATCGGTGTGCGCCGGGTACGCGCAGCTCCTCACCGAGCTCGGCAAACAGGCCGGGGTCGAGATCGTGTATGTCGTGGGGGACGCCCGCACCGAGGGCCAGCGCGAGCGGGGCGAGGGCCACGCGTGGAACGCCGTTAAAATCGAGGGGCGTTATTACCTCGTCGACGCCACGTGGGACAGCGGATCGGTGAGCGGGACGACCTTCAAGAAGGGGTATCGCACCGAGTATTTCTTGACGCCTCCCGAGGTCTTCGGCCTCGATCACTTCCCCGATGACGCGCGCTGGCAGCTCCGCGAAAAACCCATCTCGCGCGGCGACTTCATGCGACAGCCCATGATGAGCCCGGCCTTCTACGCTGAGGGGCGCGAGCTCGTCTCGCCCGATCGCTCGCAGGTCACGGTCAAGGGCGCGCTCACCGTCGAGATGAAGAACCCCAAAGGCCTCTTCACCCTCGCGAGCTTCATCCCCGCGGGCAGCGCCGATCCGGGCCCGGAGGCGAGGACCCGCTGCACCGTCGAGGACGGGCCTTTGACCAAAGCGCGCTGCGACTTCCCCTCGGCCGGGAGCTACACCGTGCTGCTCTTCAGCAGCGAGCAGCGTTATGGGACGTATCACTTCATCGGGCAGGTGGGCGCGAACAACGGCGGTTGATCGCCGGAGGGCCTATAACGAGGCGCCCAAATCGTCGAGCGCGAGGAGCAGATCGCCAAGCATCCTGCCTTGTGAGGCGAGCGCGCGCGGGGTCATCACCGAGGCGAGCGTCATGAGCCCCTTGTCCTTCCACGCGGTATCGCCCGTGATCCGGTGGAGCAAGGCGAAGAGGCGCGCGGCCATGACGTTGTGAGGGAACGCGCGCTGCCTCGCCGCGAGCGCGCCTGTCGCGGCGGGGTTTGGAGAGCTTACGTAGAGGCCGAGGTGCTGAGCGCCGTTGTCTCCAAAATCGACCTGGATGTTCGCGCCGATCCGAAGGGCCTTGTCTTTGTAGGTCGGGTCGCCCGCGACCGAGGCGAGCGCGGCGAGCCCGAGGCCCAAGGCGGCGGCGTCGATCAAGTACCGTGGTCCGCTCTCACGCCTCTTGACCTCTCCTCGATCGGTGACGAAGCGGGCGATCATGAGATCGGCGGCGCGCCTCGCCCTCATGAGGTCGCGCTCGTCCCGCGCCGCTTCGAAGAGCGCGGCGAGCGCCGCGATCGCGAGCCCGTTCTCGTGCGGATAAACGTGGTCGTCCACGCGCGGGACGCCGAGCGCCCGTCGGCCCGCGTCGCCGAGCGGGTAATACACCGCCCCGTCGATGAAAGGCACGTTCGGATCGTGCGCGCCAACGTCCGCGTCTTGGCTCACCAAAAAGGCGCCTTCGGCGTTCGAGAGGAAGGTGCTCAAATATCCGGCGATGCGCCGCGCGTCGGCGAGCAGCGATGGATCGCGGGTGAGCGCGAACGCCCGCGCATAGGCGATGAGGTTCGCGGTTTGATAGGGCATGAGCTTCTCGAAATGAGGCTCGTTCCAAGAGCGCCCGGCCGAATATTGATACACGCCTCCCCACACCGGATCGAGGAGCGCGCGCTGCTTTTGAAGCGTGAAGACGGCCCTCGCGCGGGCGGCGGCGTCCCCGCGCGCGGCGCGGCGCAGCTCGACCTCGATGTTGGCGCCGATGGGCGCCTTTTGGCGCCTGCCCCAGCCCCCCTCGGCGGGATCGTAATAATCATCCATGTCGAGCAGCGTCCTGCCCGCGATCCACCCGAGCGCCGCGACGGGAGGTGGGGTGTCGGCGAGGCTCTGCGCGGGCGGAGCCGCGGGTCCGTCGCGGAGCGCCTTCGCGCGACGGAGGATGTCGCGGAGCTCCTCGGGCGGCAGATATCCACGGTATTTGCCGAGCTCTTCGGCGTCGGGCGTCATCACGATGGTGGCGGGCCAACCCCACTCCCCATAACGCTCGGCCACGTCCGGGTGAGCGTCGATGTCGACGCGGATGGCCACGAAATGCTCGCGGAGGAGCGCGCCCACCTCGGGATCGAGGTACGTGGTCTCGTCCATCACGTGGCACCAATGGCACCATGACGCGGCGCCGTCGAGCACGATGAGCTTGCGATCGCGCTTGGCCTCTTCAAAGCTCGCAGGCTCGAAGGGCCGCCACGTGAAGGCCGGCGCCCTTTTGTCGCGCCCGCGCGCTTGGGCGAGGTTCACCGCGTCGGGCGTGCCCTCGCGCACGAGCCCGCGCGCGCCCGGCGCGCAGCCGAGCGCGAGGGCGACGACGAGGAGAAGGAGCTTGGGGGAGAGGCGATGGGCCGCCACGCTGTATGCTACGCGCGGGGCGCGCGGCGGTTTCACCGCCTGCGCTTGAGCATGGTGCCGGTCCAGTTCTCGAACGAGGACCCCTTGTGGATCGCCGTCGGCTGACCCTCTTTGTCTTTGATCCGATCCTCATCGTGACCATAGAAGATGAGGTATGTCATCTCCTTCCATTCGACGAATTCTCTCTTGTTGGCCGTGAGGTGGAGCCTCGGCCGCCACGTGCCCGAGTTGAAATAGATCTTCTCGTGCCCGTTCAGCACGTCGAGCGCGAGCTGATCGAATTGATGGGTGTGGCCGTAGATCGCGTAGTGCATCCCAGACTTGGGGTCTTGGAGGAGCGGCTCGCAGATGGCGCCGGCCCGGTACTCGACATCTTCTTTGACAAAGAATCTCGCGACGGCCTCGACAACGCTCAAGGGGATCTTGAGGCGCAGCGCCTTGAGGACGTTCTGGAGCTTGTCCGCCTCGTCGTTCGGGTTCAGCAACGAATCGTGCTTGTCGAGCCACGCCTCCACGAACGGGAGCGCCATGAATTCCTCGAAGACCTGCGCGATCGAGTCGCGGATGATCTCGCCGATCTTCTTGTTGTTCACCTCTCCGGTGAGCTTCTCGGCTTGATAATACGCCCATTGGAACGCTGCGTACAGCGGACGAACGTTCTCGATGTCTTGAAGGCGGAGATAGACGCCTTGGGCCACCTCCTCGTCCACGTGCCCGCGCAGGTTTTGAAGGACGACGAGGGGGATCTTGGCCGCGACCTCGGTGGTGATGGGGTCGCCGATAGGCACTCTTTGATAGTCTTCGTCGTCGAAATGATAATTATTGTGCTTGTACCCCTCGAAGTTCCACACGTCGAATTCGTGCCCGTGCCGCGCCAGGACGCCATATTCGGTGCTCTCCAGCCGGTGGAGGCTTTGCCCGGGGAGCATGCCTGTAATCCCCAGGTGCTCGTCGATCCAGGCCTTGACCTCGGGGATCACGCAATAGAGCCTGTCGTGGTTGCCAGGGATGTACGCGCGGCGCACCTCGATCCCAGCCCCGCGGAGCAGATCGTCCTGCTCTTTGTCCCACCCGCTACCAGAGAGGATCCCGAGCTGTTTGTGGGTCTCTCTCTCGATGTTTTCGAGGATGTCGATCGTGTGTTCCTTGCACTTTTCGGTGATCTTCGCCGGATTTTTGTTGATGGCGGGGTCGCCCCACGGCCGGTCTTCCTTCTCTACCCCGAGCCAATGTGTGGTGCGGATGAGATCGATGATGTCGCCGAGGTACAAAAAGTCGAGCCTCTTGACCTTCTGCTCGACCGCGAGGGCGACGATCTCCTCGCTCCACATCTTGAATGCCTCGCCGCTCACGTTGTGATCGCCGGCCGTTTTGTCGACGAGGTGCAGATCCGAAATGACGACTAACATGTCCCCTCCTTACAATGATGATAGATGCACGATCAGGGAGCCCCGAGGTACGCGCAGTGCGGGGCGTTCTTATAAACGTCGAAGTGCGTGTCGATGGATGGATGAATGACCTCGAGCGCCTCCCACATCTTGGTCGAGCCCGCATAAAAGTCGTAGTGCTGCCCGTTGATGCCATTGCCGACGTCGTCGGCGCGGAAGCAGCCGTCGTGGACGAAGCCGCCGATCCCGTCGATGGAGGGGATCACGACGCCATCCCATTTGGGCGCATAAAGCAAGGTGCCATGGGGGATGACCGCGTTGTCGACCGCCCAGGACCGGAGCGGCACGAGCGCGTTGCTCTGCGAGCCTTGGCCCCACGGGAACGCCGCCGCGTCGAGCAGCGCAAAGCACACGGTAACGTTGTTCGAGCAGGGAAAACCGCAATTGCATTCGCTCGAATAGTTGATGACTGTGCCGTCCGTGAGCTTGCCGCTCCCCTCGATACACACGTCGTCCGCGAAGCCGAGCGGCACCGTGGCGATAGTGGCGGCGCAGTTGTCGTCTTTGAGCGGCGTCGAATCGGCGCCCGAATAATCGGCTTCGAGCACCATCCAATAATAGGTGATGTAGAAGTCGCCGATGAGCGTCCCGGGGTCGTGGCCGCCGCTCGCGCCGCTCGACGACGTGCTCGATCCCATGCCCGACGACGAGGACGCGCCGCCTGATCCAGAGCTCGCGCTGCTCGTGCTACCCCCGCCCGATCCCGAGCTGCTCGCGGCGTCACCCCCGCTCCCGCCCGTGCCGCCGCCCCCACATGCGTAGAGGGAGGCGAGCGGGGCCGCGAGCGCGAGCGAAAGGAAGAGGGTTTGGAGCTTCATCGCCGAGAGGCTACCACTCGCCGCGCCGCTTCGCGACGGCCATTCGATAGAGCGCCTCATACTGCTTTGCCGCGTGGCGCCAGCCCATCGGCTTGTTCATGGCTTGGATCATCATCGCGCGGAAGTGCTCGGGGCGGTCGCGGTACGTGTAGACCGCCCACGACACGGCCTGCGCGAGATCGTGCGGATCGAGCGAGCGGAACTTGAAGCCCGTCGCTTCGTCCTCGACGGTGTCGGCGAGCCCGCCCACCGATCGCACCACGGGCAAGGTGCCATAACGCTGGCTGTAGAGCTGATTGAGCCCGCACGGCTCGTAGCGAGAGGGCATGAGGAAGAGGTCTGCGCCCGCCTCGATGCGGTGCGCGAGCCCCTCGTTCATGCCGAGGTACGCGCGGAAGCGGGGGTGAGACGCGGAGAGCCTGCCAAAGAGCGACTCGGCCCATGACTCCCCTGCTCCGAGCACCACCATTTGGACGCCGAGCGACAGGATCTCGCCGAGCGCGCCGGCGAGCACGTCGATGCCTTTTTGGTTGGCGAGCCTGCTCACGATGCCGAGGAGCGGGACGTCCGGCTCTTCGGGCAACCCCACCTCGCGTTGGAGCGCGGCTTTGCAGAGGGCTTTGCCCGCGAGGTCGCTCGCCGAGAACGGAGCGACGATGTACGGGTCGGCCGCCGGGTTCCAGACCTCGTCGTCGATGCCGTTCAAGATGCCGATGACGTCGCTGCCGCGGTCGCGGAGGACCCCGTCGAGCCCCTCGCCGCCCTCGCGTGTCTGGATCTCGCGCGCGTAGTTGGGCGAGACCGTGGTGACGAGCGTCGAGTGGACGATGCCGCCCTTCAAGAGGTTGATGCGGTCGTGGAACTCGAGCTCATGAACGTTGTAGTGCTCCCACCCGAGCTGGGTCTGGTAAAGCTCCTCTTTAGAGAACCAACCTTGATAGCCCATGTTGTGGATGGTGAGCACGCTCGCTGTCTTGCCGAGCCGGGTGAAGCGATAATACGAGTTCAAGTACATGGGCACGAGCGTCGTGGGCCAATCGTGCACGTGGGCGACGTCGGGCTGAAAGTCGATGAGGCGGCAGAGCTCGAGCGCGCCGCGCGACAAGAAGGCATAGCGAGCGAGGTTGTCGCCGTAGCCGCCTCCCTCGTCGCCATAAACCCCGCTCCTGTCGAAGAGCGCGTCGTGCTCCAAGAAATAGACGCGCGCCTCACCGTTCTTCCCCATCGATGCTTCGTTGATGGAGCACCACGCCTCCCCGGTGCCGACCGGCACCGCGAGCGGCGATGGGTGGCGCGACGCCGGGTGCTTCTTGGTGACGCGGTAACGCGGCATGACGACGCGCACGTCGTGGCCGCGCGCGCCGAGCGCGAGGGGCAGCGCGCCGGCGACGTCGCCGAGCCCACCTGTCTTGGCAAAGGGAACGCACTCCGAGACGACGAAGAGGATCTTGAGGCGCGGCATCGTGTCGAGCCGTCACTTTTACTACATGTATAGGGGGCTCGGCGAGCGTAAGCGCTAAGTACACAGGATCCTTCGTGATTTAGACAATCTTGTCGCCCACTCCGAAACGGTCGCGAAGGCCGTTTCCAGAACGTTACCACATCCGGGAAGGTGCTCGGATCAGGCTGAAAATCAAGTAGAAAGACGCTCGCGGGGCTGCCCGCGGGTACGCCATGCTTCGCGAGAAGGAAGAAAGAGGCACCGCGGGCTACGCGGCGTGGAGGCGGGCCGTCGACCGCGAGCCCTCGAACGCGAGCACCCATTTGAAGCTGCTTCTTGTCGGTGCACGTTGTTCGCGGTCATCTCGCGGGCGCGTATCTTCGGCGAATTGGGGAGCCTGTGGGAGCCCGATCCTGTGCGGTGGACGATCGAGGGCAGCGACGAGCACCCCGTTGTGAATGACACGTGGCGGGCATCCATCTTGCGAGGCTAACGCATCAAAGATGTGAATGGCCTGATCGCGTCACACTTGGCGGGGTAGGAATATCGAGAATCGTTATCTGAAATCAGTGCTGTTGTGATAAGCTAAGCCGAGAGCCCCAAAGGAGAGTGCTCATGCCCGCACGGCTACGGATCCTGCGTGTCCTTCTCCTCGTCATGGCCCTTGTTGGGGCCTCGTGTGGTGTCGCCGCAGACTCCGCCACGC
>CAYTJL010000029.1:0-3812 GCA_964437785.1 uncultured Polyangiaceae bacterium
TTCCGGCTTGCCCGAGGGGCCCTCACCCTCCCCGACCCTCCCTCTCCCCTCCGGGGCGAGGGAGGGAGCACAGCCTCAAACAAGGCGAATCTCCCCTCTCCCCGAGAGGGGAGAGGGGCCGGGGTGAGGGCCGTGGATAAGTCATGAACGGGACGCGATCAGAAGCAGCTCGTCACCGCACGGATGAGCAAACGCCGCCGAAAGAAGATGATGCTTCACCGAAATCATGGTAGATCTCCCCTCGTGACCACCCGCGCACCAACCGGCGAAGAGGCACCTCTCGTTCTCGACCAGCACCTCTTGGCCCGTCTCGAGAAGTTGGCCGGGGCCGCGGGGCGCAGCGTCTCCGAGCTCGCGGACGCCGTGCTCCGCGACTTCCTCGAAGAGAACGAGCGGATGCTCGTGGCGGTCGACGCGGGGATCGCAGAGGCCGATGCGGGGCAACTGCTCGACTTCGATGTTGTCGAGGCGGAGCTCCGGCAAAAGCTGTCGATCATGTCGGGCATGTCGGCGGAGGCGACCCGCGAGCGCTCGAAGCGATGAGCTTCCCTATCACCATCACACGGCTTGCCAAGCTCGATATCGACGAGCTCATCGTCTATCTCGGGCAGGACAACCCGAAGGCCGCGGTCGACGTCGCGTCGAAGATCCTCGATCGGATCCGTTGGCTACGAGATCATCCGGCGATAGGTCGGCCAGGGCGGCGGCCCGGTACGCGGGAGCTCGTCATCGAGGGCACTCGTTATATCGTTGCTTATCGTGTGAACAACGAGCAAAGCCGGATCGAGGTGCTGCGCGTCTTGCACACATCGAGGCGCTGGCCGGAGAAGCTTTGATGGTCTCGAGGCAGCCATGAACGGACAAGACCAAAAGCAGCTCATCACCGCGTTGATGAGCGCATTCCCCACGCGCGCCAAGCTCGAAAGGATGGTCGCTCACCAGCTCAGCGAGAACCTCAATGCCATTGCATCCGAGAGCGCCGACCTCACGACCACCACGTTCGAGCTGGTGCAATGGGCCGAATCCAAAGGCAAGCTCGACGCGCTGATCCACGGGGCCCAACAAGAGAGCCCGGATAACCCCTATCTGGCAGCGATCGCGGGCCCTCCTCCTCCATCACCCGCATCACCCGCGTTGGGCGTAACCCCATCTCCCCAGCGCGAGCCCACCCGCGCTTCGCTGCGCAGGCTGCTCGTCAAGGTGCTCCCCAGCGTGCCTGATCTCAACGCGTTCGTGATCGATCATTTCCCCGACGTGGCGGGTGAGTACGTGGGAGGGATGAACAGCACCGAACGGATGAACGTGCTCTTGTCCCCGAAGAGGAAGCCGTCCGTCATCCTCGCTGCGCTCCGCAAATCCTACCCCGACGAGGTTCGCGAGCACGAAGGGCTCCTCGCGTACGAGTGACGCCCTCTCCATCTATAAGCGCTTTGTATAAGTGCTTCCTCAAGCAGCGTTGATAGCCTGCGCCGCAGGCCGCGCCACGCGCAGCGGGGGCAGTTCTTCACGCATCAGCGCGTGGCCGAGCAAGAACCCTTGGAGGGTGAGGCGCATCCGCAGCGCATTGACGTAGCCTTCGCGATGAAGCGCGGAGACGGCACTCCGCACGTCGCCCCTGCGCACGTTGAGCTCGGCGACCAGGGTCGCGAGGTTCATGGTCCTGCCCTCGATCTGGGCGGCGGCGAGGGCGCGAAGAACGTAGCTAGACAGGGTTCGGATGTTCATGCTGCTCATCTACCTCAGCCCTGAACGGTGGTACAGTTTTCGACCAATTTTTTTCTCGCCCGGGCCTGGCGGCTCCTCTATACCTTACGGAATGCGGCGGGCATGGCGCCCGCGCGAGGAGACCGGATTCATGATCGGAAGATGGTCCACGATCTTGAGCGTGATCGCGATCGCGACGGCGCTCCCGCTCGCGTCGGGATGCGCGAGCAAAGGTCACGAAGGGACGGGCGCGGCGCACGAGAGCGAGGTGTTCGGGCGCCTCTCGGTCGACGAGCTCGACGCGAAAATGAGCGACGCCAAAGCCGGCAAGCTCACCCTCGCGATCTTCGACAACAACCACAAAGAGGTGTTCGAAGAGGGGCACATCCCCACGGCCAAGTGGGTCGACTACAAGGCCATCAAAGAGGCGGACATGCCCGCCGACAAGGGGGCGACGCTCGTATTCTATTGCGCAAACGAGCATTGAACGGCCTGCCATACCGGCGCCGTGAGCGCCGCAAAGCTCGGTTATAAGAAGGTGTTTATCCTGCCCGCCGGCATCAAAGGTTGGAAGAAGGCCAATAAGCCCGTCGAGAAGGGCTGAAGCCCCAACCCCCTCCCGCTCCCCCTACCCACGTCTGCCCCGCTCCTCGAATTGGTCTTGATCCGCGTCCGCTCCTCGTGCTCTCCTACCCACGAGGCCGGGCATGGTCCCGGGCTGCGATCATTTTTGATGGGCCCTGCCCAGCGTTTGTTGATGGGCACGGGCATGAGGGGTCTATGGAGTATGTGCTCGCTGCGCTAGGGTTTCTGATTGCGATCGGCGCCGGAATCTTCGCCGCCATGATGGCCTCCAAAGCCTCCAAGCTAAGCCAGCGCATAAAGTCCGTTCAGGACGAATTGGGCACGGCGCAGGGACAGGTCATGACGCTGCAATCGCAGCTCATGAACGTCCGCGGCCAATACGAGCCAAGAATACACGAGGCCGAGGCTAGGGCTCAAAGGCTCGAAGCGCAGAGCCGCGAGGTCGCCATCCAACTGGATGAGGCGCGCGCGCAGGACACGCAAAAAGCAGGTTGGCTCGATCACCAACAGACCGAGATCGAGTGGCTGCGCGGAGAGCTGGAGAAGCGGCCCAAGATCTCGCGCAAGGTCTATAAGATTATCACGCTCGGCGTGAAGTGGACCGGCAAGACGTCGCTCACCCTCAAATGGGCGAACCCGCTCACCGATCTCGGCAAGATCGAGGGCACCAAGATCGAGCGCTACGAGCGCACGGTGAGCCAAGTCGTCGGCAAAGACGTGACCACCGAGCACGTCTTCGAAGTAGGGGATTGGGGCGGCGAGCACATCGTCGACGCGCAACAAGAGCTCATCGTCGACGAGATCCACGGGATGCTCATCGTGGTCGATCTGGGCGGCAAAGACGCAAAGGCCGTCGAGCCCGCGCGCGTGCAAGAGCAGCTCCGCGAATTCCAAACCGAGTCGCTCAAGTTCTTCTTCGGCCCCAAGACCGTGGCCTCGTGCAAGGCGGTGGTGCTCTTCATCAACAAGAGCGACCTCCTCGCGGGCACGCCCACCGAGATCGAGAACCAGGCCAAGCACTATTATGGGAGGCTCATCAGCGATCTGATGAAGTTCAGCCATCAGGTCGACATCCGCGTGTTCGTCGGCTCGGCCAACTACGGCCACTCGATTCACCACTTGTTCTCGCACTTCGTCGAGAAGATTTTGCCGCGCAACGCCTACGATCACCAGCTCCTCCAAAAGATGAAGGCCGACAACCAGCAACGGCCGCGGCCCGCGGCGCTCGGGCCCGCGCTGCCGGCGCCTTCACCCAAGGTGTGAGCGATGGACGACCTTTACGAGGTCCCGCAATACAGCGCCCCGGAGGACCAGGTCTGGTATCACTTCTTGCACGGCAACGTGCCTGGCCACCAGATCGACTTCATGTACCGCCCGGAGGTGCCCCAAGGCACGCTCACGCGCCAACACTTCAGCCACCTCGCGCGGCTCATCAAATACATCGAGCCCGTCACCGAGGACAGCTTCGCCTTCGCCATCGGCAACCTCTCGCGCGACGACACCCAACACGAGCCCGGGCGAGG
>CAYTJL010000029.1:3912-5551 GCA_964437785.1 uncultured Polyangiaceae bacterium
CCTTCGCCATCGGCAACCTCTCGCGCGACGACACCCAACACGAGCCCGGGCGAGGGGGCTTGTCGCTCATCTTCGGCCTCCGCATCAAAGGCGCGACGGACCACGCCGGGCGCAGGGATCCCCCGTTCGCCCACGGCGTCGCCGCGATCGATCGCGCCTTCGACACGATGGCGATCTTCAGCGCCGCGAGGGCCTTCGGCAAACACGTGCTCTCGGGCGCCGCGAGCGCCGCGTGGTACAAGCGCTATGTCGAGGCCAAGGCCCAAATGAGCGGCGACGTGCTCGAGGTGCTCGCCGATTACGTCTCTGCGTTCCGCGACATGCCGGTCATCGATCACAGCGACTTCGACCTCGCGTGGAAGACCGGAGAGAGGGCCCCTCCGAGGCGCGTCGTCGTCGTCCACAACGACGACGCACCCTTCAGCGACATCGCGGCCGGCGCCGCGCGGATCGCGGCGGTGCTCTATCGATCCGACATCCGCTGGACCAGCATCACCAACGGTCGAGAGGCCGATTTGTCGTCGGGGGTCTCGGTGCGGCTCATCGCCGAGAGCTACCTCACGCCCTCCGACGAAGCCCTCAGCCCATGGCACCTGCGCGACCTGCCGGACGACGAGGCCGCGCTCGCCAAAGGCTTGTTCGGCGCCGAGCCCGCGGGCGCGCCCAGCTCGGAGCGTCGGTTCGGCTGGCGCGATCGCGCGACGCGCGAGCGAGGATCGATGGTGGGCCCGCCCGTCCGCGATCCGCCGAGCTGGGATGACGCCGACGGGCCCAAACGCAGCTCGTGGGAGGGCGCGCCGCCGCCCCGCGCGACGCGCCCCGTCGTCTCGTCCTTCAACATCGTCGCGCACGAGCCCAAAGCGCGAAAGACGCCCATCGGCGCTCCGGCGGACGCCCAGCCCTCACCCCCGGAGCGCCGCGACACGCCCGCGGGCGATAGGCGATCTTCCGATCATCGCATCTCGATGGAGGAGGCCGCCACCGCCATTTACGAGCGCCCGGACAGCGGCCCTCCGCCGTCCGATCTCGACGTGGACGGGAGCGAAGCGGCGCCTCCCAAGGCGCCTGTCAACGGCGCCGCGGGGGTCCCGTCGAAGACCCGCAGCATCGTCACCGAGAGCAAGAGCGAGGCGATCGACGTTGGTCGCGACTCCGCGTTCGCGGGTCGCTCAATCGCCGACGACGGCGTAGCGACGCTCATCGCCGCTCCGCCGCCCAAAAAGCCCATCAGGCCGCGTGAGACCGTCGTCATGGAGCGGCCCGATCTGCCGGAGCTCAGGGCCGCGTTGCCCTTCAAAAAGAAGGCGGCGGACGTGCTGCCTTTGCCACCGCCCGAGCCCCCCAAGAGCCAGCGCGGCGCGCTCCTCATCACCGCTGCGTTGATCATCGCAGGAGGGATAGCGCTCTTCCTCTTCCTCAACGCCTCTTCGCCCACGCCGGTGCCCGTCCCGACCGCTCCTGTGAGCGTGAGCGCGCCCGCGCCCTCGGGCACGGCCGACTCCAAACCATCGTCCTCGGCCACCGTCGCTCCTCCCGCCCAAAGCAGCGCGCCGGCGCCTTCGGCGAGCGCGCCTGCTTCGGCGGCTCCGCCGACCAAACTGCCTAAGAAACCTCAAGGCCCGGGGCCCAAGAAGGGCCC
>CAYTJL010000029.1:5651-53848 GCA_964437785.1 uncultured Polyangiaceae bacterium
CTCCGCCGACCAAACTGCCTAAGAAACCTCAAGGCCCGGGGCCCAAGAAGGGCCCCGGCGGCGGCGTCTTTCGGGACCCGAACTTGGATTAGCGAGGCTCCCGCGATGCCCCATTACGACCCCCGAGCCCTCGCCGACGCGTTCCCCCGATTCGCCACCTGGAAGCTCCTTGGCCAAGGCGGTGAAGGCGCGGTGTTCAAGGTCTGGGACCGATTCCGCAAGAACGACGTCGCGCTCAAGCTGATGCGCGACACCGGCGGTGATCCCGACTTGGGACACCGCTTCGAACGCGAATATGCGATCCTCGCGACCTCCCGATCCGATCGGCTCGTCCGCGTGTTCGAGCACGGCCACGAGGTGCTCTTGCTCGACGGCGGTGAGCACGGGCATTATTGGTACACCATGGAGATCTGCGAGACGTCCGTGCGGCGGATCTACCCGAGCATGCCGCTCGCCCGGCGCGTCGAGGTGGTGTTTCAGATGCTCGATGGATTGGCCTTCTTGCACGCCAAAGACATCGCGCACAGGGACATCAAGCCCGATAACATCTTCATCGCAGGTGGCCAAATCAAGCTCGGCGACTTCGGCCTCGCGCGGACCGAGCAAGCCGCGCAGGCCGGCGCGCCCGAGCGGCTCGGCCAGCTCTACGGAAGCCCACCCTACCTCGCGCCGGAGCGGTGGACCGAGAAGCAAGACGCCGATTGGCGCCCGAGCGATCAATACGCCGCCGGCATCACCGCGTTCGAGATCCTCTCCGCGGGCAGGGCGCCGCTCGACTTCGGCGATCAAAGCCCGGCCGCCTTCTTTCAAGCGCACGCGCGCGGTCGCGTCTATCCGCTCCACGTGCCGGAGGTGAACCGCGCGCTCCCGGCGGTCGATTACGTGATGAGCCGGATGCTCGGCAAACACCCCGGCATGCGCTACGCCGATTTGGCCGGGTGCAAGCGCGAGCTCTCCGCCGCGCTCTCCCAAGACGCGATCACCTTCTAAATGAGATTAACGAGCCTCGCCGCTTGGTCGTCCATGGCGCGACTCCCGATACATGCGCTCGAAGAACGAGGCCACGCCGCGCACCACCGCGATCGCCCGCACCGACCCGAAGACCTCGAACGCGTGTTGCGCCCAAGGCAGCTCCAGATAGAGCACCTCGTTTTTGGAGGCCTCTTTGAGCCGAGCGACGAGCTCCCGCGCCTCGGCGACGGGCACCAAGGTGTCGTTGACGCCGTGGACGACGCAGAACGGCGGCGCGTGCGGCCCCACGCGGCCCATCGGAGATGCCTTGTCGAAGACCTCGGGCGCGTCCGCGAGGCGCTTCTTGATCACCTGCCGTTCGAGGAGCGGCAAGAGCCCTGGGTTGCCCTTGCCCGTCCGGTTCGTAAAGTCGTACACGCCGTAAAAAGGCGCGCAGGCCGACACCGTCGTGTCCTCGCCCTCGAAGCCCGGTTGATACGAAGGGTCGTTGGGCGAGAGCGCCGCGAGCGAGGCCAGGTGGCCGCCCGCCGACCCGCCGGTGAGCCCGAGGAACGATGCGTCTCCGCCGTATTCTGCGATGTGCGCGCGCACCCACGCGATCGCGCGTTTGACGTCGACGATGTGGTCGGGGAACGTGGACCGCGGGCTCAAACGATAGTTGATGGAGACCACGATGAAGCCGCGCTCGGCGAGGTGGTTGGCGATGAGGAGCCCTTGGCGCTCTTTGTCGCCGATGATCCACGCGCCGCCGTGGATCTGGATCACCACCGGACAACGGCCCCTTTTGTCGGGGTCGCTCGGCCGATAAAGGTCGAGGAAGTTGCGCCGGCCGTACGGGCCATACGGGACGTCGGAGATCACCTCGACGCCGGGGCGGCGCATCCGAAAGGGCCAAATCAGGGCCATCGGGCCGATGGGGCCTGTCGCGCGGCCCTCGCCGCCCGCGCCGAGCGCGCGCTCGACGATCGAGAGGCTCTTTCGCCCTTGAATCATCATCACGACGAGGCCCGCCACCGACAGCGCCGTGATCCCGAGCGCCGCCGGCGCCGCCCATGGATACGAAGATTGCGCGTGGAGCGCGCCCGCGCGCACGAACACCACCGCCGCGGCGATTTGCACGAACGCGTGCACGAGCGGCAGCTCGGACACGAGCCATCCGGCAAAGAAGAGCCCCACGGCGGCCCAACCCCGTTTGCGGAGCGGCGTGAGCCCGTTCAACGTGAAGAGCGCCGAGGCGAGCGCGAAGGTGAAGAACCCGAGAGCGAGCGGGGAGGTCACGCGATCCTCGCCGCGCTCACAGGCTCATCGCGCACCGGAAGCCGATCGCGGGCACCCGCGCGTTCGCGACTTGATGATACCGGAAAGCGGGGTTGAGCCAGAGCACCACACCCCCGTTGAAGGCGCCGCCGCGGATGACCTTGCGATCGCCCGCAGGAGCGCCCTTGGGGTTCACCTGCTCTTCGTCTTTGTACGTCTCGAACCAATCGGCCGTCCACTCCCACACGTTGCCGACAAAGTCGTACGCGCCGAACTTGGTCTTGCCCGAGGGGAAGCTGCCGACGGGCGCGGTGCCGGGATAACCGTCGTCCTTCTCGTACATGCGTTTGCTCTGCTTGAGCTTGTGATCCGCCTCCCACTTGGTGCACTCGGTGCCGCACGCGTTCATGTGCCCGAACGCAGCCGGATCTTCGCCCCACGGGAACTTGCGGCCGTCCGATCCGCGCGCCGCGAACTCCCACTCTGCCTCGGTCGGGAGCCGCTTCTTCTTGACCTTGCAATACGCCTCGGCGAAGGGCTGGCTCACGCAGTTCATCGGGTGCTTCTCGCGGCCGTCTTTGCTGAAGTTGCAGTGCTCGGCGACCGCGGCTTTGTTCTTCTCGTGCTGCTCTTCGGAGACGTCGTCGGCCTTGGCATAATCGGGCGTCGCCTCGGGGCGCTTGCACTCGCCCACGTCCGAGCATGCTTTGTAGTCGCCGGCCGTCACCTCGTAGATATCGATACAGAACGTGTCGAGCGTGACTTTGTGCGAGGGCTGCCAGAGCTTGAAGCCCGGGTCGTCCGAGCCCATGAAGAACTTGCCCCCCGGCACGAGCACCATGTCTTTCGGGCACTCGGTGGGCTTGACCGGCGCGACGGGGGCCGACGCGGACGGGGCGGGCGCAGAGGCGGAGACCGAGACGGAGGCGATCGGATCGGGGCCGGGAGGGGGCTTTTTGCCAAAGGCCATGTACCCGCCCACCGCTCCTCCGCCCAGCACGAGCGCGCCGATCAGCGCGAACAACGTGGCTTTGGAGGAGGCCTTGGCCGGCGCGGTCGCCACCACGCCGGGCCCGGTGAAGGCCGTGGGCTGCGACGTGGCCTGAGGCATCGGCTGGCTGATCGCTTGTGCCGGCTGCCCCGTTTGGCCATACGCCCCTTGAGGGGGCTGCCCCGTTTGGCCATACGCCCCTTGAGGGGGCTGCCCCGTTTGAGCATATCCGGGCTGACCCGTTTGAGCATACCCACCTTGAGGCTGCCCCGTCTGGGCATATCCGGGCTGACCCGTTTGAGCATACCCACCTTGAGGCTGCCCCGTCTGGGCATATCCGGGCTGGCCCGTTTGAGCATACCCACCCGGAGGGGCTTGACCGCCCGTCCACGTGGGCGCCGCGGCGTTGGCCTGCGCGAGCGCGGACCAGAGCTGGCCCATGGTCGAAAAGCGCTCTCCCGGCGAGATCGCGAGCGCGCGCAAAAAGACCTGCTCGACCGCGTCCGAGACCTGCACACCAAAGTTGCGCGGGGTCGGCCTGCGCTGCGGATCGCGGCTCACGAGCGCCATTTGCAGGACGTCGTCGCCCTCGATGGCCGCCACGCCGCCGCGGAGCATCTCGACCAAAATGAGCGCCATCGCGAAGACGTCGGTCCACGGGCCGGTGGCGCCGTAGCTGCGGCTGAACTGCTCCGGCGCGCCGTAGTTGGGCGTGAACGCGGTGAGCTCTTTGCCGGTCATCGCGAGCGCGGCCTGCGCCGCTGCGTGCTCGGCCATGACCTTGGCGATGCCGAAGTCGAGCACCTTCATGTGCGCGCCGGGCGAGCGCGCGTCGCCGAGGACGAAGAAGTTCGCGGGCTTGATGTCGCGGTGCGCGATGCCGCGCTGGTGGACGATGTCGAGCGCCTGCGCCGCGGGTTCGAGCAGCCCCATCGTGTCTTTGAGGTTGCGCGCGGGCAGGCCGTTGCGGCGCTCCTCCCAGAGCACCAAATCGAGCGGCTTTCCTTCGAGCCACTCGAGCACCATGTACGGGATCCATTGGCCGTCGGGCGACGTGAACGTGCCGACGTCGCGCGCTTGCACGATGGCCGCCGATCGGCTCGAGAGCTGCGCCATCAGCTTGCCCTCTTGGATGAACCCGTCGAGCAGCTTCTCGCGCTGATCTTCGGGCGCGTTCGCGAGGATCTTGAAGCACTTGATGGCGACCGGCTGCTTCCAGATGAGGTGCTCGGCTTGGTAAACGACGCTGAAGCCACCCTCGCCGGCCACGGCTCCCATCTTGTATTTGTCGGCGATCACCGTTCCGCTGATGCCGAGGGGGTCACGTTGTGAGGCCATAAGAGCTCCGGGATGCTACTCCAACAATGCGCGCGTCAGGCGCTAAACACGACCCCAACGCGCGCCGAAGAGCGCGCCCGCGGCCGAGCAGAGGACGATCGGCAAGCCATGAGGGAGGAGCAGGTGGCTCGCCGCCTCGATGGGACAGTGCGAAAAAGCCACGATCGCGCCGATCATCCCCGCGACGAGCCCCACCGCTGCGCCGCGCAGGACGGGCGCCGTGAGGAACGTGCGACGAAGGACGAGGCACGCGAAGAGCATGGGGCCTGCGGACGCGAGCGACGTGATCGCGAAGCAGCCGCCGAGCGACCTCCACGTGAGCGGGCAGGGCGCCGCGTCCGCCGCGCGATGGATGACCACCGCGAGGTACGCGGCCGGGATCGCCGCGAGCACGCCCCAGAGCACGCGCGCGCCCGCAGGCATGCCGCGCCCGAGCGGGCGCACCGCGAGGCCGAGGCCGATCGCCGAGAGCGCGGTCCACACCGCGAGGATCGAGAGGATGAGCGGGTGACCGACGTTGTCGCGGAGGCCGAAGCGAACGATGAGCACGACGATCCACGCGGCGCCCACCGCCGCCGCGAGCGCGCTCCGCTGCGCGCGCTCGCCGCGCGTGAGCGAGGGAGCGCTGGGCATCTCGGCGTGAGGAGCAGGCCTCTTCGCGACGCCCTCGGCCGGATCGGGGATCGCATCGAAGAGCAGGGGGGTGCCTTGAGAGAGCGCTTCCGAGCGAGAGTTGCGGCCCGGGGGGGTTTGGACGCCGTGGTCGGTCACGACGCGACGCTCTCTTTCTCGGCGAGCGCCGCGCGCAGCGCCTCGTACGCGCGGAACGCGCGGAGCTTGACCGCGGTGGGCGTCGCGCCGGTGATGGCCGCCGCGTCGGCGACGCTGAGCCCCTCGTAGCGCAACAAAACGAAGGCCTCGCGCTGCGACGCGGGGAGCCCGGCGAGCGTGAGCTGCACGATGCGCGCGGCCTCGCTCGCGATCGCGTGCGACTCGACGTCGCCGCTGCCCGCGGGCTCGCTCCCCGGATCGCTGCCGAGCCGCTCCGTCGCGCGGAGCTTGCCCGCGCGCGCGTGATCGATGTGCACGTTGCGCGCGATCGCGTACGCCCACGGGAGCACCGCGCCGCCCGAGGCGAAGGTCGAGCGCGCGCGGTGCATCCTGAGGAATGTCTCCTGCACGAGATCGTCGGCGGCCACGCTCGATCCGCACATGCGCGTCAAGTACGCGAGGAGCCTTGGATAGAGCGCTTTGTGCAACGCCGAGAACGCGCGACCGTCGCCGGTCGCATAGCGATCCATCGTGGCGTTGAGCTCGATCTCGTCCATGCGACGATCGTCGGTCCGTCGATCCGCCGCGACGTTACCATCGAACCGGGGGCGTTGGCCCAGCTCATGACGAGGTCTCCTCGTTCTTCGAAGCGCCGAGCAAAGCGCCCCGATC
The DNA here is from genome assembly GCA_964437785.1 of uncultured Polyangiaceae bacterium. Classification (GTDB taxonomy): domain Bacteria; phylum Myxococcota_A; class Polyangia; order Polyangiales; family Polyangiaceae; genus CAYTJL01. Next base: position 11,653 of record CAYTJL010000029.1, read on the forward strand.
ACGCAGATCCGTGAGCACCGCGGCCGTGCTGCCGAGCACCGCGCCGTCGAGCGCGAAGCCGAGCGCCGCCGCCGAAGCTTCGACCGCCGCGCCCAAGGTCGCGCCTCCGAGGAGCCGCTCGACGACGCGCGCCGCGAGCGGGCTCAGCGCCAAGAAGCGGACCTCGTGATCCGCGTCGCGGTACGCGAAGAGCGCGACGTCTCGCCGCGCGGGCTCCGTCCTGTCGTCGATCGACGACGAGAGCTCGTGCACCGCGTAGGCGTAGCGGTTGAGCTGCGCCGACGCGTGAAACAAAACGCCGCGATCGAGCGCGAGATCGGGGCTCGCGAGGACATCGGCCGCGTCGCGCGAGGGCTCCGCGCCGGACGCGATGATGGAGAGCTCGTGCCTCGCGAGGTCGGCGAGGTACGAGGGAACAGCCGGATCAGCGGCCCAAAGCGGCGCGGCCCACGCGACGAATTCGAAGGCGACGTCGCGGAGGTAGCGCGATCGCGGGCCCTCTTCGTCGATGAAGCGGCTCACCCACGCTTCGAAGGGATCGCCGAGTCGCGCCGCGGCGCGCGGCATCTCGTCGCGGACGGCGCCCGCGATGCCGCGGTGGACGAGCTTGCGATAGATCGTCAAACGGCGGGGATCCTGCGCCGCGAGCCGCTCGACGTCGTGCGCCTCCACGCCCGCGGAGATGAGGTAGCCGCGCGCGTCCGAGGCGATCTTCCCGGGCGCCTCCGGGTCGCGGAGGATGGTCGCGATCAGGTCGGGCATCGGGCCTCCGCTTCGCCTGCGCGGCCGGCCTCGTGAGCCTCGTGAAGAGCGAGGCCGCGATCGTAGGCGCGCGCGACGTGCCCGAGCTCCGCGAGCAAATCAGGCAGCGTGGGGATCGCGTGGTCACGCTCCAAAACCACGGGCAAAGGCCCGGTCCGCGCGATGACCCACGCGAGCAGATCGTGGACGGGATCTTCGACCGGCGCGCCGTGCGTGTCGATGAAGAGGCCGTCGTCGGCGCTCAGCGTGTGCCCCGCGACGTGGATCTGCACGACGCGATCGAGCGGGATTTTGCCGAGGAACGCGAGCGGATCGAAGCCGTGGTTCTTGGCGTTGACCGCCACGTTGTTCACGTCGAGCAGGAGCCCCGCGCCGGATCGATCGATCACCTCGGCGAGGAAGCTCGCCTCCGCCTCGACGAGATCCGAGCCGAAACGGAGCTCGATCGAGGGCGCGAGGTAATACGTGATGTTCTCGACGGCGAGCGGCAGCGCGAGCGCGTCGCGCGCCTCGGCGATTCGAAGCGCCGCGTGCTTGGCCGACGCCGACGCGAAGGGGACGGGCAAGAGGTCGTGAAAGACGCGGCCCCCGGACGTGGAGGCGCACAGGTGATCCGAGTGGAACGGCACGTCGAGCCGCCCGATGAACGTGCGGAGCTCGCGCAGGTACCCCGCGTCGAACGGGTCGTCGCCCCCGATCGAGAGCGTGAGCCCGTGCGTGAGGATGGGCACGTCGGCGCGCACGCGCTCGAGCGCCGCGGGGATGTAGCCGCCGCGGCGCATGTAGTTCTCGGGCGAGACCTCGAAGAAGCGCGCGGGCGCGAGCGCCTCGGCGCCGCGCGTGTCGAGCTCGGCCATGACGTCGTCGAGGAACGACCAGCGGAGCCCGAGCCCGACGCCTGTCAAATCCTCACGCTTCATGAGCGCCTCGATCGATCCCGCGCAGGCGCGGCTAGCTGCAGGTGCCTTCGCCGCAGCTGCCGGACGCGCCTTGCTTGGCGCCCGCGGCCTTCTTGGGCGTGCCGGGCTTCTTCGCGGGCGGCGCGCCCGCGTGCGCCGAGGCCGACATGGTCGGCGTGGGCGCGGCGGCGGGTTTCTCAGCCGGCTTGTCGGCCATCGCGGCCGGCTTGTCGCCGTTCGTGGGCGGCTTGTCGGCCGGCTTCTCGGCGGCCTTGTCCATCGGCTTCGCGTCGCTCGCCGCGGGGACCTCGGCCGAGTTGGCGGGCGCGCCGGATCCGCCGCACGCGCTGAGCAGGATGGCGCCGGTGCCGAGGGCAGCGAGGGTCTCGAAGATGCTCTTCATGATGGCTCCTTGTGGTGCTGTGGGGTCACTACGGTCGAACGTGCGTGCGGTTTCACTTTGCTTGGGCCGCAAAATCCAGGGTCACCATCGCATCTTTGGCGACCTTGGGCGCGAGGGCGTCGAGCCCCTTCGCGAGCAGCTTGCCGATCGCGTCGCGCGGCTTGACGTCGTGCTCGGCGAGCACGACGCCGAAGGGCTTGTCGGTCTTGATGTGGACCTTGACGGGCTTGTCGCCCTCGAACGTGAACGTGGCCGTGAGCTCGACGATCTTCTCGGTTTTGTGGCCGTGGAGCAGGTACTCGCCCTTGGCCTTGAGCGCGACCTTGCGCTCGGCGCCGGTCATCTTGCCGATGTTCTTCTCGCCGGTCACCTCGATCGATTTGATCGAGAACTGCGACACGCTGTTGGCCTTGCGCGCGTCCTCCTTGGTCTCGGGCGAGATCTCGAGCCAGTTCTTGACGTGCTGGTTCTGGTGCTCGTCTTTGACCTCGCTCCCGAACGTGCCCTTGTCGTCGGCCTTGGTCTGGAACACCTCGATGGTGCCCACGTCGACGGAGAGCACGCCCGTGGTCTTGGTGATGTCGTCGAGATCGATCTGCAAATCGCCCGTCATCGACGCGTGCATCTTGCCGCGGATCTTCTCCTTCGGCGCGTCCATGAGGAAGTCGACCTTGCTCGACGCTTTGTCGACCTCGAACTTCTTGGCTCCCACGCTCGCGGGCTTGGCCGGCGCGAGCGCCGAGGCCGACGGTGCGATCGGGGCAGCGGGTTTGTCTTCGCCGCACCCCACGCACATCACCGCGATGATCGCGCCCACCCCGAGCCCCTTCTTCGTCCAGATCATGTCGCGCATCTCCCTCGTTGGTCGCTGTCCTTTGCGCCCACTACGCGTGATGGTGCTGGCAGTTTCAAGGAGATTTGGGCTTCGGGACGATAAGAATCGGAGGCTTTGCCGGGGGTGGGGCAGACGAGCCGAGACCTTGGAGCTTGTCGCACGACCACGCGTGTCCGTCGCCGCACGCGCGGCGAAGGAGCTCCGAGCCTCGCGCGAAGTCGGTCTGCACGCCTTGGCCCTGCGTCAAATGCCAGCCCAGGCTGCCGCAGCCCGTGGGGTTATTGGCGTCGCACGCCTTCGTGAAGAGCTGGATCGCTTCGGTGAGATCGGTCCTGCCGCCGCGGCCGTTGGCGCGCATCACGCCGAGGTTGGCGCAGCCTTGCACGTCGCCGAGGTCGCACGCCTTGCGGTAGAGCGAGGCCGCGGAGTGATCGTTGGGCCCGAGCCCGCCGCGCCCTTGTTCGGTGAGGAAGCCCAAGTTGTTGCAGCCGGGGCCGCTCGAAAGATCGCACGCCTTGCGATAGAGCGCGGCCGCTTGCACGTCGTTCGCGGGCAAGCCTCCTTTGCCCTTCTCGGTGATCCATCCGAGGTTGTTGCACCCGAGGCCGTCGTCCTTGCGGCAGCCTTCGTCGTAGAGGGCGCGCGCGCGCGCGTCGTCTTTGGGGAGCCCGCCTTGGCCGTTCTCGTACATCACGCCGAGATCGACGCAGCCCCTCTTCGCGCCGCCCTCGCACGAGAGGCGATAGAGCGCGACCGCGCGCGCCTCGTCGCGCGGGATGCCGAGCCCGCGCTCGAAGAGCCAGCCCAAGTTGACGCACGCGAGCATCTCGCCCGCGTCGCACGCCACGCGGTAATACGGCCCGGATCGGCCCGGCGCCGCGCTCTGCCCGCCACGCCCGTTCTGCACGAGCCAGCCGTAGTCGTTGCAGCCCGTGGGCTCGCCTTCGCCGCACGCCCGCGCGTACAGCTCGAGCGCGCGGCGATCGTCGGTGGGCAAGCCTCCGCGGCCGTATTCGAGCATCCAGCCGAGGCTCACGCATCCTGCGGGCTCGCCCGTGTCGCACGCGTCGCGGAACAAGAGCACCGCGCGGCGATCGTCGGCGGGCGCGCCGAAGGTGCCCTCGCGGTGAAGGCGTCCGAGCATCACGCAGCCGAAGCCCGCGCCGCGGCTGCACGCTTCCTCGTAGAGCTTGCGCGCGGCCGCGCCGTCGGGGATGAGGCCGCCCTTGCCGAGCTGGAGCATTTGCCCGAAGCGCGCGCACCCTTCGGGATCGCCGAGGTTGCAGCCGCGTTCGAACGCGACGCTCGCGCGGGCCTCGTCGCGCCTCTGTCCGTAGCCCCGTTGCCGCGCGAGCCCGATCTTCACGCAGCTCTTTCCGTCGCCGAGATCGCACGCGGCCTCGCAGCGGCTCAGCGGAGGCGCGGGGAGCTTCGTGGTCTCGAGCGAGACGGGCTCGGGCAGGGGCACGCGCGGGAGATCCGCGTCGCACGCGCGGCTCATCTCTTTGGCGCGGGTGGGGTCGAGCGGGTGATCGCCTTTGTCATCGGTCGCGATGACGATGATGCGGCTCTGCTCGGCGCCGCACGAAGCGAGCCCGAGGCAGGTGAGGATGGCGAGCCCACCGCGCATGAATCGCCTAGAATTTGCGTCTTCCGTACTGCGGGGGCGGCGCCAGGACGGGCGCGCTCGCGAGCTCTTTGACGCGGTCGCACGACCACGTATGGCCCATGTCGCAGCCCTTCTTCAGCAGGCCCATGCCTTTGTCGCGATCGCGCGGGACGCCGACTCCTTGGACGTAGTTCCACCCCAAGCTGCCGCAGCCCGTCGCGTTGCCGCCGTCGCACGCTTTTTTGTAGAGGTCGATCGCGCGGGGCAGATCCCTCGGCAAGCCGCGCCCGTTCGCGAGCATGACGCCGAAGTTGCCGCAGCCCTGCATGTCGCCGAGGTCGCACGCCTGCCGATAAAGATCGGCGCCGCGCGCGTCGTCTTTGGGGACGCCGCCGCGGCCCACCTCGGTGAAGTACCCGAGGAGCATGCAGCCTCGACCGTCGCCGAGATCGCAGGACTTCTTGTATTGCGCCACCGCTTGAACGTCGTCCTTGGGCACGCCGCCGCGACCGCTCTCGTGCATCCAACCGAGGTTCGAGCACGCGCGCCCGTCGCCGTCGGCGCACGCCGTGGTGTACATCTGCATGGCCTTGACCTCGTCTTTGGCGAGGCCGCCTTTGCCGTTCTCGTACATCACGCCGAGGTTGCCGCAGCCGCGCGGCGCGCCGTCGTCGCACGCCTTTTTGTAGAACGCGACGGCCTGCGCCTCGTCTTTGGCGACGCCGAGGCCGCGCTCGATCGCGAAGCCCACGTTGATGCAGCCGAGCGGCTCGCCGCCTTCGCACGCCTTTTGATAAGCCTCGAAGGCCTTGGCCTCGTCCTTGGGGATGCCGCCTTTGCCGTTCGCGTAGACCCAACCGATGTCGTTGCAGCCGGTGGGCTCGCCGCCGTCGCACGCGCGCTTGTAGAGCGCCATGGCCTTGGCGTCGTCTTTGACGATGCCGCCGCGGCCCGTCTCGTACATCCACCCGAGGCTCGTACACCCGACGAGATCGCCTTTGTCGCACGCGTCTTGGAAGTGCGCGGCGGCGCGCTGATCGTCCTTGGCGACGCCGTCGGCGCCGTCGCGCATGAGCCTGCCGAGGTAGACGCAGCCGCGCGCTTGGTGCGCGTCGCAGGCCTTTTGGACGAGCTCCGCGGCCTTGTGGCGATCTTTGGTCATGCCCCCGCGGCCGCGCTGCAAGAACACGGCGAGCTCGGCGCAGCCGAACTGATCGCCGTCGTCGCACGCCTTTTGGAGCATGTCTTTGGCCTTGACGTCGTCGCGCGAGACGCCGTTGGCGCCGCGCGCGTACGACGCGCCGAGCCGCGAGCACCCCGCTTGCACGCCGCCGTCGCACGCGTCTTGGCACTTCTTGAGCGTGAAGTTCTTCTCGCACGCGTCCGCGGCGGCGCGCGCGCTGTAGCGCTTGATGCCGATCACGGCGAGCACGACGAAGAGCACGCCGAAGACGCCGCCCACGGCGAGCACGGGGATGAGCCAGCCTTTGGAGCCGGATTTCTGCGGCGGCGCGGGCGCCCCTCCGACCGGCGCGGGCGTCCACCCGGGCTGGCCGGGGAGCGGTCCGCTGCCCGCGCCCGCGCCCATCATGGGTGACGGCGGGCCTCCGAGCTGCGTCGCGCCTGCGGGATACGGCGCGCCCGGATATCCCGGCGGACCTCCGGCCACCGTGGGCACGCCGGGCTGGCCCGATTGCGTGAGGCCGGGCAGCGACGGATGTGACGGGTGTCCGGGCGGCGGCGTCATGCCCGGTCCGGTGCCCGAGCCCCACGCGTTCGGCGGCGTGGTGCCCGGCATCGAGGCGTGGCCCGAGGGCGTCATCGCGGGCATGCCCGTCATGTGCGGCATGCTCGTCATGGCCTGTGTTCCGCCTACGGGCGTGAACGGTCCCTGCGGCGCGCCGGCGCCGGGCTGCGAAGCCGACAGGACGCGCGCGAGCTCGTTCGCGGCTTGACCCGCGGTCGGGAAGCGCTCGGCGGCGTTCTTCGCGGTGCACCGCGCGAACCACGCGTCGAAGCCCGGCGGCAGCATGCCCGCGCGCTGCCCGGCGCGCTGCGACGCGGGCTCGTGCGCGGTGAGCACGACCTTCATGGGCAGCTCGGCCATGGTGCCGGCGTCCCAGAATTGGCCTGCGGGCGCGGCGATCAGCACCTCGTACACGATGAGGCCCATGGCCCACACGTCGGTCGCGGGCGAGACCGCTGCGGCGATGACGATGCCTTGTTTCTCGGCGATTTGGCGCATCATCGCGCCGAGCTGCTCGGGCGCGGCGTAGGCCGGCGTGCCGATCTGCGTGGCGGTGTGCTGGCTGTCGGTCTCGAGCACCTTGGCGATGCCGAAGTCCATCACCTTGATTTGGATCGAGCCTTTGCGATCCGTCGTGAGGAACAGGTTCGACGGCTTGAGGTCGCGGTGGACGATGCCCGCTTGATGCGCTTGATCGAGCGCGTCCGCGAGCTGAAGCATGATGTCGCGCAGCATCGGGTGAGGGACCGGGCCGCGCGTCTCGACGTAGTGCTCGAGCGTCTCTCCTTGGAGCAGCTCCATCGCGAGGAACGGCACGCGGCGAGCGTCGTCGGCGCCGGCGTCGAACACGTCGACGATGTGTGGGTTCTGGCCGATCCGGGAGCCGACCTGGGCCTCTTTGATGAACAGCTCGATGAGCTGAGGCCGCGTGATGAGGTGCGGATGGATGAGCTTCAACGCACACTGTTTGCCGGTCCCGGTGTGGCGAGCCTGGTAGACGACGGCCATCCCGCCTTGTCCCAGGAGCGCCTCGATGCGGTAGCGGCCTCCGATAACGTCCCCGATCGCTACGGGGGCTGCGTTGGCATTCATATAGTCCCCGGCAGCATAAAGGTGGAGGCGCCCTCGATCCAAGAGAGGAGTGAACGCGCCAGGCGGTAGCTGACAAAAATACCCAGGCTGCGGAGTCGATCCCGCACGCCGGACGCCTCCCGCCTTCGAAGAGCACGAGCGCGCCGTGAAATATGTCACGGCGCGCTCTTTGCGGACGCCCCCGCCTGGAGGAGCACCATGGCTTATCGGCGCATGACGGCGTTCACGTTGGCTCTGCTCGCCGCGGTGGACGCAGGGTGTGGAGGTGAGGGCAGCGGAGGATCGGGCGGCGCGGGCGGATCGACGTCGAGCAGCGGGGGCGGGTCGAGCACCGGAGCGACGTCGAGCACCGGAGCGTCGTCGAGCACCGGAGCGTCGTCGAGCAGCGGCGGGAGCTGCGGATTGAGTGACACCTTCGACGGCGCGTCGCTCGACCCTTGTTGGAGCGTGATCCACCCCGAGGCGGTGGCGGTCGCGGTGCACGACGGGGCGCTCTTTTTGACGCTCACGCAACAAGCCCTCTGGTTCAACGCGAGCCAAGGGGTGCTCGTGCACAAGACGGTGACGGGGGATTTCAAAGCGACGTCGCGGGCGCGCGCTCGCAAGACGAGCGACCCCAACGCTGCTCCGAACGGGTTCGTGCACCTGGGTGGGCTCATGGCGCGTGACCCCTCGGGTCCGCCCGAAAATTACGTGTTCATCGTGGTCGGCAACGACGAGAACGACATCTCCGTCGAGACCAAGACAACGGTCGACGGCGGGAGCACGTATGAAGGTCCGCCGTGGGGGGCCTCGGAGGCGGAGCTGCGGATTTGCAGGGTCGGGTCGGTGTTTCACCTGCTCAAACGGCCCTTCGCGGGAGGAGGCTGGGTGGAGGCGAAGGCGTATGTGCGGCCGGATCTCCCCGCGTCGTTGCAGGTCGGCGCCAACATCTATTCCGCGAGCGCCCCGGATCTGACGGTGTCGTTCGAGGAGATCACGTTCGCGAGCGTGGCGAGCGAGGCCGAGTGCATGACCGACGAACAGGGTACGAGCAGATAAATCGACGGGCGGCTAATCGAGCCAGCCGGAGTTGACCAGCACCACCCACTCGGCGGTGTCTGGGTCGAAGCCGCCCACCGAGCGCGGATAGAGCAGCACCATCGCGTCGAAGACATAGCTGTTCTTCCACAGCCCGTCGGGCAGCGCGGTGCTCCAAACCACGTCGACGGCGGCGCTCACCTCCGCTTGCGAGAGCGGCATCCCGCTGCCCAAATCAAAGCCCCTCGCCGTGGGCTTGGGCGCGCTCGTGGAGCAGCCGGAGCCGATGGCCGAGGGAGGATCGAAGGCAAAGGGATGTGGATACGTGAAGTCGCCCCCGCCGCCCCACACCGTGGATCCGCCGAAGACGGTCTTGCCGTTACGCGCGTTGACCACGCCGGACCCGCCGAAATCGCCCGCGGGCATCCAAAACACCCATTCATCCGCGGGCTGCGGGCCCGAGAGGAGCTGGGCATTCGCGCCATACCCGGTGTCGTTCTCGGCGATCGCTCCGGCGGTCGCCTCGTCCACGGCGCCGTACGGCGCGCACGAGAGCAGATAACCGAAGATCGTTTTGCTCGTGTAACCGAGCCTCACGAGCGCGGTGCACGTGTGAACGCCGCCGGCTTGTTGGGCGATGGCGTCGGCGAGCGCTTGGCAATCACCCCCGATGGAGCCGCCTGCGCCGGACGAGCTCGACGCGCTCGCGGTGCCGCTCGACGCGCCGCCTGCGCCGGACGAGCTCGATGTGCCGCTCGCCGTGCCGGTCGCGTTCGAGGAGATGATCGTCTCCCCACACCCGGCCGCGATCGCCGCGGACACGAGGGGGAGCGCCCATACGAAGAGGGATGAAGGAAGATGTCTCATGGCCTCAGGATAACAATTTTGCGCGACACCCCAAGTGGTTTTTGAGATAAGGTTCTCACCCGTCATGACGCGATCGTTCCTCCCTGTCGCGCTCGTCGCCTCGTTCGCGGCCTGCGCCGAGCCTCCGCCCCCGCCGCCCACCGTTCCTACCGGCGCGCCTCCAAGCGCTACAGCCGCCACCGCTCCGCCCGAGCGTGCTTGTACGTTCCGCGGCGTGGTCCGCTCGGCGGACAAGGCCTTCGTAGAAGGCGCGCTCATTGCGGTGAGCCCGCCGGGGTCCGACCCCATCACGTTTACAAAGACCGATCACGAAGGGAGGTATTGCGTCGAAGGTATCAACGCCGGAGATTACGGATTTACGGTCACGGCCAAAAGGCTCACGGCCGCGTACATCGACGTTCGGACCATCACGCTCGGCGAGGTGGTCGACGTCGAGCTCGGCGGGGAGGGGTTCGTCCTGCGGGGTCGCGCGGTGGACGACAAGGGTGCGCCGCTCGCCGCGACGAGGCTCTTCATCCCCAGGCTCAGCAACTTCTTGGCCGACATGTTCGTGACCGAGACCGACGCGGAGGGGCGTTATGAGGTCAAGCTGCCCGCCGGCCGTTATGCCCCTTCGATCCACGCGGATCGTTACGTGTCGGCGTCGATCACCGCGGATCTGAACCAAGACAAGGCGGTTGATCTCAAGGCCACGCGGCTCATCCCCAAGAACGAGAGGGCGTCGGACGAGGTCGTCGCGTGGATTCAAAAGGGCGCTGTCCCGCTGAAGACGCCCGTCGCGGGGGCCGGCTTCGACGACATGAAGCCGCTCAAGGCGATCGTCGGAGGGGCGGAGATCGTCGCGCTGGGCGAGGCGACGCACGGAACGCGGGAGTTCTTTCAGCTCAAGCACAGGATGTTGGAATTCCTCGTCGAAGAGATGGGGTTTCGATCGTTCGTGATCGAGGCGAGCTTCCCGGACTGTCTGCCGCTCACCGACTATGTGAGGACGGGCAAGGGCGACCCTGCGTTCGCGCTCGCGAACCAGCGGTTTTGGACGTGGGACACCGAAGAGGTGCTCGACATGGTCCGGTGGATGCGGCGCTACAACGAGGATCCTTCTCACAAGGAGAAGCTCTCGTTTTGGGGGTTCGACATGCAGTTCCCCGCGGGCAGCACCGCCGCGGTGCTCGCGTATCTGCACAAGGTCGATCCTTCGCTCGAAAAGGAGGTTGGGCCGGCGCTCGAGCCCATCGACGACGACTTCAGCGCGATGCAGCTCGATCGGTTGCCGAAGGAGGCGTATGCGGCGCTCGCGGCGGCCGTCCAAAAGATCAACGCGAAGCTGGCGGCGGCGCCCAAAGGCAAGAAGGTGTCCGAGGAGGAGCTCCGGCTCGCGCGGATCCATGCGCGGGTCATGACCGACGCGTCGTCTGCCGAGCGGCGGCAGGACGGCTCGCTGCGGGATCGATCGATGGCCGACATCACCGCCGATCTCGTCGGGGTCGAGGCGCTCCGCGCGCCCAAGGGATCGCCGCGCAAGATGGTGCTTTGGGCTCACAACGGGCATATCTCGAAGGTCGAGGCGGGCGGCGTGACCTCGATGGGTGCCCACCTCAAGAAGCGCTTTGGCGACAAGTACCTTGCGTTTGGGTTTGCCTTCGACGAAGGGTCCTTTCAAGCCGTCGACGCGGGCTCGGAGGACCGCGGGCTCATGGCGTTTGCGGTGACGAGCGCCGGTGTGGGCGGGCTCGATCACACGCTCGCGCGGGCGGGGATCCCGCTCTTCGCGTTGGACCTCCGAAGCGCGCCTGCCGGGCCTGTGCTCGATTATTGGACGGCCGCGAGCTACAGCCGGGGAATCGGCTCGATGTTCACGCCGACCGTGCCAGACTATGGGTTCTTCACGGCGGTGCCCAAAGACCACTTCGACGCGCTCCTCTTCGTGCAAAAGACCACGGCGGCGCGATCCAACGAGACGGGCAAGCGCGGGCGCGAGCCCAAGAAGCCGCCGCCTCCGAAGCTCGATGATCCGGGGTTCGAGGTGGCCAAGGTGGGTGAGCTGCCCGGCTGGCTGCGCTTGACGACCTCTCCCAAACAGCTCGTTTACAAGGCCGAGGTGGCCGATAAAGGCTGTTCGGGCAGCAAGCATTGTTTGGTGGTGAGCCGGACCAAGGGGGATGTGCCGATCGGGCTCGGCACCGTGGCGACCCGCGTCGACGCGACGCCGTATCGTGGCAAGAAGGTGACTCTCCGCGCGAGCGTGCGGGTGAGCGGCAAGGCGCCCGGCGACGAGGCGTTCTTCTTCGCCTCTGCGCCTCCGGCCAAGGCCACACAAGAGAAGCTCGTTTGGGCCGCGGTGCCGGGCGCGTCGTGGTCGCGGGTGTCGGTCGAGGTGGAGGTGCCGAGTGACGCGCCCGAGATCGTCATTGCCTTTGCGGTGACCGGCGGGGCGAGCGGGGCCATCGACGACATCGAGGTGCAATGAGCGGGAGGGCGCCTACGCGAGCGCTCTCGTCGATGCTTGGTCTTGCGGCGCTGGTTATCCCTCATGTCGCCTTCGCCGACGGGCCCTCGCCGGCCTCACCGCGATGGTCCTCCACGGTCTTCGCCGAGCTGTCGGCCGGATACGTGCCCTTCGCCAACGACGTCCCGTTGATGCTGGGGATCGGCGTGCGGGCCTCTCGGATTCACGAGGTGTGGGCCCGCCTCGGCTACATGCCTGTGGGGGACGATCGGAGGCACGCCTTCGGCGTCATCGGGTATCGCGCGGCGCTCCGCTTTGGCAAGGTTGTTCGCCCCGTCGTGGGGGGTTATGTGGCGGGATTGCCGGCGACGTGTGGCCACGACGATCACGGGCGGCCAAAATGCTCTTCAGACAGGCTCTTTATCTTCGCGGCGACGGGCGGCGTCCGGTTCGAGCCCACACCATGGATCGGCTTCTCCGCGCTCGTGTCGCTTGGCGTGGACACGTATCCCAACCCCTTTGGGATGGCCGAGCTCGGCGTCATGCTGGCGCCGCCGCTCGGGTGGTGAGCGATTGTCGAGGGAGTTGCGGCCCGCAGAATGCTCGTGTAGAGGAAGAGCATGCGGATCGAGGTCGTCAAGTGGCATACACAAGCGAAAGCTACGAGCGATCTCCCGCGCATCGTCCTTCAACAGGGTCGCACATGGAAAGATCGCGCGACCGTTGCGTCACCGGAGTACAGGACACTGTACGACGTGCTCGTGGACGTCAGCGCCGAAGAGCGCGTGCTCCTCGGGTCCGTCAAGATCCTTCGGCGCGGCGCGCTCTCGACCGAGCTTCAGGGCGAGCTCGATGGGCTGCCCGAGGACTGTTGTTCTCTTGGGCAGACGATCGATTATTATCACGCGATTGAGGGGCTCGGCGAGTCGCTCTCCGCTGAGGTGCTCGACGCGTTGCGCGATGTTACGGAGAACGAGGCCATCGCGCGAGCGTTCGAGGGAGACATCGGCTTTCGTGCCTCCCTCCTTCGGTTCTCTGAGGCAGAGAGGATTTATCGAGTAAAGCCGCTTCGTCTCCATCGTGACGCTCCTGCAACCAAAGATCTTTTCATTCGATTTCACACGCAGCTGAAGGGGTTCGATTCGCCTCACGACATCGAGCTCACGTTCTCCCCCGAGCCGCTAAAGTTGGGGCGGATTCATGCGTTGGTTGGGAAGAACGGAACGGGGAAGACGAACCTTCTGGCGCGGCTCGCGATGTCGCTTTGGGGCTTGGCGCAGGAAGATCACCGTAGACGAAGCCGCGTCCCTGAAGAGTTGTTATGACAGCAAGACGGGCGCCTGGAAGCGCATCTACTCTGACATTCGTAAGCTCTCCAAGAAGTGCTCGTATTGCGGCGTACGGGACGTAGTGGGTCTCGATCACTACCTGCCGCGGGATGGCGCATGCGGCTACCCAGAGTTCAATATCCTTCCGGTGAACCTCGTGCCTGCTTGCGACCGTTGCAACGACAATGGCGACTTTCGAGACGCTGCGGGGCGGAGGGCGGTAATTCATCCCTATTTCGATGGGATCCCGAACGTAAGACTCTTGTTCGCCGACGTGAGCGTTGTTCGGGATGTCCCTGAGGTCAGCTTTCGCGTCGATGTAAGTCAGTGTGCTGATCCAGAATTTGCCGCTTTGTTCCGGCGGCACGTCGCGCTCTTTGAGCTCGAGGACCTTTACCAAACGAGATGGGCCGACGTGGACGATGGCTTGCCAGACGTCATCAACATGTTGAAAGCGCTCCTTCCGGGCACGGATCGGGAGGGGATGAGGGATTTCCTCTACAGGTGCGCAAAAGGGAAAGAGCGCGACCTCGGCCCAAACGACTTCAAGGTGGTGCTCTATCGGGGCGCGGCAGCGTCCGATGATTTCCTCGATCTCTGTGTGGGAGGCGGACGATGAGCGATCGAACGACGAGGACCAAGAGCCCTCTCCGCGAAGCGTGGTCCGCCCTGAGCCTCGTGGATTCCCCCATTCGCGAGAACGAGCGTTTCGGCGGTTATGAGGTCGACGACGCGCTCCTCTATGGCTTTGATGCGATGGCCTCCGCGCTCGTCGCGCTCAAGAACCTCGATCTCGCGGGAGCGCCTCTCGATGAGGTGTTGGCCGCCTTCGGCGCGAGCGACGCTCTGGTTGATACAGCAGCTCGTTTGATCGAAATGGTCAGCGATGTGGAGTATCAAGGCGGAGCGTTGTCTTCGAAAGACGGCCCCGCCGCGGAGCAGCTCCGCGAGCAGCTCTACGAAGAGCTGAGCGCTCTTTTGTCGGAGATCGAAGAGCGAGAGGAGAAGCGAAGTGGTTGATACCTTTACGCGGGCGCTCTCGCTCCAAGGGCTCGATCTCGACTCCCTTCGTTCGAGCATCGATGCCCTGGTGTTGTTTGGATCGCGCGCCTCGGGCTGCGCGCGCGCAGGCTCGGATTGGGATGTTCTCTGCATTGGCTCGCGCGACATGCCATCGCCGAGGCGCTCCGGCGTCGACTGGGTCACGCTCGAATCTTCGGGCATCATGACGGACGTTTGGCTCGGCGGTGACCTCGCGGGGCACGTGTTGGCCTATGGTATTTGGCTGCACGGTCAACCGACGTGGAGGCTCTCCGACGTCAATTTCGAGCTCGCCGCGACTCGGAAGCGAGCGCGCATCGCGCGCGCCCAAAGCGGCCTCTCCAAAGCGTGGAGCTTGCTCGACGACGTCCACCGAGCGAGGCACGTGACGCGCCTCCGCCGCGATATTCAGCGTCTTGGCTACCTCGAGCGAAAGGAGCCTGTACCGCCGTCTGCGGTGTTGGATCGCTCTTTTGAGGAACAACGAGATCGCGATCTCACGTTGAACGATTTGACATCACTCGTCAGCGATTTTGGTTGATCGAGGGAGTTACATCCCCGAAGGGGTGTTTGTGAACGCCGCATGCGCCCGGCAGGGCTCTGCGCGGAGCGAGGGACAAGGGGGCAGCGGGGTGGTGGCCTGTTTGCCGGGGATGACCGGCAACACCACGCTCGACGGGTGGGCCGCGCCGTGCCCGATGTCATAAGCGACCGGCCCGGAGAAGGTCTTGAGCGCGAACATCCACCGCGCGCGCGTGTCGCCCGGCGTGTCGATCTCCACACGGAGGCTCGACCCCGCGCGGAGCACGTGGGCAAACGCGGGGATGCCCACGCGCGCTTCGGTCCACTCGCCGGGCACGAGCGGCGCCACGTCCGCCTCGCGATACGTGTGATCGGGCCAAAGCGCGGTCGCCGACGCCGCGAGCTTGCGCACGCTCGCCCGCAACCAACCGCTCTGAATGTACATCTCTTGTCCGTCGGGCCGCACCTCGATGAGCGTCGCCTCCAAATCCGCGTCGTCGACCGGCGAACGGATCCACAAATCGACGCTCGCCGAGCCGACCAACACCAGATCTTCGGTGAGCGGCGGAGACTCCAGCACCACCGCGTTCCCGGCCGCGGGCGCGTTCCAAACATAGTTGGGCAGGAGCGCCCAAACATCCGCGTTCGGCGCGAGGATACCCCGGTGACCCGCGTCGGGATCGAGCATAAACGACGACGCGGCGTCGAGGACCGGAGAGGCCTCGTCGAGCGAGCCGTCGGGCTGGAAATAAAGCCGCAGCGGCGACGTCTCGGGAGGAGGCCACGCGTCGAAGCGAAGCTCGCTCGTCCCCTCGGGCGCGCCGATCGTGTCGCTCGCGCCGTCCTCGAAGATCACCCGGAGCGACCCCTCGGCCTCGTACGCGGCTTTGGCCTCCTCCCAGGTGGCATATTGAGCGAACCTGTCCGGCGGGATGTCGAGCTTCGCGCCGAAGACGTTTTGAAACAGCAGAGGCCCAAAGGTGCGCACGTCGGAGCTGATTTGGGGGACCACCTGGGCCACGTAGATGTCGAGGAACGCCTTCCACTCGACGAGCACCTGCGGCGCGAACGCGTCGGGGTGAACGCCGTTGTAGACCGTAAAGCGCGTGAGCGGCGAGGACGTGAAGCGGTTCAAGAGCGTAAAGAAGAACGGCCCTGTCTGCTCGTCTTGGAACGCAGCGGCCAAGAACACGGGCACGTCGATAGAGGGCGCGAACGCCGTGGGATCGAGCACGCCCGCGCGGTCGTCCGCGTAATAAGGCGTGTTCTTGAGCTCCTCCACGGAGTCGACGAGCTGGCTGTGGAGGAGCTGATTCTCCTCACACGTGGTGTCGCCCCCGTCGACCATGCCCTGCTCCCACCCCTGCGCGTACGGCGCCGCTTTGCTCAGCACCGCCGTAATCCACTCGAGCGCGAAACCATCGTTGAAGATGCCGCCGGGCCGCCCCGTGGAGTACGTGCCGCCGATCACGGAGAAAGGCGTGATGGCCGCGAGGCTCGGCGGCCGCGTCTGCGCGACGAAGAGCTGCGAGATACCCGGGTACGAGAGCCCCGTCATCCCTACGCGATTCCCCTTGACCCACGGCTGCGCCGCGATCGTCTCGATGATGTCGTATCCGTCGAGGAGCTGGAGCGTCTCGAAGTAGTCATACGCGCCGCCCGAGCAGCCCGTGCCGCGGATGTTGACGCCCACCGTCGCATAGCCGTTGAGCGCCGCGATGAGCGCGCTCGCGTCGTTCGGCGCGTCGCAGAGCACCGGAAACGAAGGGCAGAGGAAGCCGTAGTCGCCGAGCGGCGCCCCGGGCGCGGAGGGGCTGTATCCCGAATAGTTGATGACCGTGGGATAAGGCCCGTTTTCGAGGGGGCCGGGCAACGTGACATAGGCAGAGAGCTTGGTCCCGTCGCGCGTCGTGATGTAGTTGAACCCGGGGGACAACGTCTGCTTCGAATAAAAGTCTTGGGCAGGCAAGCTGCCCTCGACGGTCATCACGACGATCGAGGAGGCGACGTTGGGCGCGTCCGCCTCGTCCACGGTGATGGCGTATCCCTCGCCGGGCGGGACGCGCCGGAAGATCAAGCTGCCTTGATTGTCGGTCGTACCCTCTTGCACGGTCGCGCCGTTCGCGTCGCGCAGCGTGGCGTGCGCGCCGGGCGGCGCCTTCCAGAGCTGGATCTGCTCGACGCTCCCCCGCACGCTGAACGACGCGGGCGGCGGTGGCCCCGGCGGGATGATGTCATCGGCGCAGCCGGCGCCCGCGAGCGCCAAAAGAACGAGCGAGAGCGACGAGCACGACCGCTTCGACATGGCGCGACATTGCCCAAACGACGGCGCAAAATCAACGAGTTTGTGCGAGGCGCGTTAACGCACGTTGCCCGGCGCGTACCACGGGAAGTGATTCTCGCGCGTAAAGCCCGTGAACGAGATCGAGATGCTGGGCTCGAGCGCGCGCACGTGGTGATACCACCCTACCGGCAGGAACAACGCCTCTCCGGGGAGGAGCGTCACGTCGAGGATGACCGCGCCGCGGAGCGCGGGATACCTGTCGAGGTCGGGCGCGTCGAGGTCGACCGGGCTATAAAAACCCTCCAGATCGGCGAGGAGCCACGTCTCGTGGGGAGGGAGCATACGGACCCGCTTTTTGCCGTGGATTTGGCAAAAAAGGATGTTGTTCGCGTCGTGGTGGAGCGGCGTCAACGTGCCTTTGGGCCCGAACCACAAGCACGCTGTGCCGGGCATGATCGGTGACGCGAGGACGTCGGGCAACGGCGCTATGTCGTCGAGGAGCCCCGCGAGCGCCGGGCTCTCGAGCGCGTGGTTGTTCGCCACCATGTACACGTCGTTGGTCTCGCCCGCGCCCATCACCTGCTCGGCGAAGGCGCCGAACGTGGTGCGCCGGGCGTGCGCGTCGACGTTGCGATCGCAGAGCGGGTCGCCGTCGCGATCCATCATGACGCTCACCTCGGCGGAGGCGAAGCGATCGCGCAGCGACGCGGGCGTCCAGCGCGCGAGCGCGGGCCATCGAGGGACGATGTCGGGGAGCACCACAGGCACGTTGCGCCGATAATGGTGCTCGAAGAAGTCGCCCGCGGAGAGCCCGCTCCGGCGCGCGACGGTGGGAGATCCATCGAGGGGCGCATCGAGCGCCGCGCGCAGGCGCTCGACGAGCTCGAGCCGCGACGCGCGCGCCTGTTCGGCTCTCGCCACGTCGAAGAGCGGTGACGCGGCGATCGCGGCGACGGTGCGATCCGCGAGGGCCAAAGGCACGTCCCGGCGGACGAGCGCCGCGACGAGCGCGCGCGGCTCGACGCCGCGGAGCAGATCGCGGGCGACCCATCGTTGCCAATCCGCGGAGAGCTCGGTCTGGAAGGGCGCGCGCGGCGCCCGGGAGATGCGATGTTTGGAGCGGGGGCGGAGGCGAGAGGCCATGTCCGATCAGAGGTCGGAGCCGCGCGGCGGCGGCGGGTGCGGCGCGATGTTGGTGAACGGGTGAGGCGGTTGGGGAGGCACGATGTGCGGCGGCGGCGGGTGGGGCGGCGGCGGAGATCGCTTGTTCACGGAGGGCGCCGAGGTGCTCTTCGCCGAGGCGGTGGGCGCCGCGGTGGGCTCGGCCGAAGGAGATGGGGAGTTGGTCTTGCCGGGCATGTCCAAGAAAGGGGAGGACGGCATGGGCGCGGCGCTCGGAGCGGGCTTTGCGTTGTCGGAGCCCGCGGACGCGGCGGGCGTGGGGCTCGGCGGCGGGCTCGGCGCTTCGGCGTCGGGCTGCGCGGGCGCGGAGCCCTGGCACCCGATCACGCTGAGCGTGAGCGCGGCCGCGCCGAACCCCGCGCGCACGAGCGGTTTTGTCGATGGAGGAGGGGAGGGAGCTGGGCGCTTCGCGTCGCGGTGCTTCATGGCGTCGCGCGAGCGTAACGCGATTGTGCGCCGGGCTTAAACCCTTTTGACGACGCCCTCGGATCGAGCGGCGCTCCGGCCCCGCGCCCGGTCGGCGAGCGCGCGCGCTTCGGCCGCGGTGCGCACCACGCCGTGCCCGTCGAAGTGCTTCGCACATGGCACCTGGGGCGCCCGCTCGACGCGCTCCAAAAGGGCTTCGAGATCGTTGCCCGCGGCCTCTTCGACGCGCGCGAAGAGCCCCAAAGGCCCCTCCTCGACGGCCTCGTGAGGCGCCATGAGCGAGGCGATCTCACGCGCGATGGCCCGGTTCGGCGTGGGCACGAGCAGGGCCGCGATCGCCGCGTGATCCAGCCGAATGCGCTGGATCACGTCGGGCAGCGCGGGGAGGCGCGCCTTCAACAACGGGATGAGGATCTTCTCCTCGACCCCGATGTGCCGGAGGAGCCTCGCGCGGAGGGCCTCGAAGGCGGCGTGATCGAAGTCATCATCACCGCTCGCGAGGGCGCGCGCGAGGAGCGCGTCGAGGTGGCGGTGCTCCGCCGCGAGAGAACGCGCGAGCGGGCCGGGGGCAGCGTGGGTGTCCATCGTACGATCCTCCTTTGGGTCGTTCACTTCGCCGTCGCGGGCGCGCTGCGAGGGGGGATGTCCAACGTCGCGCCGGCGCCGGCCTTTTTGTAGGCGAAGCCCAGCCAAGCACCGATGAAGAAGTAGGCGATCGAGATAGCGCCCGTCGCGAAGAGCAGGTCGCCCGGCGCGCGCATCCAACGGAGCGTCTTGAAGATGGGTTGTTGCAAGAAGGCCTCGCTGCGCGCCCACCACGTGCCATGATCGACGGCCGCGATCGTTTGGAGGATGCCCGTCGGCAGGAGCGAGAGCACCACCATGGCCGTGAGGCCGAAGTTCAAGGCCCAGAACCCGACGGCGAGCGGCCGCTCGTCCCACACGGCCTCGGGCTTCATGGCGCGGAGCGCGAAGAGGGTGAGGCCGATGCCGAGCATGCCATACACGCCGAAGAGCGCGGTGTGCGCGTGCACGGGCGTGAGGTTCAGCCCCTGCATGTAATAGAGCGCGATCGGAGGGTTGATGAGGAAGCCGAACAAGCCCGCTCCGATGAGGTTCCAAAAGGCCACCGACACGAAGAAGTAAAGAGGCCACTTGTAGCGGCTCGCCCACGGGCGAACGCTGACGAGCTTGAGGTTCGCGACCACCTCGAAGCCGATGATGGTGAGCGGCGCGACCTCGAGCGCGCTGAACACCGCGCCGAGCGAGAGGAACGATGAGGGCGTCCCGCTGAAATACGTGTGGTGGAGCGTGCCCACGATGCCGCCGCCGAGGAACACGGTCGTCGCGAAGACCACGGCGGGCGCCGCGCGCTTCTCATCGAGGAGGCCCAGGTTGACGAGCAGATACGAGACCGCCGCGGTCGCGAACACCTCGAAGAACCCCTCGACCCAGAGGTGAACCACCCACCAGCGCCAATATTCGGCCTGCGAGAGGTGGCTGCCTTTGCCGTACATGAAGCCCGCGCCGTAGAAGGCCGCGATCGCCACGGTCGAGAGCACGAAGAGCACGAGCAGGGGCCTTCGGCCGTCGCGGCGCGAGAAGGCCGGCAGGAGCGCGCGGACCATGAGCACGAGCCAGAACAAGAGCCCTGCGAAGAGGCCAATCTGAAAGACCCGTCCGAGCTCGACGTATTCGTATCCTTGGTGCCCGAGCCAATACCACAGGTCGCCGCCGAGCCGCTGTTGCACCGAGGCCCACGTGCCGGCGAGCGAGCCCGCGACAACGACCAAGAGCGCGCCGAAGAGGACGTTCACGCCCGTGCGCTGATACCGGGGCTCATGCCCGATGAGCGGCGCGAGCCAGAGCCCCACCGCGAGCCACGCCGTCGCGATCCAATAGATGCCGATCTGCGTGTGCCACGTGCGCGTGACCGCATAAGGCAGGTACTTGGAGATGTTGAGGCCATAGAGCTCGAAGCCCTCGACGCCGTAGTGCGCCGTGAGGATGCCCATCGCCACCTGGAGGAGGAGCAGCGCCGCCACCACCGCAAAGTACTTGTACGTCGCGCGTTGGCTCGGCGTCGCGGTGGTGCGGAGGAGCGGGTCGGTCATCGGGACAACGGGCTTCGGCTCGTCGCCGCCGCGCGCGTGGTGCCACACGAGCGCCGCGATCGCCGCGAGGAGGAGGATCACGGACAGCATGCTCCACCCCATCGAGCCTTTGGGCGCTTCGTTTCCGGCGAGCGGATCGTGCGGCCAGTTCATCGTGTACGTCTCATGGGTGCCCGGGCGATCGGTCGACGCCGCCCAGCTCGTCCAAAAGAAGAACGCGCTCATCGCGCGCGCCTTCGAAGGGTCTTTGAGCGCCCCGCGCGGGATCGCGTACGTCGCCTTGCCGTCGCGGAAGATCGACGTGATGTGAGCGGCGTTGTGCTCGAACGCGAGCGCGCGATCGGCGCTGATCGAGAGCACGCCTGTCCTCGGATCATAACGATTGTCGTGGAGCATGCTCCGAAGCCGCTCGCGGAGCGCCGCCTGCTTCTCGGCGGGGAGCGACGCGTAGCTCGCCGCGCCCTCGCGCTCGGCGAAGCGCTGGAGGACGAATTCAGCCTCGCGATGGAGGAAGTCCGCGCTCCAGTCCGGCGCCACGTACGCGCCGTGGCCCCAGATCGAGCCGATGTGTTGGCCCCCGAGCGATTGCCACACCTCTTGTCCGCGGCGGATGTCCTCGCCCGAGAGGAGCGTTTGGCCGTCGTCGGTGATGACCTTGGCGGGGATCGGAGGTTGGGAGCTGTCGAGCTCGCGCTTCTGGTTGAGGAGGACGGCGAACCCGGCGAGGAGCACGACCACCAGGGCGATCCAATGGGATTTGAGCTTCATGCCCGTCCCTTTCGCACGTCCGGTGCCAAGCGAGCCCAAGCGACAATCCCCGCGATTTTCTCTTGATCATCGCCGGGGGAGCACCTATCGTGTGTTCCACATTGGAACAACTGGAACCAAAGCCCCCTCGCCGCCTCCGCTGCGTCCAGCCCTTTCAAGGCATCAAGCTCTGCAGCACGTGCATCCGCGGCGCGCCGATGGATGGCCTCCGCCGCTGCTCGCGCCTCGTCGCGCAGAGCCCGGCCATGGCCGGGCTGCTCCGGCGCGCGGGCGCGCTCTGCGAGACGGACGCTTCGGTGATCCTCCAAGGCGAGACGGGCACCGGCAAAGAGGTCCTCGCGCGCGCGCTCCACGCCAACGGTCTCCGCAGCACGAGCCCGTTCGTCGCCCTCAACGTGGCCACGCTGCCGAGCGAGCTGCTCGAATCGGAGCTGTTCGGCCACGTCCGCGGCGCCTTCACCGGCGCGGTCGCGGCCAAGCGAGGTCTCTTCGAGGAGGCGCACCGCGGCACGTTGTTCCTCGACGAGATCGCCGAGATGCCGTTACCGCTCCAAGCCAAGCTGCTCCGCGTGCTCCAAGAGGGCGAGCTGCGGCGCATCGGTGATCCGCGGCCCATCACGGTCGACGTGCGGATCCTCTCGGCGACGCACCGCGATCTGCGCGCGCAGGTCGCGCGCGGGCTGTTCCGCGAAGATCTGTTTTATCGCCTCAAGGTCTTCACGCTCGCGCTGCCCCCGCTCCGCGAGCGCCCGGAGGACATCCTCCCTCTCGCGCGCATGTTCGCGGAGCGGCTCGGCCGCGCCCCGCTCGCGCTCTCCCCCGCGGCGACCGCGGCGCTCAAGCGTTATGCGTGGCCGGGCAACGTGCGTGAGCTCGGAAACGCGGTCGAGCACGCGGTGGTGCTCGCGCGCGGCGGTGAGGTGGACGTCGAGCATTTGCCGGAGGAGATCACCGCTCCTCGCCCCAACGCCGGCTCCTCCACGACCGCGCTCGGCACGTTGGCCGAGGCGGAGCGCGCCCACGTGCTCGCGGTGCTCGATGCGTGCAGCGGCAATCAGGCCGAGGCGGCGGCGATGCTCGGGATTGGGCGCAACACCCTTTGGCGCAAGCTGCGGAGCTATTCGAAGGAGCGGAGCGTCGCGTGAGCGGGGCGCGCGGAGATCATCGCGGCTCGGGGCCGACCAGCGTTTGCAAACAGACCTCCACGTGCTCGCGGCGGACCGCGTCGTCGGAGAGGCGGACGCCGCCCACCTCCTCCACGAACGAGCCGACGAGCAGCGGATACACGAGCCCGCCGATCGCCTGCACGACCCGGAGCGTGAGCCGCCTCCGATTGGGCTCTTGGGTCACGGCGCGCACCGTGTCTTTGAGGGCTTGAATGCCTTGGGATTGGACGAAGCTCACGTAGCGCTTGTGCTCATCGCTGCTGGTCGTGATGCCCGCCGCGAGCGCTTGCCGGTACACCTCGGGGTGCTGGAGCAACGCGATCGAGAGCTCGTCCAAGAAGCGATGGAGGCGGCGGCGCGGGGGAGCCTTCTCGTCGTGGAGGTGCGCAAAGGCGCTTCGAAGCGCGCTGGTGAGGGTGAGCAGCACCTCCTCGACGAGGGCCTCTTTGGAGCCGAAGTGATAGCTCACGGCCGCCACGTTCACGCCGGCGCGCTCCGCGATGGTGCGGATGGTGAGGGCGGCGAGCCCCTCGCTCCGAATGAGGTCGAGCGCGACCTCGAGGATCTTCTCGCGTGTGGCTTTCCCGACCGAGCTATTGGCTTTGCGCATGGGAGAGACGTTTCTTCATGCCTTTTGGTTCACCGCGGCGGAGGGCATGAGCCCTGCGGCCCTCGAAGCGATGAGGCCGCCCACCTCCAATGCCATCATCGCGAGGTGGATGGCAATCCCTCCGTGCGTGATGCCGTACCGCTCGATGTCGTGAAAGAAGAGGAAGTTCGCCGCGAGCGGAGCGGCGTGGCCGAGGACGCCGACGAGGTGCCACACGCGCGGTCGCTCCGTGAACGAGCCGATCCACAGCGCGACGCCGACCGTCGCCATGAGCAGGTACGCTTGAAAGAGGCCGATGTACCCGATGGGCTCGGCGTGCAGCATCGCGAACTGGCCTGTTCCCGAGGCGTACCCCCGGAACGCCGAGGTGGTGAGCGCGAGGGTGACCGCGATGAGGAGCGAGCCATGGATACGAAGAACAGCCCTGGAGATGCGCGCGGCGCGCGCGAACGCGGTGATCATGATGAGAGCCTCCTGCGGTGGGTTGGAAGTCAACGTGCGCGCGCGGGGATAAAGCCCTCTCGGCGGAGCGCCGCGATCCCCTGCGCCACGACGAACAGGAAATGAATCGCCGTGATGACGACGCCGAACCCGATCGCGCCGATGGCGCCGAACGCGGGCTTGAAGAACAGCAGGTTGCTGCCCCCGAGGACCACGTGAACGACCGCCGCGAGCGCGTGGTAGCGCCGCGGCTCGCTCTCCTGCGCGCCCTTGAGGAGCAGCGCGCCGAGGATCGCCGCCAAGAGATGCGCCTCGAAGCTGCTGATCGCGAGCGGCGCGCGATACGCCACCGCGGCGAGCGGCCCTTTGCCGAAGAAGTGCCCGACCGCGTCGAAGACGGCGGCGGCGCCCCCCATGACCATGAGGAACACGGCGTTGACTCGAAGAAGCGTGCTCGATCGCATGACCTGCTCCCGGGTTCGTGGTTCCGATTGAAACGAAGATTCAATCACTGTTTGAATCTTAAACAGCGCGGGGCGGCTTGTAAAGGGGGCGCGCGAAATCAGCGCCGCGTCAGTGGGCGGAGAGCCACTTCATCGCGCGCTCCAGGCCGGACTTGTGGCGCGCGGCGGTGAACCCTTCCCTCGCCTGCTCCGCGAGCGAACGGGCGCGGTCGCGCTCCTTGCCCGCGCGCCACAAGGCCTCTGCGAGGAAGAGCTGCGCCTCCGCGCGGCGCTCGCCGCTACCGACCTTCTCCGCGCGTTCGAGGAGGCGCACGGCGGAGGTGAGGTCGCCGCGCGCGAGCGCGACCTTGCCGAGGCCGGTGAGCGACGACGAGAGGTCCTCGTGCTTCGCGCCTTGGTGCTTCTCGTACAGCGCGAGCGCGCGCTCGAACGCGCGCTCGGCCTCGGGGAGCTTCTCGCGGCCGAGGCTCGCGTTCCCAATCCCGACGAGCGAGCTCGCGACGTCGAGGTGCTCGGGGCCGAGCGCGCGCTCCTTGATCGCGAGCGCCCGTTCGTGCGCCGCGAGCGCTCCTGCGTCGTCCCCCATGTCGTGGAGCACGTTCCCGAGGTTCGAGAGCGCCCCCGCGACGCTCGGGTGATCGGGGCCGAGCGCCTGCTCTTTGATCGCGATGGCGCGCTCGTGCGCGCGCCGCGCAGCGACGTAGTCGCCCGTGCGCCTGAGCGCGTTGCCGAGGTTCGTGATCGACGCCGCGGTGTCGGGGTGAAAGGGGCCGATCGCGCGCTCGGAGACGGCCACCGCGCGCTCCAAATACGTCTTTGCCTCTCCGCACCGGCCCAACCTGCAGAGCACGATACCGAGGTTATTGAGCGACACCGAGGTGTCGGGGTGATCGGGCCCGAGCGCCTTCTCGCGCATCGCGAGCCCGCGCTCGTACGCCTGCTTCGACGCTTCGAGCTTGCCCATGTCCGAGAGCGCCGAGCCCTCGACGTCGGCCCAGTGCGACAGCGCCTGCGTGTCTTGCACGCGCGCCGCCGCGGAGTGGCCGAGCGACAAGATCACCGCCGCTTCATCGAGCCGCCGCAGGCGGCTCGACGTCACGAACAAGAGGTTGGACCACGCGTGCACGGCGAGGATGTCGTCTTTGCCTTTGGCCGCCGTGATGGTGGCCACGCGCAGCAGCGCGACGGCGCCTTGGTAGTCGCCGGCGCCGTAACGCAGCTCCGCCGTCACGAATTCGATTTGCGCGCGCAGCGGCGCGTACGCGAGGTCGCTCGTCTCCGCGAGGAGGGGCTCTGCGATCGCGAGACCATCCTTGAATTTACCTGCTTTGTAGAGCGCCTCCGCGCGATCGACCCGCGGCGTGAGGGCGGCGATCCGAGCCTTCACCAGCGGATCTTCGGGCGGGCGCACCCGCGCGAGGAGCGCCTCGGTGTCCGCGCACGTCGCGATGGACGGCAGCTTCGCGGCCATTTCAGGGGCCTTGTCGAGCAGCTCGGGATCCGGTCGCTCCGCGAGGAGCGCGGTCAGCGCCGCGAGCTGATCGCGCCTTCGATCGAGGCACGCGTCGCGCACCGCGAGGCTCTCGCGCGGCGCGCCCGCGCCGCCGGACGCCGCGCACACCTCGCCGCGCATGGCGGACCACGCGGCGGCGTAGCCGTCGAGCCGGGCGAGCACGCGATCGGCCACGTCGGGCGCGTAGCTCCGCTTCGTGTTGAACAACGACGCGCGCACGCGGCTCTTCGTGTCGTCGTCCCACGCGCCGCGGAGCGCGCGCTCCGGGTGCGCGCACGGATCGTTCTTCGCGGAGCGCGCCCCTCCAACGGCCGCGATCGTGAGGAGCGCCGCGCCGATCGCGCCCGCGCCGATCGCGCGGAGCCGGCCCCTCCTTCGCGCGGAGGGATCGTCGCGCAGCGCGGCGATGAGCGCCTCCATGGAGGGGTGGCGATCGTCACTCTCCGGCGCGAGCCCGCGCGCGATCGCGCGGTGGATCCACGCGGGCACGCTCGTGCCTTTGGGGGCCTCGGGCGCGCCCTCGCGCTTCTTCGCGCACAGCTCCTCGTACGACGATCGCGGGAACGGGAGCTCGCCGTAGAGCCCCTCGAAGAGCGCGGCGCAGAGCCCGTATTGGTCGCTCCGCGGCGTCGCTTCGGCGCCGTCGAGCTGCTCGGGCGCCATGTAGAGCGGCGTGCCGACGAGGCCCTCGCTCGCGCGCGCGGGGCGCGATCGGCCGCCGATCGACGCGGGCGAACGGATCGCCGCGAGCCCGAAATCCGCGACGCGAACGCGCCCGTCGTTCCCGCGCAGGATGTTGGACGGCTTGACGTCGCGGTGGATGATCCCGCGCGCGTGCGCCGCGCCGATGCCCGTCGCGGCCTCGATGTACGCGTCGATCACCGCGCGAAACGAGGGTTTCGGCGGGCCCTCGCAGAACGTGGAGAGCGGCGCGCCGTCCACGAGCTCC
The DNA here is from genome assembly GCA_964437785.1 of uncultured Polyangiaceae bacterium. Classification (GTDB taxonomy): domain Bacteria; phylum Myxococcota_A; class Polyangia; order Polyangiales; family Polyangiaceae; genus CAYTJL01. The sequence continues at coordinate 38,141 of CAYTJL010000029.1, forward strand.
ATCGCGATGAAGACGCTCCCCTCGTGGTTGCCCGCGTCATAGACCTGCACCACGTTGGGGTGCGAGAGCTTCCCGAGCGCGCGCGCCTCCTGCAAGATGAGGTGTTGATCGCCCTCGCGGCGCAGCAGCTTGAGCGCGACGGGCCGATCGAGGTCGGGATCATAGGCCTTGTAAACACGGCTCATGCTCCCGCGGCCGAGCGGCGCGAGGATCACATAACGATCGACCGCGGCGCCGCGCGCGAAGGCCTCGCCCTCGTCCTCGTCGGGGGCCGCCGCGCCGAGGACGCGCCGGCACGCGGCGCACGCGTCCAAATGCTCCTCGACCTCCGAGCACGGGATCTCGCCCTCCAAGACGAGGAGGATTTGATTCTCGTCGAGGCATCTCATGCGCCGGACCTGAAGAGCGCGTTCAGCGAGATGTCGACTCGGCTCTTCATGACCGACAGCACGTGATCACACTCCGACGCAGAGAGGTTGTGGCGCGCCGCGAGCTCGCTGCGGGTGCGCGTGAAGATCTCCTCTTCGGCCGCGTCGATCCACCGCATCGCCGTGGTGCGGTGCACGCGGTACATCACGGCGATGCGCGCGGGCGACAAGCGCTCGACGAAGACGAAGCGGAGGAGCGCGCGATCGCGCCGCGGGAGGCCGGCGATCGCGGCGCGGAGCGCGGCCAGGAAGTCGTCTTTGTAACGGGCGCGCAGCAAATCGATCTCGGGATCGCCCTCGGGCGCGACCGCGAGGGCCAGATCGTCGAGCGGCTCGCTGCGCTCCTCGGCCGACTTCGAGGCTTCGATTTTGTTCAACGCGGCGCGGACCGCGGTGACGCGCACCCACCCTTCGAGCGAGCCTTTGCCCTCGTATTGCGTGATCTTCGGCGCGCCCTCCGGCCCGCCTACGAAGAGCTTCTCGAGCAGGTCTTGCCGCGTCGTCGCGACGAGATCAGGCGAGGGACGGAGGTTCTTGAGGTAAGCGCCCATGCGTTCGAGGAAGGTCGTATCAAAGGCTCGCAGCGCCTCGGCGCTCCCCTCGGCGCACGCGCAGGCGAGGAACAGATCGCCCGCGCGCAGCTCGCCGAGCCACGCGACGGGCTCGGCGCCCTCGGGGACGCGCGCGCCGAGGTAGGCCGCAAACGCCGTTGGATCGAGCGGCACCTTGGGCCACGCGGCGCGCCCCCGCGAATCGAAATCTCGCAACGCGTCTTCGAGCATGTTGTTCGCGCCCTCGGGGGCGCTCGGGTCTTCGGTGCCGTAAAATCCAAGGGTAAGGGGCCCTACGCTCGTCATGCCGCGGAGGGTATCACCCCTCCGCGGGTCGGAGCACGAGGGTCAAATGCCGGAGATGCCTTTGCACACACGGCTCTCACCGGGGAGACAGGGGCCCCTGGGCAGGTGTGCAAAAATAATTTTCTGGGGCGCTTTTCAACGTCGATCAGGGGACGCTGGAGGCGTCGGCGGGATCGCTCCCGGCGGCGCGCTCGTCGCCGTCCCAATGACCATCGTTGTCGCGGTCGAGGCCGATGCGCTCGCCCGATCCGGGAGGAGCGCAGGTGTACGTGACGGGCTGTCCAAACCACGTCGCGAGATGGTTGAGCGTGGTTTGATCGACGGGCGGCAGCGCCTGCCGATCACCCTTGTAGAACCCGCCGCCCACGTACAGAAAGCCCATCTCGGTCCCGAAGAGCTCGACCTTGGCGACGAGGTCGCACTCGGCCGCGTCGGCGCGCTGCCGGAGGAGGAGAAGGCGCGGGAGCACGGCGTTCTTGTTGGCCGCGGTGAGCGTGGTTTGCTGGCCGACGATGGGCGCGAGGTTCGTGGGGAACGCGAGCAGGAAAGCCTCCATGTCGCGCCGCTGGACGTCGCCCTCGGGGCCGGAGGGGAAGGCGCCCGAATTCGGCCCGTTGAAGAGCTCCGAGAAGCTGATCCCGGTGTGGAACCGGAAGAGCGTGTCGACGGTGCCGTCGTGGAGGAAGCCGAACCCGCGCACCTGATCGCCTTGGAAGCTGTCGTCTTGGAGCAAGAAGCCGGGGTTCAGCGCGTTGCCGAACATACCGACCTTTTGATAGAGGTTGCGGAGGTGAGGGGCCTTGAAGATTTGGAAGCTGAACCCGAAGCTGCTCTCACCGTCGCTCCCGAACGCGCCGGGCGCCGCCACACCGGCGTTGAGGCTCGGATCGAGGACATGGCAGCTCGCGCACGTGAGGACCGCGCAGCCGCCGTTCGGACAGTTGGGGTCGATGCCGCAGTTGATCCCCTCGAAGTGATCACGCCCGCGCGCGAGCTGGGGGGTGAGGGTGTTGTCGAGCGGCGCGTGGGGGTTGGGCGGATACGTAATCTGAAGGGCGAAGTCGGTGAAGCTCTCCATGTCCGCGGCGGACAGTTGATTGCTCCTCCCGAGCAGATCGGGGAAGGCGCCGTTGAACTTCTTGAAGGCCGCCCGCTCGTCGAACGCACCGCTGTCGGGCTGCGCGCTCGGCGCGTCGTTGCCGCCGGTGCGATCGCCGCGCCAGTGCATGGGACCGTGGTTGGCCATGCCGCGGAGGCTCTGTGTGGTCATCGGGCCCTTCATGGGGTGAAAGACCTCCGGCAAGGGCTGCCCGTCGCCGATGAGGTTGGCGAGAGAGCTCTTGAACGGGCCTGGATCCGTGAGCATCTCGCCGTCGGGGTTGCCGAGATCCCACGCCAAGCTGTCGAAGTCGCCGAACACATGGCAGCTCGCACAGGCCGAGTCGCCGTGGGTCGATGTGGTGGCGGCGTCGTAGAGGAAGCGCCGCCCGTGAACGATGCTCTCGGGCTCGGGGTTGTGCATGCGCACGTGCGCCGTCTCGGCACGTGTGTTGGTGTCGAGGATGGAGATCGCGTCGTCGAAGCGGGTAAGGACGTAGATTTGATCGCGCGACTCGTCGAGCACGAGGCCCGTGGGCCCGCCGCCCGTCAAGGGGATGTGATCGGCTTCGCTCGGGACGAAGGTGTCGTTCTCGAGCGCGGCGGTGGAGAAGACACCGACCTTGCTCGATCCGAGCGCGGCGACATAGAGGGTCTGCCCATTGGCCGTCACCTCCATGCTCGTCGGGAAAGCGAGGCTCCGCACGCTCTCGGCGTTGGGCGCGGGCGGCAGCGACACGAGCCCGTCGACGTCATAGTCGATGTGCTTGTTGAGGTGCCGCGGCGCGACTCCGCCGTTCGGCGAGAGGACGGTGATCCTGCTCTCGTGGAGATGGCCGCGCAGGCTGTGGCCCGTGAAGACGCCCGGCCCCTCGAAGCGATCGTGGTTGTTCGCTTCGGTGTTGGTGACGTAGATCTTCTTGTTCACGGGGTTCACGACCATGTTGAACAAGATGGTGCCGACGCCCGGAAAGACGCCGCCGGGCCCGTCGACGGGCGCAGGGGGATTGGCCATCGCGTCGATGGCAAAGACGTCTTTGTCGGGCAGCGAGAACTTCACGTATTGATCGCGATCGCGGCCCAAAGCATCGACCCAGTGCTGGCCATCCCACTTGACGATGGCGCCGACCGGGGGCGCCGGATCGCCGTTCGCCGAGGTGGCGGGGCCGGGGGTGCCGTCCGGCCCGAAGCCGAACGGGAGCAGCGAGAACATACCGATGCTGGTGGTTTGGTTGCCCGTGTGGAACCCGGCCGCATACACGCGCTTTCCGTCGGGCGTCACCGCGAGCGCGCGGGGCGTGTCGGTGAAGAGCGTGAGGATGGTGAGCGGAGCCCCGCCGAGCGAGCCCCCAAGGTTGTTCGCGTCGAACACCCACACGTCCGCGCGCCCTACGCCGCCCGTCGTGAGCTCGGGGTCGAAGGGGACGTTTTGGCCGCGGTGCGCCGCGGTGATGAACGCGCGCTTTTTGCCCGGGCCGGCAAATACGATGTCACGCGGCTCGTCGCCGACGAGCAGCGTGCGCTCGACGTGGCCCGTGCCCGCGTTGTGATCGAGCGCGACGACGCTCACGCTGTCGGAGAGGTGGTTGACGACCCACACCTCATGATTGGATCGCGCCGCCACGGCCACCGGCTCGAGCCCCACCGGGATTGAGGACGTGTGGACCAAGCTGCCTTTGTGGACGCGGAAGACCTCCAGGCGGTTGTCCGGCGTGTTGACGGCGAAGAGGTGCTTCTTGTCGGGGGACATCGCGAGCGGTCGTACCTGGCCGCTCTCGAAGAGGGTGAACGACGACTCTGCCTTTGCCTCGGACACGGCCGCGGCGCTCACGGCGAGCGCGGCGACGAGCGTCAGAGAATTTCGCGTGAGAGAACGAGCGCGGGATTGGGTCATAAAGGCTCCTCGCATGAGGGCTCACCCGCGATGGGTGGACGCGGGCGGCCACGCTTCGTCATCTGTGGCTGTACGTCGAGCTTGTCTCCTTAAAGGGGGCTTAATGACGGAATAGGCAACATCGCCCAAGCCGTGGGCCCAGCGCCCTTTGTGGCAGCATCGCGACCTGCATTTCAAAGAAAAAGAGCGCGCCTACAAAAAGAAATGGGGCCGATCCTGGCATGCTCTCTGCTTTAAGGATGCTCGTTTGAACGGGAGATATATTTCTCGGCCAACACGCGCACAACCCTCCATGCAAGGAGAGGTGGCACAATGGCCACCACGACGAGCCGAAGCACGATGACCACGATACCGGCGATGACGACGCTCGGTTTAGGCGCGCTCTCGGGCGTGAGCAGGCCGTCGTCCTCGGTCATCCGCGCGAAGGCGAAGCGCGCGAAGAGATAAAGGACGATGATGATCCCCGGGGAGCGAAGGGCCTTGGCGACACGACGGAGGGCGTCACGGCTCATGGCGCGAGCTCCGGCCCCGACGTGAGGAGCGCGAGCAAGAGGGCGTTGCCGATGGGCCCGCCCGTCGCAAAGCGCGCGCGATCGGCGCCTCCCACGGAGACACCAAAGAGATCGGTGGTGCGATAAATGCGGGTGAAGGCGTCTTGATGGCCGAAGGCGCGCGCGGGGGCGAGCGCGAAGCCCGTGGCCGCGACCGAGACGCCGAGGACGACAGGGCCGCTGTCGACGTCGCCCAGCCCGTGATGCCCTGTTGCGTACTCGCGAATGGCGCCGAAGCCGAGGAGGGTTGACTCGTGCCGGAGGAGCCCTTCGGTGAGCAGCGCGGCGACGCGCCGGTCGGCGAAGCCTGCAAAATAGGCCGCGAGCCCGGTGCCCGATCCGCGGGGCGCGTCGTGCGGGCGCGCGTCGGCGGCGCCCATGCGTTGAATCACGAGCCCGCTCGCGGGATCGATGTGAACCTTCTTCACCTTCTCGGCCCAATGCGCGATGACGCGCGTGTGGTCTTTGCCCGTGGCGCGGCCGTGCACCGCGATGGCCGCGGCCACCGCGGCGACGTCGGTGGGATACGCCTCGTTGGGATACGTCTCGATGAGCCCTGTGGGCGAGGCGAGGAGCCTGCGCTCATACGCGTTGATGAGCGCGTCGTGCTGCGCGGCGAGCGCGGGATCGAACGAGGGATCGAGGAGGCGCGCCATCCCGATCGCGAGCGCGGGATACGCGAGGTAGGCGTGCCCGTGGGCGCTGGAGAGGCTCGCGAGCGCGTCCTCACCGCGCCACGCGCGCGTGCCGAAGTCGCGCATCACGGGCAAGAAGCTCTTCTGCGCGGCGCTCGTGATCACCTTGGTATAACGGGGTTTCCACTCGGGGTGAGCGAGGCAGAGCTGCCCGAGGCCGAGCGCGATCATTTGATGGGTGACGAGCGCCCACTCCCCTTCGAAGCGGCCTTGAGGCGGAGAGGACGGGTCGCGCCGCGCGTCGTCCCGCGCCTCGAACGCGACGAGCTCGGCGGCGAGCCCTTGTTGGAGGCTCGGATCTCCGCGATACCACCGGTCCGCGTCGCCGCCGACGAGATGCCTTGGCACGCCCCAGAGCGCGCCGAGCGCCGCTGCGGCGGCGAGCGCGCTCGCGAGCAGGCCGGCGCGGCGCTTTGGGGGTCGTGGTGAGTTGGTCATCGGCGCTCCTCGAAGGGGCGAGACGATACACGAAGGATGGGCCCGCGGCGAGCGTTGCCAACCTCTTGACAAGGCCCGCGCGGACGTATCAGCTCGTACCGTGAAGAACCGAACCCGCTGGCTCGTTCCTTGGATGGTGGTCGTGCTCGCCGGCTGCGGCGGAGGCTCGGCGGGGGGCAACGGCAAGCAGGAGCTCCCTCCGGCCGAAAACCCTCAATTCTCCACGCTCACCGGCATCTGGGCGTTCTCGGATGAGGACGTCTGGGCGGTGGGCAGCCGTGTCTTGCACTTCGACGGGAGCGCCTGGAAGGAGGTCGAAGGGCCCGGCGCGTCGAGCCCCGGAGTGGGCTTGAGCTTGACCGCCATTTGGGGGCTCGCGCCGGACGACATTTGGGTCACGTCGGGCACACAGATCTACCGTTATCGCGGCCCGTCGGCGGGCTGGGAGGAGCTCGTTCACGGCATCCCCGATCCGCCTGATTTCAACGCGCTCTTCGTGCTCGCGGAGGACGACTATGCGGTGGGCGGCGGCGCGGTCAACTCCGAGATCATCCGCGTCGAAGGCGCGACCATCACGCGTTCGTTCACGAACGCCTCCGCGGCGACGGGCATTTGGGGCGCGAGCGGGAGCGACATCTGGGCCGCGTCGGATTTCGGCGGGCTCTATCACTGGGACGGCGCCAATTGGTCGGAGACCACGTTGACGGGCAATGGCACCTATCCGCGCGCGGTCTGGGGCACCGCCTCCGACGACGTGTGGGTGGTCGGCGACAGCGAGACGCTCCAACACTGGGACGGCTCCGCGTGGACGGAGACGGCCTCCGACGAGTCGTATGGGTGTGTTTGGGCCGCCTCCAACAACGATGTTTGGGCGGGCGGCGAGGCGGGTGTCTTTGGCCATTACGACGGCGCGGGCTGGACGAACGACTCGGTCGGATCCGACTTCTCATCGCTCCTCATCTTCACGTCGATGAGCGGCAGCGGCGCGACCTCCGTTTGGGCCTCGGGCTACGAGCTGAGCGAAGAGGGGAACAACGGCGTCATCTACCGATTGAAGTGACGCCCTCACCCCATGCCCAAAGAACAGCCTCGCAAGCTGCCTGTCGCTTCGCGCACGCGATGGTCGCCGTCCATGCTCGCCGCCGTGGCCGAGGGCGAGCGGCGCGCGCTCGCGAGGTGCTTTGACGGGACCGAGGAGGGCGCGATCGAGGCCGCGAAGGTCGCCTCTCAACGCGCCTCCGAGCTCGGGCGCGCGGCGCAGGAGCGCGAGCCGCCGCCTTCGCCCATCGCGTGTGAGCGCGGGTGTCACGCGTGCTGCTCGGCCAAGATCATCGTCACGGCGCCCGAGGCGCTGCGCATCGCGGCCTATCTCCGAGGGACGCGGAGCGCGGGAGAGCTCGACGCGATCGCGGCCGGGGTGCGTGAGGTCGATGCGGTGACACACGGCCTCTCGCGCGCCGACCGCGCGGCGCTCAACGTGCCTTGTCCGTTGCTCGACGAGGGCATTTGCTCCATCTATGAGGTGCGCCCGCTCGTGTGCCGCGGGTGGACGTCGCTCGACGCCGCCGCGTGCGCGCGTCACTTCACCGATCCTGAGCGCGAGCCCTCGGCGCCCACGTACGCGCAGAGCCACGAGCTCGCGGGGGCGGTCCTCGCGGGGCTCAAGGGCGCTATTGGCGACGTCGGTTTGGACGGGGCGCTCCTCGAATTCGTGGCCGCGCTCCGCGTGGTGCTGGAGCGCCCGAACGCGGGCGAGCGCTGGCTCCAAGGGCACTTCGTGCTCAAGACCGCGCACGACCGAGAGGTGATTCGAGCGCCGTTGGGGTATGCACCATGATAAGGTCGTCCGCGCGCAAAGAGGTGAATGCCGTGAAGCGAACGCTCTCTCCTTGGGTCCTCTCGGTGGTTTGGCTCGCGGCCTGCGGCGGGGGCGGCGAGCCTTCGGGCAGCACGTCGTCGGGCAGCGGGGGAGGATCGGTGTCGTCGTCCTCATCGTCCTCGGGCGTCTCTTCGTCGGGCGCCTCGTCGTCGGGCTCTTCGGGAGGCGGCGGGCCCGCGTGCGCGCCCGGGGGCGATCACCAGGGCTTCGCCACGTATTACGACGCTGACGGCTCGGGCAACTGTTCGTTCGATCCCACGGGCGATCTGATGGTGGCGGCGATGAACCACGTGGAGTACGCGGCGTCGGCCGTGTGCGGCGCGTGCGTGCGGCTCACCGGCCCCAAGGGCGAAGCCACGGTGAAGATCGTCGACCAGTGCCCGGGCTGCAATGAGGGTGATCTCGACCTCAGCCAACAAGCCTTCTCGACCATCGCCGATCTGCCGCAGGGCAAGGTGGGCATCACCTGGCACTACGCGCCGTGCGAGGTGACGGGGCCCATCGTCTATCACTTCAAAGAGGGGTCGAACCCCTTTTGGACGGCGATCCAGATCCGTAACGCCCGTTATGCGGTCAGCAAGGTGGAGGGCAAGAAGGGCGGCGCGTACGCGGCGCTCGATCGCGCCGACTACAACTACTTCATCTTGTCGGGCGGGCTCGGCGACGGGCCTTATGAGCTGCGCGTCACCGACGTGAACGGCGCCGTGCTCGAGGACACGGCCATCCCCTTCATCGAAGCGGGGGACTCGCCGGGCGCGGGGCAATTCCCCCTCTGCGCGCCATAAACCTGTTGCCAAACCATCGTCTCGGGTGAGAGCATCGCTCCGAGGCGATGCACAAAACTCTCTTCAGCCGCGAGCTCCGGCTCCTCCTCTGCCCCCAGTGCGGCGCGCCGATCGAGGGCGCGATCGCGGGCGGATCCGTGACGTGCCGCTATTGCAACGCGAACGCGGTGGTGGCGCCGCGCGACGAGAGCCGCGACAAAGCCATCGCCGCCGTGCAATCGCCGGTGAGCGAGGCCGAGCGGTTTCAGCGCCTCCGGGAGCAGGATCACAAACCGATGTTGCCGCCGCCCGCGCTCCAACATCTGGTGGTGAACGGCTCGCTCCCGCCCGAGCTCGTGCCCCAAGCGCTCAGCGAATTCCAGCGCGCGCGGCAGGAGGTGACGAGCGGCGGAGGGTCCTTCGGCGCGACCGAACGGCTCTATTTCTCGACGCTCCTGCTCTATGGGACCTTGTCGCGCCAGCGCAAAGACGCCGAGGTGAGGGGCCTCCTCGAGACGGCGCGCGACGCGCTCACCGATCCTCGCCACCGCCAGGTGTTGCACGGGATGCTCGCGCGCAACGCGGCGCGCGTCGGCGATCTCCCCGCCGCCGAGGAGTGGCTCCGCCTCTGCAACACGCGCGCGGCCGACATCCAAATGGATACGGCCTATCGCTTCTCGCGCGCGTACGTGTCCACCAAGGCGGGTGATCTCCAAACCGTGCTCCAAGCGCTCGGCACGCGCATCGACGACGTGCCCATCGCCGACGGACAAGATGAGATCTGCGCGCTGCTCCGCGCCAACGCGCTCGAGCGCACGGGGCAGCTCCAACAAGCCGTCGAGCAGATCGTCCAGATCTCGTCCGGCGAGCCGGGGCGCCCGCAGCTCATCGAGCAGATCCTCGCCTCGAACCCCGAGCTCTCGCTCTGCCAACAGAGCTTCCCCGCCGCGCGCATGCAAATGGCCTCGATGGCGCAAAACGCCGTTCGGACCAAGAGCTCGTTCAACATCGGCCTCACCATCGGGCTCGCGCTCGGCGCGGTGGGCATCGGGCTCGTCCTCGATTTCATCGCGTGGGCCGTCGTGCCGAGCGAGGCCATCGCCGTCGTCCACACGATCATCATCTTGAGCTCCATCGGCCTCACGTTCGTGGCCACGTTCGGCATGATCGCGCGCATGAAGGCGGCCAAGCAAAAGCTCCTTCAAACGGGCGTCCTCGGCCGCGCGCGCATCATGGCCATGAACGGCACCGGCGTGCGCATCAACGGCGAGCCCCTCGTCGAGCTCCACATGAACGTCCAGCTCCCCGGCAAGGGCCCTTATGTCGCGATCCACCGCGAGATCGTGGGCCACGGGCTCGGCCACCGCGCCGCCGTCGGATCCAACGTGGCCGTGCGCGTCGACCCGTCCGATCCGGCGGTGATGGCGGTCGATTGGCAACAACCGTAAACGATCCATGAAGAGCCTTTTGGGGAGAGACATCTCGCGCCGATCGCGCGTGAGCGCGCTGGCCGCGATGACGGCGATGGCCTTGGGGGCGTGCGCGCCGCCCGAAGGGCCCATCGCGCCGCCGCCCGCGTCGTCCTCGCCGCCAAAGCCCTCTTCGACGTCGCACGATCCGCCGCGGCTCTCGCTCCTCGGCGACACCGAGCCGGAGGGCACGCCGCCCGCGCCCCCACCGCCGCCCCCGCCGCCCGCGCCGCTCACGCGAACGTTCGAGCCTGTCGCGCTGCCCGAGGGGACGCCCGAGATCCTCGCCGCCGACGGGCTGAGCGAACGTGACGTGTGGATGCTCGCGACCGACGGGAGCTACGTTGACGTGCTCCGGTGGGACGGCGCCAAGGTCGTGCGCGACAAACCCCCGAAGTGCCCTTTCGGCCTGACGTATCACGGGCTCTTCGCCGGGCCGAGCGGCCCTGTCGCGATCGGCGCTTATGAGGACTTCGGCGGCCCTCAACGCGTCGAGGCGCGTCGATCGGAGAAGGGCGCTTGGTCGTGCGACAAACGCGGTTCGGCGTTGTTCTTGGCGATCGAGCGACCCGCGGACGCGGAGCCGCGACCCACGTCGAACGGCTCGTCGCTCGTCCGCTTCGAGGCGTACCGCGCGTTCACGATCGATGGCCTGCCCTCGCCGCAGCCGGCGGTCGAATATAGCGGGAACGCGCTCTCGGCGGCGCGGCTCAAAGGGCGCTCTCCGGTCGATCTCTGGCTCTTCTCTCCTTACCAAAAGAGCGTCCATCATTGGGACGGCGTTCGTTGGGAGAGCCTCAAAGCGCCCTTCTTCGTCCGCGATCTCGACGTCGGCGCGGACAACGCCGTGTGGCTCCTCGGCGGGCGGGACGAGCGCGGCGAGGGAGACATCGTGTTTCAATGGAACCGCTCCTCGCGCGCCTTCGTCACCGTCCCCACGCCGCGCGACCTACGCGCGAGCCGGATCCTCGCGGCGCGCGACGTGTGGATCCTCGGCAAAGAGCAGCTCCATCGCTGGGACGGCGCCGCTCTCCAGCGGGGGCCAACACCCCTCGACGAAATGCGCGACGCGTGGCTCGGCCGCGGAGGTGAGCTGTGGATCGTGGGAGGGGACAAGAAGCAACCCGCCAAAGGGCGAACGACGAGGGGTTTGGCCTTTCGCTCGCGCCCGCCCCAAACACCATGAAGCGAACGCTCCTCGCCTCCTCGCTCGTGATCTCGGCCTGCGGCGCGGGCGAGGCAAACCCACCTTCGACGCCTCCGCCGTCACCCCCTCTCCCTTCGGTGATCGCGCCTCTGCCGCCCGAGATCAAGGTGATCATCGAGAAGGATCTCGTCGTCGCCCGCGACAAAGAGGGGAGAGAGCTCTTTCACGCGACGGTCAAAGGCGCGCGCCGCGCCATCGCCGCGCCCGGCGGGGGAGCGTTCGTGCTCGATGCGCGCTTTGCCCGCAGGCTCAACAGCCGGGGAGAGGAGCGATGGAAAGCAGAGATCAAGGTTGGGAAGGAGCTGTTCGCCGCGCGCGATCATCTCGTGGTCTCGACCGGCGGGCGGATGCAGCTCTTCGAGGGCGAGGACGGCATCGACCATGGGGTGATCGTCGCGGACGACGCGGGCGTCGAGCGGCAAGCGAGCGCGCCGCTCACCAGCTTTCGCGTGCCGCTCCGGCTCTTTCCGGGCCACAAAGGCGACGCTCATCGATCGATCGCGGTCGACCCGAGCGGCCTCTTGCTCGTGGGCGCCGCCGACGGCTCGCTCGTCGGGCTCGACTTCGACGGTGAGCCCCGCTTTCAGCTCGGGGTGAGGGGGTCTGTCAGCGAGGTTCACCTGCGGCCGAGCGGCGGATTCGACGTGATCACCTCATGGGGAACCTTCGTCGTCGATCCTGTCGCGCGCACGGTCATCGAGCCTCCTTCTCCGCTCATGGCCTCGCTCGATTTCCGCGCGGAGCCTTGGCCGCGGGCGCCCGACGTCGTCTTCGGGCCGGCCGACGCGTGGGCGCTCGAGTCGCGCTTCGAGAACGATGAGCGCGAGCGAAGGCTCCATCACTTCGACGGCAAGACATGGAGTCACGTCCCGGCGCCCGAGATCACCCTGATGAGCTCTCCCCTCCTCAGCGGAGCGACCGAATTCAACGCGACCTCGCTCGCGCGCGGTCCCCAAGGGCAGCTCCTCGTGATCGGTTTGGAGCAGACGTGGTCCAAGGTCGCTCCCGCCATGTCCGGCGTGGCGCTCCACGTGCTCGAGCGCAGCGGCAAGGATCTTCGCGAGCGGCGCGACCTCAAGAAGCCCTCGAACGCGACCGGGCAGCCCATCGAATCGAGCGTGTCGGGGCCGACCTACGCGCTCGGGCCGGGCGGACGAGAGGTGTTTTGCGTCGCGGACACGTGCATCGCCAAAGGGCTCTCGCCGTCCTTCCGCGTCGAGGGCGGCGCGCCGCCCAAGGCCCTCGAAGGGGGTTGGATCGCCTTCGAGTGGCCGGACGGCGCGGGGTGGTGGGAGAACAAACCCATCGTGTTTGCGGGAGAGGCGTTGTGGCGGCTCGACAAGGGCGGTGTCTACCGGGACGGCAAGAAGGTTCACGAGCCGCCCTCCGATGAGCAGCTCTACGACGAATTCGGCTATGGCGAGAGCCGCTCCCCGCCTGCGCGTGCGCTCTGGGCGAGCGGCCCCAACGACGTTTGGATCGCCCAAGGGATCGTGAATTATGGCAGCGTCTTGCTCCATTGGGACGGCGCCGCCTTTACGCGCGTCAAGGCCCCTCTCCAATTCATCGAGCACATCGGGGGCGCGGGGCCGAACGATCTTTGGTTTGCGGGAGATGGCGTGGCGCGCTACGACGGCCGCGCGATGCGGCGTGTCGCAGGCATCCCGGCGGGGGCCATCGTCCCCGGCGCCTCCGGCGATGTGTGGATCGGCAACTGGCGTGTCACCGCGCGAGCAGGCAAGACCGAGGACATCGAGGGCAAAGAGGCGTCGGTCCCGCCCGTCGCCGCGCCGAGCGCTCCTTTGGCGTTGAGCGCGATCGAGCCTGGGATTCGGCTCGATCCCATCCTGCTCACGATCCCGGGGGAGAGGCCTTTGACCGCGGCGCTGGGCGCCGAGGAGGGGCCCACGAAAGGGTTCGTGTGGTTTCACGACCGGCAGCGCATCGTCGAATACGATGGCGCCTCCGCGCGGCTCATCCATCGCGCGACCCCGCAAACCCCCCTCGACGGCCAGCGCTGCGCCGCGATCAAAGCACCCGGCGAGGGCGCGTTCCTCTCTACCGGCCCTGACCGCATGGTGGCGCTCCGCACCGTCGCTCAAGGGACGACCACCGACGTTGTCTGGCTGCCCGCGCTGCTCGCGATCGGCGCCTCTCCGAGCGGGGATGTGTGGGCGGTCTCGGCGTCGAGCGACGACATGTCGCCGCGCGCGGTGGTGGCCGGCCGCGCCGGGCTCCGTGCGGTCAAAGGGCTCCCTTTGGCGGCGTATGCAGGGGTCTCGGTCCGCGCCGACAACGACGTTTGGCTCGCGGGTGGGCTCCTCGCGACGGACGACGGCACGCGCGCGTGGCCCGCGGGAGAAGGGGCGCTCGTCCACTTCGACGGAGGTGCCTTTACGCGCCACCGCGCGCCCGACGGAGCGCTCCTCGCCGTCTCTGCGGTTGGGCCAAACGAGGCATGGGCGGTCGGGCTCGACGGCGGGCTCGTGCACGTCAAAGACACCACCGTACGTGCTTATCACGTCGAGGTGGGCGGCGCGCGCCTCCGCGTCGCGCTCCGCGCGGTCGCGGCGCGCGGCCCGAATGACGTTTGGATCGCGGGCGATCACGCGATGTTGCTGCGCTGGGACGGATCGAGCTTGAAGCGCGCCGGCACCGGCGCGCTCCCGGCCGATACGGTCTTTACCGCGGTGATCCCGCCGGGCGACAAACAGGGTTACGTGGTCGGGCCCGCCGGGATGTGGGCCATTCGGCGCTAGCTGCGGAGGTGACATGATGTTCGGTGATACACGCGTTTGGGTTGGGATAGGGCTTCTCTTCGGCGCTCTTGTCGTCCTCACGAACGGCGCGGGGTGTGGGGGGAACAGCAACACGACGTCGAGCTCCGGGTCGGGCGGTGGCGGGAACGGAGGGGGCGGTGGGGCGAGCAGCTCTGTCGTCTCCAGCTCCGGGGCGTCGTCGAGCGGCGGTGGCTCGGGCGGGGGGCTTCAAAGCACTACGATTCAAGAGATCACGAACGGCACGCTGGGGCCGGGATCCATGGTGACCGTCACCGGCGTCGTGGTCATGAGCCATAAGTTTCTCGTGAGCAAGAGTAACAGTGGGAGCTGCCTTTGGGGAGCGCTCATCTCTGACCCAAACGTGTCCACGACCGCCAAGAACACCGGCTTGATGATCATCAGTTATGGGAGCCCGGCGATGATCCCGCCCGGCGGCAACACCGCTCTTTGCCCCGTCCTCGGGGGGAGCGTCCCTGTCGGAGATGCCTTGCCCGATGACCTCACGCCCGGTGACGTGCTCGACCTGTCCGGCGAGACATCGGCGTTCGCGCCATCCGCATGTATGGCCGGCACCGCGAAGCAGATTCAGCTCCGCGTCGACCCGGGGCACGCGGTTCGAACCGGCGTGGGGCACGCCCTCCCTGCTCCTTATGTGATGTCGAGCGCTGAGGTCGCGGAGTACGCGGGCCAGGTGTCGGTGACCCCGAACTTTCACCGTGATTGGGGCGGTGTGTTCGTCCGCGTCCAAGACGAGACGTACGTCCCGCCTCCCGATCCATTTTGCCATATGTTCATGGAGGGCAATAACCTGCTTGTAACCGCGAAGCTCTTTTATCAAGGCTCGGTGCCCAACCTGATGGATATGTGCTTGTCTTGTCCGGTGTATTCGAGCCCGGCGGTCACGTTCACGCGCATCGACGGGTTCCTCCTCCTCGATTTTTGTACGTGGGCGCTCGCGCCGACCGATCGTTGCCAGCACTTCCTGCCTCCGAGCGACGATTGCCCTCCTGGCGCGAGCTGCAATTAGCACTACTGTGTCATCCTCCAAGAAACCTGCCGCAACCGCTCGATCTCCAGAATTTAACGCAAAGACGCGAAGACGCAAAGAGAGGGGGAAGGATACGAAAGAGGGCGTGAGCGGCTCGCCCGCGCCCCCACTCTCCTTCTCTTAGCGCCTTTGCGCCTTTGCGTTAAAAATTCCGGATCGCTTGAGGTTACGGCTCGTTCCTGGGAGGTGACACAGTAGTGTTAGCACCGCCGTGGTGCCCCCGGGCCCTCATCAAGGCGGCGAGACGCCCGGCGCATAGGCGATGACGTAGACGAGCTCGATGGTCTTTTGCCCGTGGGCGTCCATCGGCACGCGCCACGTCAAAAAGCCGTTGTCGTCGCGCGCGGCGCCTTGGGTGGTGCCCTTGTCTTTGACCTCGATCGTGACGTGCGGGATCTCCGAGACAGGGATTCGCTCGGTGAGGATCACCTCTTTGGCGACGCCGCCGAGGTTGCTCACGTGGAGCGAGACACGATGGGTGACACGGGTCCACTTGTCGACGGTGTCGGTCTTCTTCTCGGTCTTCACCGCGCGCACCACCCGGCGCGCTCCCGGCCGATACGGTCTTTACCGCGGTGATCCCGCCGGGCGACAAACAGG
>CAYTJL010000030.1:0-43140 GCA_964437785.1 uncultured Polyangiaceae bacterium
CGAGCGCGCGCGTGGCGAAGAGCGTCGTTACTGCGGCCGAGCCGAAGTACAGCGCGCGCTTGCCGAGCGAGTAATACGGCGCCGCGGCCCACGAGCCGTCGTGTCGCTGCATGTCCCGGAGCTCGTTGAGCTGGAAGTCGATGTCCTCCACCAGGCCCAAGTTCTGCGCGGCGAGGATACGCTGCGCGACGTTGAGCGCGCTCACCGGGTCGTCAGCCTGTCCATGCTTCGCAGGAGCGAGGCTGCGCTCGCGGATCGCGGCGCGGAGGTCGTCGAGGATCGCGGCCTTGCGGGCCGGGAAGCGCCTGCACACGTACGACACGTAATAAAGAAACGTGTCGGGTGAAGGATAATAACGCGTCCCGTTGAGGTACTCGCCGGAGCGGAGGTGGTCGACGATATATTGCCAGGTCTTCTCGATGACCCCATTGGGATCTTCGAGGTCGGCGTCCTGCTGGGCGAGAAGGAGCGTATAGATGACGTTGGCCGCTACCGCCGCGTCTTGCTTCTTGCCGCGGGGCTTGACGTCGGGCTCCTCGCCGTCCTCCCAATAAACCATCACCACGCCTTCGCGTAGCGCACCGTTGGTCTTGCCCGTCTCGGAGTCGAGGTTGTCGCGCTCATCAACGCTCTTCGGCGCGGCGGCGCGGAGCAGCTCGCGCGCCGAATGCAGCAGCTCTTCGCGCGTGATCCGGCCCGCTTCGTAGAGCGCGGCAGCGGCGACGCTGGTGCAATCGGTGTCCGCGGCGAAGCCGTTCTTGTCACAGAAGAAGTAGTAGCGACCCTGGAACGGGCGCCCGTACTTCTCGACGACGTGCATGCTGGTACGGATGATCGAGCGCGCGCCCTTGCCACCGGCGAAGAGCTTGAGGGCGATCATCGACGAGAACGTCTCGTCGCCAGCCGTGAACCCGATGTCCACGCCGCAGTTGTCGTTGACGAAGTCGCGCAGATCGCTGGCCCGAATCGTTCGCACGAACGAGGCGTCGAGGCCGATCACCGACTGAATGCCATGACGCTGAACCGAGTGCGCCAAAAACTCCATCCCTCGGCTAATCGCATCCGTGGGACGCTGAGGCGCGCGAAACGGCCTTCGCGTTTGCTTGCGGACGTACTGGCTCGAAGGCTCTGCGTCCGCCGACGAAACCCTGACCTGCTCAGAATCGTAGTCTTGAAGAATCGCTGCTTGGTTGAGAGTGGACACGGTTGTTGCTCCGAACCCAGCACCCGCATGGTACTAGGCTTAAGATCGCGACCACCTGGAGCACAGACATGCCCCGGATTGGTTCGACCTCCAGGAGCGCACGTGCAATCACGTCGACCTGGGGCGAGTAGGGATCAAATCCCCCGACAGGCTTTCGAGAACCAATCGAGCTTGCGCACGTCCCCTCGCGCGACTTAGCCTCGATGTGAATGAATCACCCCGAAGCGCTCAACTGGGTAGAGGTTGCCCTCTGCCTCGATCGCCATCTTAGATGTCAAAAAAAACGCCCTGAGCGGGGAACCCCACGCTCGGTTCATCGAGAACTAACCCTGGGCGCCACACGACATCCCGGTATTTGATCAACCTTGCCCTTATTTTTTTGAGGCAGGCTTAAAGGACAAAACCCACGTTATACATACCCGCGACAATGTGCAAGCCCCTTCACGCTATCTTTTCGAGAAATGTTGGGCGCCTCTTTCGGAAATAAGTACGCGGTCGAAGCGCACGGCCTCTCCAAAGCGTACGAGGTGCACGAACGCGCGGCAGGGCTTCGCGCTGCGTTCGCCTCGGTGTTTCGGCGCACGTACAAGACCGTGCGCGCGGCGCAGGACCTCACGTTTTCGATCGAGCCCGGCGAGCGCGTCGGGTTCCTGGGGCCGAACGGCGCGGGCAAGACGACGACCCTCAAGATGCTGTCGGGCCTCCTTCATCCGACGTCGGGCGAGGCTCGCGTCGCGGGCTTCGTTCCGCAACGACGCGAAGCGGAGTTCCTCAAACGCGTGACGCTCGTGATGGGCCAAAAGCAGCAGCTTTTGTGGGACTTGCCGCCGGCGGACACGTTCACGCTCAACGCCGCGATCTTCGAAGTGCCGGACGCGGAGGCGAAGGCCACGCTCGCGGAGCTGTCGGAGCTGCTCGAGCTGGGCGACCTCGTCAAGAAGCCCACGCGCCAGCTCTCGCTCGGCGAGCGGATGAAGTGCGAGCTCGTCGCGGCGCTGCTCCACCGGCCCCGCGTGCTCTTCCTCGACGAGCCGACGATCGGCCTCGACGTGTCGATGCAGCTCGCGGTGCGCGACTTCATCCGGCGCTACTCGGAGCAGACGGGCGCGACGCTGCTCCTCACGTCGCACTATATGGACGACGTCGTCGCGCTCTGCCCGAGGGTCATCGTCATCGACGAGGGCTCGCTCCGCTACGACGGCGACCTCGCCTCGCTCGCGCGCGGGAAGCGCCCGCACAAGCGCGTCACGCTCCGCTTTCATCACGCGATCGAGCGCGCCCAGCTCGAGCGCGCGGGCGAGATCATCGAGCACGACGCCGCGCGCGCGGTGCTGCGCGTGTCGGAGGCGAGCCTCCGCGACGCGGTCGCGCACCTGCTCGGCGATCCGAGCATCGCCGACCTCACGATCGAAGATCCGCCGATCGAGGAGGTGATGCGCGATCTCTTCGAGCGGCGCGACGAGGACCCCGCGTGATCCGCGATCTGCGCCGCGTGATCCGCGCGTACCCCACGATGCTCCGCGTGGGCTTGGCCGAGGCCCTCGCCTACCGCGCCGAGATGTTGATCTGGATGCTCACGACGCTGATGCCCCTCGTGAGCCTCGCGCTCTGGGCCGCGGTGTCGGCGGACACCCCCATGGGCAGGTTCACGCCGCGCACGTTTTCGGCTTATTTTCTCGTCACTCTCCTCGTCCGGCAGCTCACGGGATCGTGGCTCGTGTGGGAGCTCAACAGCGAGATCAAGACCGGGTCGCTCGCGCGGAGGCTCCTGCGTCCGGTCCATCCGCTCGTCGCGTACAGCGCGGAGAACCTCGGCGCGGTCCCGCTGCGCGCCGCGCTCAGCGCCCCGATCGCCGCGGTCGCGATCTACGCGATCGACAAAGGCTCGCTGCCGCGTGAGCCGATCGTGATCTTCGCGGCGTTCGCGTCGCTCGTGGGCGCGTGGCTCATCAACTTCTTCGTGATGGCCATCATCGGCTCGCTCGCGTTCTTCATCGAGTCGTCGGTCAAGATCTTCGAGCTGTGGCTCATCGCGTTCATGTTGCTCTCGGGCTACACGGTGCCGCTCGAGCTCTTCCCTCCCGCGCTCCGATCCGTCGCGGAGTCGCTGCCGTTCCGCTACTCGCTCGGGCTCTCGGTCGAGCTCTTCTTGGGCCACCACGACGCGCGCTCCGCGCTGCGCGAGCTCGCGGCGCAGTGGGCCTACGTCGCGGGCGCGGCGATCACCGCGATCATGGCCTTCCGCGTGGGCCTCCGGCGCTACGCGTCGTTCGGTGGATGATGCGCTACCTGCGGCTCCTCGGCGTTCGGCTCCGCCTCTCGATCGCGCTCGGGATGCAGTACCGCGCGGACTTCCTGATCGGCGCGCTCACGTCGCTCCTCTGGATCGGGCTCGGGATCGTGCCGCTCTTCATCGCGCTCCACGCGAGGCCCGCGATCGCCGGGTGGACCTTCCCGCGCGCGCTCGTGGTGATCGGCTGGTTCACGCTGCTCAAGGCGGTGCTCGACGGCGCGGTGAGCCCCTCGCTCGTCGCGGTGGTGGAGCAGATCCGGCTCGGCACGCTCGACTTCGTGCTGATGAAGCCCGCGGACGCGCAGTTCCTCGTCTCGACCACCAAGTTCGACGTGTGGAAGAGCTTCGACGTGATCGCGGCCGTCGCGCTCGTGGCGATCGCGTTTCGAATGTTGGGCGCGACGCCTTCGCTCGCCGGCGTTTGCGCCGCGATCGCGCTGCTCGCCGCGGCGGTGCTCTTGCTCTACGCGATTTGGATCCTCATCGTGTCGGCCGCGTTTTGGGTCGTGAAGCTCGACAATTTGGCGTTCTTGTTCTCGTCGATCTTCGACTTTGCCCGCTGGCCCGTCTCGGTGTTCAAGGGCGTCGCGCGCTTCGTGTTCACGTTCGTGTTCCCGATCGGCGTGATGACCACGTACCCGGCCGAGGCGCTGCTCGGCACGCTCCGCTTCGAGACGGGCCTCGCGGCGATCGGCGGCTCGCTCGCGTTCGCGACGCTCGCGCGGATCGTGTGGGTGCGCGCGCTCGGCCGCTACGCCTCGGCGTCGAGCTGAATTAGCCCCGATTCGCCTCGCAAATCGCAAATTTGGTGACGGAGCAAGGCACGTCGTTCCACGCGCCGTCGGCGGTGAACCACTCGGTGCAGTCCTCGTCTCCGACGTTGTTGGGCTCGCCCGTTCTCCAGTGCGTGTAGCTCGATCGCTCGCCCGAGACCCACTCCCACGAGCCCTCGATCCTCCGATCGTTGACGCCGATCCACGCGCTGTCGTTGCCGAGCCTGGTGGCCATCAACGCGCGCACCGCCTCGTGCTCCTCCTTCGTCAAGAACGTCGCGAGCTCGCCGCCGTCGCCGCTGCACGCGCGCCGCGCCTGCTCCCACGTGAGGCCCGCGTCGCGGTGGAAGCAGTAGTCGATCGCGCCGAGCGTGAACGCCTTGCCCGAGCACGCGAGCGCCTTCTTCTTGGCGCGCGGCGCGCTCCTCAGCTCGCATAAATATCCTCGCGGAGAGTCGCACCGGACGTCGTTCCAGAGCCCTGATTGCGAGTACATCTCGCCGCAGTTCTCGTCGCCGCCCGCGTTGTTGGGCTCGTTCGGGAACCACGCCGTGAACGTCACGGGCTGCGTCGTCGCCCAGAGCCAGCGCCCCTCCTGCGGCTCGACGAGCCCGATCCACACGTTGCCTTCGAAGCCGATGGGGGACGCCAGCGCGTCTCGCAACGCGCGATCTTCGGCGGCGTTGTCGATGGTCGCGAGGTGCGCGCCGCCCTCGACGCAACGTCGCTCGGCCTCGTCCCACGTGAGCTGGACCTTGTGGACACAGTAGCGGCCGGTCGCGAGATCCAGCGCCATCGCGGGCGGATCGCAGCGATACGGTCGCTTGGGCTCGGGCTCGGGCGCAGCGACCTTGAGCAGGGGCGGCGGGCTCGGCGCGATCGGCGCCGGCTCCACGATCACGGGAGGCGGCAACGGATCCACGCAGCCGAAGGACGCCATGAGCATCGCGAGCCCCACCCAAAACACCGTTGATCGCGCCATTCTCATAACGTACGAGCGATGGTCGTGGAAGGTCTAATGCCTGGCAACGTCGTCGATCGTTACCGCCTCGTAGCGCGGCTCGGCGAGGGCGGGCAAGGCTCGGTGTGGAGCGCCGAAGATCCGCTCCATCAAGGCAAGCTCGTCGCGCTCAAGCTCGTCTCGCTGCGCGGCGCGCCGGAGGGGACGCTCGAGCGCTTCCGGCGCGAGGCCCGATCGCTCGCCAAGCTCTCGCACCCGTCGCTCCCGGCGTGCCACGCGCTCTTCGAAGATCTGAAGCACGACGTCGTCGGCATCGCGCTCGACCTCGTCGACGGCCGCCCGCTCGCCGCGCTCCTCGCGTCGGCTTCGTTCACCGATGCGCTGCGCGTTCAAGCGCTCAAGCACCTCGCGGGCGTGCTCGCGTACATCCATCGCGCAGGGCTCGTTCACCGCGACGTCAAGCCGCAGAACGTGATGGTCGACGACGCGTTCTTCGATCGGCCCGATGATCCGAGCACCGTCAAGCTCGTGGACTTCGGCATCGTGACCGAGCCCGACAACCCGGCGCAGCTCACGGGCCCTCTCGGCATCATCGGCACGCTGCCGTACCTGTCGCCCGAGCTGCTCGATCCGAGCAAATTCAAAGGGCCGAAGCCGCCTGGTCCAGAGCGCGACGTGTTCGCGTTCGGCGTGCTCGCGTTCGAGCTTCTGTTCGGCGGCCACCCGACAGGGCTCGACGAGCGCGCGGCCATGGCCGACTTCATCGTGGCGTATCGCGATGGGGCAGACACATCATTTCCCCCTGATCTCCAGGGCGATCCGCGCGCGCCTTGGCTCACGCGCGTGCTCGCCCTCGATCCGCGCGAGCGCGCCGCGGACGGCATGGAGATCCTCGCCGCGCTCGAAGGTCGCTCCCTCAAGGACGCGCCGACGCGGCCGGATCGAAGGCGTGTCCCGCTCGCGACCGCGCCCACCGAGCTCGCCGTTCCGTTGCCTCCCGACACGTCGGCGACGTCGGTGTTGTTTCGACAAACCTCGTGGCGCTTCTACGCCGCGCTCGGCGCCTTGGGCCTCGTGTGCTTTGCGATCGCGTACCGCGTGGTCGCGAAGGACGGGCCTTCGGTCGGAGCGCCGGAGGAGCTGCCCGGCGATCACCGCGCAGGGATGCGCGAGGAGCCTCCGGGCGACGCGCCGCGAGCGGCCGTGGCTCCCAAGACAGCGGTCTCGTTGGCGTCCGCGGCGGTCTCCGCGATCGCTCCGCCGCCGCCGAACGTCAGCGCATCGCCGGATCCCCTGTGCCCTCCAGGGATGAAGGGGTTCGCCGCCGGCTCGGGGGACGCGTCGTCGGTCGGCCCCGTCGCGAAGAGCGAGACGCCCGCGTCGAGCGCCGGTCTCGCTGCGTTCTGCATCGATCTTCGCGAGGTGACCGTCGCCGACTACAAGCAATGTGCGGCGTGCGGGCCCGTGAACGAAGCCTTTTGGACAGGCCCCACGTTCACCAAAGACAAAGCCGCGGAGCAGACCAAGAACTGCGCCTCGAACCGCACAGGCGCCGACGACGAGCCGGTCACGTGCGTTCGCTTCGACGATGCCGCGCGCTATTGCGCCGCCCAAGGCAAGCGCCTCCCGACGCGCACGGAGGTCAAGCGCGCGCGCGGCGTGCCCTCGGTGTGCAGAGGGCTGAGCGGGCTTTGCCCCATCTTCTTGTGGACGCGCGACAGCACGCGACCAGGGCATCGCGTGACCATGGGCCCGAGCTTTCGATTTCCGTCGGTGGACGAAGGGTCCAACATCGAAGAGGCAAAAAACGACGACTTGGGCTTTCGCTGCGCGCGGGATCCGTAGCCGCGAAGGCATGAGCTGAGGCATTATGATCGCGTGAGACGTCTCTTCTTTGCAGCGCTCGTGGGGACTCCGCTCGTCGCGTTCGGCTGCTTGAGAGACTTCGATGTCTTCGTCGAAGGGCGAGGCGGCGCGGGCGGCTCGACCAGCAGCTCGTCCTCATCTTCGTCATCCACCTCGTCGTCCTCGGGCGCGTCGACGTCCTCGTCCTCGAGCAGCTCGACCTCGTCAACCTCGTCGGGGATGGGCGGCGCGGGCGGCTCGACCAGCAGCTCGTCGAGCTCGTCGACGGGCTCGATGCCCGAAGACTGCACGAACGGCGCCGACGACGATCAAGACGGGCTCATCGACTGCGCCGATCCCGATTGCGACCCCGGCTTTACGTGCACCTCCAAAGTGCCCCCCGCGTGGAACGGGCCTGTTGCCTTCTTCGAAGGCGATTCGGCATCTCTGCCCGGGTGCACGCCCGACCACCCGAACGAGGTTTACACGGGGCACACCGATTTGGTCGTCGAGCCCGCGATTTGCTCGGCGTGCACCTGCTCGGATCCCAATGTGATCTGCACGGTGCAACCGCTCTCGTTCGGCGACGCCGCGTGTGTGGGCGGGGGCGCGGTGCAGCCTTTGCCCGGGCAATGTGGTGTGTTGATGGCGCAGGCCGCCGTCGCCTACAAGGCTGATCCACCCGTCGCCAACGTGGGCGCTTGCACCGCTTCTATGGTGATGACGACCATCCCCCCTCCGGCGTGGATGACGGGCGGTGTCGCGTGCGGCGGCGGCGGGCTCGGCACCGGGTGCCAGGCCAACGAGGTTTGCTCGCCCCGGCCGGTCGCGCCGTTCGGCGCGTCACTCTGTATTTACAAAGCGGGAGACAGCCAATGCCCGCCTTCGTATCCCAACAAACACGTGTTCGATGACAACGTCGTCGACACGCGCGGGTGCGGCCAATGCACGTGCGGAGTCGGCTCCGGGACGTGCAACGCGACCAGCAAGGTCTATTCGGCGGCGATGTGCGGAGGCTCCTCCACCACCGTGCCCAACAACGGTGTGTGCACCGCCGGGGCAGGTGGCGTGTCGATGGATGTGACGGTGACGAAGAGCGGCAGTTGCCCGCCCGGCGGGGGCATGCCGACGGGCACCGTGGTGCCTGGGGTCATCAAGACCACGGTGTGCTGCGCGCAATAGACGTGTTGTGATTCAGCGGTTCGCGAGGGCTTTGTCGATGGAGCCGAGCTTCTCGAGGATCGCCTTTTGGACGGCGAGCGCCTCGGCGGACTCCGCCTCTCGTTCGGCGGCCGGCGCGTCGAGCGCGGCGCCCGAGAGCGCCGGCCCGAACGTCATGACGAACGAGGCGATCGCCTTGCCCGCATCGGTCCTCGCGAACACGTCGTGATAACCGACCGAGAGGCACGTGGAGATGAACGTGAGCGCGTCCCAATACGACTGGACCTTGGGGGTTTTCCCCTTCTCCGCGAGGTAAAAGAGGTACGCGCCTCCGAGCACCACCGCCGCGAGCGAGTCGATGGGGTCTTTGAGCATGGCCTTGCGAAGACCCTGCTTGAGCCCGCCATAAGCAGGGTCGGACCCGCCTTGCGTGAGCACGCCGCCGGCGATTTGAGCGAGCGCGACGAGGGCGGCCATGTCCGGGTCCTTCCTCGTTGCCTTCGTGGGGCTCATCGCTCGCTCCTTGTCCTCGACGATATGAACGTTGGCCACGGCGTCACTCCGCCGCGGGAGCGCTGTCGGCGTGCGCGCCGCGCTGGAGATCCGTGAGCTTCTGCGCGATCGACGGGTCGCTCTCGACCGCGGAGCGCACCTCGGCGGGGAGCGCCGCGAGCAGCGAGCGCGCCTTGTCGGCGATGCCGTCCGTGTCGACCTGCGCGAACTGCATCATCTCGCGGAGCAGCGGGTACGCAGCGCCCGCTTCGAGGATGGTCTTGAGGATCGGCGAGGCCACGCCCCCGAACGGTTGGCTGCCTTCGCCGTTGCCGTTCGCCACGCCGCCCGCGCCGTTGAGCTGGAGCACCTTGATCTCGCTGATCGCCTTGGCCGGCGTCATCAGCTCACGCGTCACCTCGGGCAGCACGTCGAGCGCCTTGATCGCGACGTCGCGGAGGAGGAACTTGGTGCCCACGAGGTTCTCGGCCTCGACGATCTTGCTGCGCGCCTCGGCCTCGGCCTCGCCGCGCTTCCGCGTGGCCTCGGCGAGCGAGAGCATGGCCTGGGCCTCTTGCTGCGCCGCGAGCGCCTTGGCCTCGGCCGAGATGCGGAGCTTGTCCGCCTCGGCCTGGGACGCGACGCGCACGACGTTCGCGCCTGCCTCGGCCTCGAGCTCACGCGCGCGCGCGACGCCCTGCGCCTTCGTGACCTCACCCTCGGCGAGCGCGCGCTTGGCGGCCGCCTCGCCCTCCGCGCGGGCGCGGAGCGCCGCGGCCTCGGTCTCGGCTTCGAGCTTGATCTTGTACGCCTCGCGATCGGCGGCGATGCGTGACTTCTGCGCGTCCTCTTCGGACTTGATGATCGCGATCTGCTTCTCGCGGTTGGCCTTGGCCGTCTCCTCGACCGTGATGATGCCTTGCTGCGCTTGTTGCTGCTCGGCCTCGGCCTGCGCCTTGAGGGCGGCGGCGCGCGCGGCCTGCTCCTCGCTCTGCGTGACCGCGATCTGCTTCGCGATGCGCGCGGTCTCGGTGGTCTGCTGCTTCACGATCTCGGCGGCCTCGACCACCTTCTGCTTCTCGATCGTGGCCGCTTCGAGCGCCTTTTGACGATCGATCTCGGCCGCTTGAATGGCCTTCTGCTTCTCGATCTCGGACGCTTGAATGGTCTTCTGCTTCGCGATCTCGGCCGCCTGCGTGGCCTTCTCGGTGGCGATGAGCGCCTCCTTCTCGGCGAGGAGCCGCTGCTGCTGCGCGACGGCGATCCCCTGCTCCTGCGAGATGCGCGCGGTCTCACGCGCTTGGTTCTGGAGGTAGACGGCCTTCGCCTGCTCGGCTTGTTGCGTCGCCGAATACTCGGCCACGCGGCGCGACTGATCGGCCTCCGCCTGCGCCTGATCTTGCTCGAGCTGGAGCGAGCGCTTCCTCGCCTCGACGTTCTGGAGCTGGATCGCGAGCTCCTTCTCGCGCTGGATGTGGTTGGTCTTCTCGGCGTTCGACTGCACGCTGTCGGTGATGGCGCGGAGGCCCTCGGCGTCGAAGACGTCCTGCGGATCGAGGTCGCGCACGGGCACCATCGCGAGCGCGGTGATGGACACGTTCTCGAGCGTGAGGCCGTTCTTCTTCAGCTCTTCGCTGAGCGCGCTCTGGATGTTCTCCGCGAACTGCTTGCGCTGGCTGTGGAGGTCCATGAAGGTCTGGTTCGCCGCCACGGAGCGGAGCGCGTCCGTCAATTTGCCTTCGATCAGATCGCCGATGGCCTGCTCGTCCATGTTGCGCTCGCCGAACGAGCGCGCGGACGCGAGCACGTCCTCGGCGATGGGCTCGACCTTGATGTAGAGCTCGGTCGTCACGTTCGCGCGGATCTTGTCGTGCGTGACGAGCGCGTTCTTGCCGGAGCGCTCCACGCTCAGCTTGAGCGAGTGCAGCGACACGCGCAGGAGCTGGTGCAGGATCGGGTAGACGAAGACGCCGCCGCCGATCACGACCTTGTTCCCGCCGGCGCCCGTTCGAACGAGCGCCTCGTCGGCGCCGCACCGGCGGTAGAACTTCGCGAAGGTCATCGCGAAGCCGAGCAAGATGACGATGACCGCGCCGATGAGCGCGACGATCGGAACGAAGCTCGCGTTGTGCAGCAGTTGATCCATGGTCCTCTCCCACTTGACCGATGTCGGGCCACGGGCCCGAACCGGTCGAAACTCGATGCTTGCCCCGCGCGATGAGCCCGCTCCCCGCGGGGCTCGCTCACGCGATCGTTACTCCAAAACCCACCTCGCGCGGCCAGAGATCACCGCGCGGCACCAGCGGTCATCGGCATTTTCGAGCCGGCGCGCGCCACGCGCCCGCGATCACGCCGATCCCGTCCGCCGGTGGATGGGCGGTTCTGGGTCGTCCTCTTCGCCGAGAGCCTCATCGAGCGGCGCGACGAAGATGCGCCCCTTGTCTCGATCGTACTCGACGATCACGACCTCTTTGCCCTCCGCGATGATGCCCTCGCGCGTTTGGCAAATGAGCCTCACCGTGTGCCCTGTCTTGTCTTTGACGCGAACCTCACCAAACTCCGCGTTCACCTTGGACGAGATCACGACACCCGAAGATCCGATGAGCTGCGCCCGGCTCGTAGCCTCCTGCTTGGGATCCGACACGATGCGACCGAGCGCCCGCGCGAAGACGCGCGTCACCACATAACCCATCACGAGCGCGCTCGGGACCGTCCAAGCCAGCGTAATCGTCGGGAGAGCACCGCGGCTCGCTTGATAAACCACGTTGGCCAAGATGCCCGTCGCGGCGAAGGTGATCCCGAACGTCTGCCAGATGATCGAGAAAGGGACCTTGCCGACGCCGAGCCCCGCGAGGAGCGCCTGGCCGAAGCTCTGCCCTTCACCCTCGACGTCCGCGTCGTGATCGGCGTCCGCGTCGTGGTCCGCGTCCACGTCGTGGTCGGCGTCGACATCGGCGTCCGCGTCTACGTCCGCGTCGTGGTCGCCCTCGTGATCGCCCCCCGCGAGCAAGCCGAGCAGCCCCGTCATTTGGAGCAGCGCGAACCCCAGGGTAACGCCGAGCGCCACGGTGAACGGGGCATTGGCCCACGCGAGCAGCGACGACAAAAAGGACACGGCCACCTCGGTGCGGCTTGGGCCCAAAGGGCTTGAAACCGCGACGACGCCACCACCGTCAGCCCCCGCCCAGCGCGGGGTGCGTAAAGGTTGACGCAACCGTGGGTCCGGCTTTGGCGGTGTCAAGGCAAAATCGGACGCGGAGAGAGACGATATTCGGCGCGGTTCTTGATTGTCAAACCCCACGCTCCGATGGGGAATGCGCGCGTTCGCCCGTCGAAAAAAGTGACCCTCTCCTCAACCAAAATCGACCGGGCAGCACGGTCATTCAATGTCTCACCAAGGAGGGAAGGATCTGATCCGATGATCAGTGCGATGGATTATTCTGGCGCGCAATGATCTCGACCGATCCCAACGAGACCGAACGACCGACCTACGAGCCGGTGCAGGTGCCCAACATCCTGGCGGTGGGGTGCCGCGAAGCCGTGCTCAATCGCTGCTGGACGGCTGCAGCCAAGTTGAGCGTCATGACACGTTGCGCGTCGCCGCTCGCGGCGCCGACCATCGCGGCGGCGCGACGTCCGTTTGCCATCGTGGCGCCGACGGAGCTTTACTCGCGTTGCCATCAAGAGCTCGACGCGCTCGCGCGCGACGTGGGAGCGGTGGTGTTGCCCGTCGACGAGGACATCTCCACGCGTGAGATCGAGGCCATGTTGACGGGCGCGATCCGGCTCCGGTTCAGCGCAGAGGGCGAGTCGCTCCAAAGCCCCCTCGAACGCAGGAGCCCCCCCGCGCCCGATCACCCGACCAACCACCCTCCGACCGAGCCGCGCTCGTCCAGGAGCGCGGAGATCGCCATCCCTCCTGCGCCTGCGTCCATCGGCGCGGCGCGCGCGTTCGCCAAAGGCTCCTCGACGAACGGTCGTTATTCGATGGTCCGCTCTCCCATGGATCCTCCCACGCGCTCGGGGATCTGGGAGGCGAGCCAAGACTCAATCGATCTCGCGGTAGACGCGGCGTGGGGATGAGCATCACGTTTGGGGGACCTCCCCCCAAACCCCCCAGACGAGCCTTTAAGCCCCTACGTCATAAGCCCGCTCGAACCCCGATTCGAGATCGGTGATCGTCACCCGCACGATCCCGTGCGGCGTGACCGCATAGTGCTCTTGGATGAGCGGCCCCTCGCCTTGAATCCGGCGCACCGGCACGTCGCAGAGCTCCGGCCCCAAATGACGGACGTCGCGGTCGAAGGGGAAGAACACGTCTTTGAACGCGGTGATGTCGCCGATGGGCACCCCGCTCGGATCGAGCGCCGCGCACTCGACGAAGCGATAACGACCGACGTTGTGCGCCGCGCGGTAAACCCTCCTGTGGACGAGCGCGCGCTCCGCCGCCGTCGGCAGCTTGGTGTCTCGATCGAAGATGGGATCGAACACCACATCTCGACCGCTCCTGCCCTCCCGGAACACGCCGAAGTGGCGAGAGAGCCTGTCCGAGAGCTCGAACCCGGCGTCGTCGTCGGCCGCGATCGCGAGCCCCATCGCGATCGCCGCGGAGGGATAAGGCGACCGGTGAACGCGCCGGCCAAACAGCTCTCGCAACACCCGGCCCACCACCGGCAGCGAGCTGCCCCCGCCCACCACGTAAATCCCAGCGAGCTCGGTGAGCGCGTCGTCTTTGACGCTCTGCGCTTCGAGCCTCGCCATGATGGGCGCCATCGCCTCGACGCTCTTTTGCACGAGCGGCACACAAGCATCGTAATAGTCCGCCACCGAGAGCGTAATCTCGGGCAAAGGCGCGAGCTCGCCAAAGCACTCTTCGAGATCGATGACCACGCGCCGCGAGCTCGGGTTCAAGCGCTCTTTGACCTCCCTGCACCGCTCCGCGAGCAGCGCGAGCGACCGCGCAGGGAGCCCGCCCTTATCCATCCCCGCGGCCCGCAGCACCTGCTCCGCCAAGAGAGCATCGAAGTCGTCCCCGCCGAGGCGCGAGAGGCCCGCTGTCATCACCGCGTCGTGATGGCGACCGCTGATGTGCACGAGCGACGCGTCGAACGTGCCGCCGCCCAAGTCATACACGACGATGTGCTCGCGCCGTGAGGTGATGGTGCTCTTGTACCGATTGCTGTACTCGAAGCCGGCGGCCGAAGGCTCGTTGAGCATCGCGATGACGTCGAACCCCGCGCGCCGGAACGCGTCGAGCGTCACGAAGCGCTGCGTGCCGTGCGCGTTGGCCGGCGTCGCCACCACCGCGGTCAAAGGCTCGTCGCGACGCGCCGAGGGCCGGTTCGATCGGTGGAGGATGGCCTCGCGCAGGGCCGTCAAGAACCGCGTGATCAGCTCCGCTCCTTGGATGCGCGACGACCCCACGGGGATCTCGAAGTCGGGCGTCGCGCCGGAGAGGAGCCGCTTGAACGAGCGCACCACGGTCCACGTGGGATCGCCCGACACCGCGAGCGCATCGAAGCCAAAACGAAGCTCGCCCGCGCGCTCCGCGACCACCGACGGGAACCAGTCGATCGGGCCGAATGCCTCGTCTTGAAAGGTCAAAACAGGGTAGTTGCCCCGATCGGAGGCCGCCACCACCGTCCGCGTCGTCCCAAAATCGATGCCGAGCCGCACGGCCCAAGCGTAGATCGACCGCGCCCGCGACGTGAAACAACCGGCGAGGATTCGCCTACGACGATCGAACCTCGACCGGACCGCCGGTGAGGCCGTCCACCAAGCTCATGACCTCGCCCAGCGTCTCGCGAAGCTTGGGGTACGTCTCGCGCCGGATCGCCTCGTCGAGCAGCGCGCGCGCAGGGCCCGCGTCGTGCGCCACCATCACCGCGACCGAGAGCGCGATCGCCGCGTCGTGCCGCACGATCGGATCGGGCGACGCGAGGTGGAGCAAGAACAGATCGGCCCAGTCCGCGTCCCACGCGACGACCATGTGCGCGAGCGTCCGAAGCGCCTTGCCCGCCTCGGGATCGCGCACGTCGAGCGCGGTGCTGATGAGCTTGCTCTGCGCGTAAAATCCCGTGCGATCCAGGATCGCAGCGAGGGCCTTGGGCGCCTCTGACCCGCTCGCTTCGACGAACGCGACGTCGAGGTCCGCGCTGTCGAACACGACGATCGCCGCGCCCTCGCCCTCCCACCGCGCGACGCCCGCCGCCGCGTCGCGCGACGCTTCGCGGAGCCCCTGCGCGATCGCGATCGCCTGCGCCGCCTCGGGCCCTTCGCCGCGCGGGAGCGCGTAGATCCAGCGGGCGCGCTCGGTCATCGCTTCGAGCAGCGCGCGGGCGCGGAGCTTGAGGGCCGTCTCGGTCGGTCGGGGCATGGCCGGGCTGCTACCACATCCCTCACGCAAAGACTCGCTTGCGCGAAAGGCCGAGCCACGGTCATGCTCCGGCCCCCATGGGTGTCGAGGTCCGCGACCTTCGCAAATCGTTCGGCTCCTCCAAGGTCGTCGACGACGTGTCGTTCGCCATCCAAAAAGGCGAGCTCGCCGCGCTGCTCGGCCCGAGCGGCGGAGGCAAGAGCACGGTGCTGCGCATCCTCGCGGGGCTCGAGCTGCCCGACGCGGGCGACGTGTTCCTGAACGGCGCCTGCGCCACGCGCACGCGCGCCGAGGAGCGCAACATCGGCTTCGTGTTCCAAGGCTACGCGCTCTTCAAGCACATGACCGTGCGGCAAAACGTGGGCTTCGGGCTCAGCGTGCGCGGGCGCCCGCGGAGCGAGATCGAGCGCACCGTCGACAGTCTGCTCGCGCGCGTGAAGCTCGACGGCCTCGCCGAGAGGTTCCCGGCCGAGCTCTCGGGCGGGCAGCGGCAGCGCGTTGCGCTCGCGCGCGCCATCGCCATCGAGCCCACGCTCCTCTTGATGGATGAGCCGTTCGGCGCGCTCGACGCGAAGGTGCGCGTCGAGCTTCGGAGCTGGATCCGCGCCATCCACGACGAGCGCGGCATGACGAGCGTGATCGTCACGCACGATCAAGAAGAGGCGATGGACCTCGCCGATCGCGTCATCATCCTGAACCACGGCAAGGTCGAGCAGATCGGCACGCCCGAGGAGATCTACGATCACCCCGCCACCGAGTTCGTCGCGAGCTTCATCGGCTCCACCAACGTGCTGCGCGGCGAGGTGAAAGAGGGCCGCTCCGCGCTGGGCGCGCTCGACGCGCACGCGCCCGAGGGCGCCTCCGAGGGCACGAGCGTGCGCGCGTTCGTGCGCCCTCACGACGTCGAGATCCGCGCGGCGCCCGACTCGGGCGACGGTGAGGTCGCGACCGCGCACGTACGCCGTATGTCGCGCGTAGGCTTCGTCGTGAAGATCGAGCTGGAGCTCGCGGACGGCCAGCCGCTCACCGTCGAGCTCACCAAAGACAGGGTCGCAGAGCTCGGGATCATCGACGGCGATCGCGTCTTCGTGAACCTGCGCGAAGCCAAAATCTTCGTACAGGACTACGCGATCTGATCCCTATGCTTGCGGGCGCTGCTCGGGCACAATGCGCCCGTGCCGAGCCCCGATCTCGATGAGCTGCTCGCCCTCGTGTGCCGCGATCTCGCCGCCGAGGACGCTCGCATCACCGACGTGGAGCCCCCCGCCGAGGATGAGAGCCACGCGGTGTGCGAGCTCCCCAACAGCCGGTGGCTCGTCGTCACGTTCCCGGGCGCGCCTTCGGACATCGAGGTCAAGCGAAGGCGGCTCGAGCTGTTCGCCTCCGCGTTCGAGACCGCGCTCACCGAGCCGCGCCGCGCGCGTCCCTCCCCCGCGCGATCGCTCTTCGAAGAGCTGACGGCGCTCAGCATCCGCGCGGGCGCCATCGACGCGCTCGTGATCGACGCACAATCGCCGGTCATTTGGGGCGCAGCGGGCGGCCTCGACGAGATGCCCGCGAACGAGACCGAGCCCGGCGAAGAGGCCACGGTCCGCCCGCGTCACCCCATCTCCGCGCGCGTCCTCGACGTCGTTCGCGCGTCGCCCGAGCTGCACACGCTCCACAAGGGCGGCCACCTTCATCGCTTGGTCAACGAAGAGGGCACGGCGTTCGTGGCGCGCTCGTTCGCGGCCATCTACGTGCTCGTGCTCGTCTATACGGGTCCCTTCGACGAGCTCCGCGCGCACCGCGCCGTCACGCTCGCGCTCCCTCACATCGAGGGGCTGGTGCTCGCGCTCCCGCCGCTCGACCCCGCGCCGCAACGCGGCGCCGTGGTCGCGATGCGCCCCCGCCCCCGCCGGCGTTAGAGACCCCTGAAGGGGCCTCCTCACTTTTTAAATCTTTTTGTGATCGCGCGCGGGGTCCCGGTCCATTGAGCGGGTGAAGGTCGTCGAGAGGCTACGCGACGACCCATGAGGGCGAGCTGTGACGATGCGTGAGCATCGTTTGGCGCTCGTTCGCGGCTTTCTTTATAACCCCAACCCTTCACGTCTCCGGGTGTGATGTCGACACCCGAGGAGCCTTGTCATGCGCACGATCCTTCTCCGCTCGCTCCAAGGACTGCTCTCGATCTCCGCGCTCGTGCTGCTCACCGGCGCCAACAACAATGGTTGCTTCGACCCGACGAGCGGCGGCTCGACCACCGGCGGAACCGGTGATGATCCGGGGGTTATCGTGTGCGCGCCCGGCTTCGAGCCTCAGCTCGTGTGCGGCGGCGGCCACAAGCCCCCTCCGCCTCCGCCCTGTGATCCGATGACGGATCCCAACTGTCCCGTTCCCTGTGATCCGATGAGCGATCCGACGTGCGGCGGCCCCAAGCCCCCGCCCTGCGACCCCGCGACAGACCCGATGTGCGGTCAGCCGTGTGACCCGATGACGGATCCCAACTGTAGTATCCCGGATCCGCCGCCGCCCTGTGATCCCTCGACCGATCCGATGTGCGTGCCCCCGTGTGATCCGATGACGGATCCCAACTGCGTTGTCCCGGATCCGCCGCCGCCCTGCGATCCCGCGACCGATCCGATGTGCGTGCCCCCGTGTGATCCGATGACGGATCCGACGTGCGGCCCGCCGCCGTGCGATCCGATGATCGATCCCAACTGCGGCGGCTCGGAGCCTCCGTTCCCCGGCGATGATCATGGGGATTGTCACAACGGTGATGATTGCCAATGGCAGTGCGTGCCTGTGAACCCGAACCCGTGCCCGCCCGGCAGCAAGCCGATGCCCGCGTGCGGCGACGATCCGATCGCGCCCGGCGAGCCGCCTCCCTCGGACTGCCCGATCGCGTGCGTGCCTGTCGATCCCGCGTGCCCGGCAGGCAGCCACATCGAGGTCGTCTGCCCGCCCGATCCCTCGATGGGCGCTCCGTGCACCGAGCAGTGCGTGCCCGACGCGCAGTGCCCGCCGGACTGGATTCAACAGACCGTGTGCGACGACTCGAATGGTGACCCGAGCGCGCCGGATCAACCGATCTCGTGCTGGCAGGTTTGCACGCCTCCGAACGACTGCCCGGCCGGCCAACACCCCGAGACCGTGTGCGACCAGAGCGAGCCCGCGATGTGCTCGACGACGTGCGTCGACGACGTTCTCCCGAACCAGCCCTGATTCGCCCCTCCCCTCTCCCCGTTGCTTTCTGGGCCGGCTGACGCGATAAACCCTCGATGCGCGGCCGGCCGACGATCGTAGCGGCGCTCGCTGCGATCGGATGCTCTTCGATCGCGGCGGCGCGCGCCGACACCTCCGAGCCCATCCGCGCTGTCCTTCAAACATCCATCTGCTCCGCCGAAGCCGAAGGCTTCCTCGACCAAATCCTCGCGCGCACCTCCAAGGCTCGCCGCGCGAACGACGGCGAGGCCGCGCGCCTCTTCACCATCACGCTCACGCGGCGCGGCGACGGCGTTCACGGCGCGCTCGCGATCGAAGAGATCAAGGGCGCGCGATCGTCGCGCGAGGTCGACGGCGACACGTGCTCCGAGGTCGTGTCCGCGCTCGGGCTGATCGGCGCGCTCGCGATCGATCCTCAAGCCTCCACGGCGAAGGCCGTCACCATCCCGCCCAAAGCTCCGCTCAAACCACCATCGTGCCCGTGCCCGCCCGATCCACGCCCGCACGTGAGCGCGCCGCCGATCGAGCCTCCCAAGATCCCGCCGCCCACGCCGCCTCCGCCGCCCGAGACCCCGCACGTCGGGGTCGCCGCCAAGCTGTGGGCGCTCGGCGGGTTCGCGCCGGGCGCGACGCCCGCGATGAGCGCGTCGATCACGCTGCGCTTGCCGGACGCGTTCGGCATCCTCGCGTCGTCGTTCGCGATCGGCATGGTGCGCGCGGACACGGGCCTGCGCGACGTGGGCGCGGGCTCCGCGGAGTGGCAGCTCCTCGCCGCGCGCGCCGAGCTCTGCCCGCTCCGCTTCGTGCCGATCGAAGCGTTCCCCGCGCTCGAAATCGTGCCTTGCACGGCGTTCGAAGGCGGCGTGCTCCACGCGCGCGGCGTCGGCAGGCTCTCGTCCGCGGCGCGCGATCGCCCGTGGGGATCGTTCGGCATCTACCCCCGGCTCGCGATCCGCGCGCTCTCGATGGTGCGCGTCGAGGTCGAAGGCGGGCCTGTTTTTCCCTTCGTGCGCGACACGTTCTCGTTCGCGCCGCGCTCCACCGTTCACGAGACGCCGGTCGCCGGAGGGTTCGTGGGCGGGGGGCTTTCGGTCACGTTTCCTTGACGGCCCTTGCGTCCGCGCCAAGGACAAGGCGATAACGTGACGACCGTGGATCAGATCCTTTACTTCGTGGCCGATCCGTCGCTGGCAGCGCGTACGGAGGCGCAACGTGGGATGGATCGTGCGGCGCGGCGGATCTCGGGCTCCCGCGCGGACAGGACGCGCTTCGCCTTCGAGACGAGCGCGGCGCGCACGCTCGCCAAGCTTCGGAGCGGCGGCGCCGACGCGCTCATCATCGACGCGCGGGGAGAGCCCGGCGGCGTCGAAGAGAGCGCGGCGCTCGCGATCCTGCGCGCGCTCTTCGGCGAGCACGAGCTGCCGAGCGCGATCGGCCGCGAGCGGGTGTGGCTCGTCGTGGGGAGCGATCCGCGCGCCGCGGCGCTCGCGTTCGAAGCGGGCAGGCTGCACCTCGCGGGCGTCATCGCGGCGCACGAAGAGGGCGAGCTGTTCGAGGCTATTTGGGAGCGCGTCGCGCAAA
Organism: uncultured Polyangiaceae bacterium; assembly: GCA_964437785.1. Lineage (GTDB taxonomy): Bacteria > Myxococcota_A > Polyangia > Polyangiales > Polyangiaceae > CAYTJL01. The sequence continues at coordinate 19,891 of CAYTJL010000030.1, forward strand.
CGACGTCGTGGGGTCGCGGCGGCAAGATCGCGATCTGCCTCGCGGGGGGCGGCACCGAGGGCCTGCTCTACGAGCTCGGCGTGCTCCGCGCGATCGAGCACTTCCTCCCTGGATTTCGCCTCGCGGACGCCGACATCATCTGCGGCATCAGCGCGGGCGCCATCTTGGGCGGGCTGCTCGCGAACGGCATCGGGCCGAACGAGATGCGCCTCGGCCTCCGCGACGGCTCGGATCGCATCGAGCCCCTCCGCCGCATCGACATGTTCGATCCCAACATCGGTGATCTCGCGAAGCGCGCGGCGAGCCTCTCGTGGGACGTGCTCCGCGGCAAGCGATCGCCGCTCTCCGCGATGTTCCGGCTCCCTCCGCCCGGGCTCTTCGCGGGCGACAAGCTCCGGCGCTGGCTCGAACGGCAATATTCTCGCCCGGGGATGATCGATCGGTTCAGCGCGCTCCCGCACAAGCTGCTCATCGGCGCGACCGATCAAGACACGAGCGAGCACGTGCTCTTCGGTTCGAGCGAGGCGCCCGACGTGCCGATTCACCAGGCCATCCGGGCCTCGATCGCGCTCGCGCCGTTCTACGCGCCCGAGCGGATCAACGGCCGTTATTACGTGGATGGTGGCTTTACGCGGACGACCAACATGCGCGCGGCCGTCCAAGAGGGCGCGACGTTGGTCTTCTTGATCGATCCGCTCGTGCCCGTGTCGCTCAAGACCGCGGGCCACGTGGCCGAGCGAGGCGCCATTTACACGGCCATGCAAGGGCTCAAGTCGCTCATCAACGGGCGCTTCGACAAGGCCGTCCCCACGCTCAAGGCCATGTATCCGCAGGTGGCCTTTCACCTGTTCCAGCCCGGGCCCGACACGCGACGTGTGATGGCCGGCTCCCCCATGAAGTTCTTTTATCGCGAGGCCATCGAGGAGATCGCCTATCGCGAGACGGTGCGCGACGTCCGCCGCCGCAGGTTCGAGAAGCTCTATCGCGACTTCGAACGTCACGGCGTGCGCTTCGCCGACCCCGACGCGCGCTCTGCGTCGAGCCGCGATCACGACGACGACGATTTGGCTATCGTGGCTTGATACCGAGGTAGCCCAAGACCATACGGGACAGCTCGTCGGCGAGCGCCTCGTCGGCCAAAGACACCTCGGGGACGTTGCTCGACTCGAACGCGTTGCGCTGCTCCAAGGTGGCTGTCACCACGCGGAGGCTCATGTCGACGGCGCGATCGGGGTGAGGGTGGCTGATCTCGTCGCGGCGTGAGAGGAGCAGATTCCGCAGCTTCAGCGCGATCGCGACGGCGGTCTTGGCCCTGCGCGCCTCGAAGCCGGGCTCACCGCCGAGCGCGGCGTTGAAGGCGAGCATCATGGGCTGTCGCTCGCGGAAGAGCGCGACGGAGAAGCCGATGAACGTGCGGATGATGTCGATGGTGGGGGTGTGCTGCCACCGCTCGGGATCGAGCGCGCGCTCGGCGGTCGCGACGGACTCCGAACAAGCGCGCTCATGGAGGGTGGTGAGGAGCGCTGTCTTGCTGGGGAAGCGCGCGTAGAAGCTGCCGACAGAGGCCTTGGCCGCGCGGGCGACCTCAGGGATGGTCACCGCGTCGACGCCGCGAGATCGGATGATCTCCTCGGTGGCGTCGAGGATGCGCTCCAAGGTCTTTTTGCTCCTGTCCTGTTGTGGAGCGTGGACCCACGTGAGCGGTTGAGCGGGCGCGGGCACGATCAATACCCGACGAGGCTCTTGAGGTGGAAATAGAGGGGCGTGGAGCTCTTCTCGTTCTTGCGCTTGATAGGCCCGTTCATGAGCGGCAGATACGAGACGCAGCGCTCGCTCGCGTCGCCCGTGGCGGTGGCGAGCGCGGTGCGGTGCCACATCCTGCCGTCATGGAAGGTCAGATCGCCCGCCTCGGTGGTGACGGCGAGCTCGTTCGGATCAGGCCTCGTGTCCATGAAATGGACCTTGTGAAAGAGCATGCTCGGGATAGGCTGGTTGTGCGTACACGGCAGGACGCGGAGGCCGCCGACCTCGAGCGGAGAGTCGGTGAAGCTGAATCCGACGTTGAGATAGCGCCGCGGCTTCTCCAGATAAAAGACGTCGCGCAGGCTGTCCGTGTGCCAGCCGAGCTTATCGTATTTGGCGCCGGGCTCGTTGCGGAAGCGGTTGACCACGAGCCCGTCGCGCTCATCCTCACCGATGCGGAAGTCGACCCCCGCGAACGCGGCGATGGCCTTGAAGCGAGGGTCTTGCAAGAACTCATGGAGCTTGGGGTGCTGGAGCGACGCGAACGGGATGCGCTGGATGTACCGCGCGCCGTCCGGCCGGGTGCCCGCGATGAGCGGCACGCCGTTGATGTGCGTCTTGCCCGACTTGACGATCGCGTCGTTGACCTCGAGCACCGCGGCGTACAGCTCTTTGGCGCGCGCGCGGGGCAAGAAGCGCTTGAAGCGGATGAAGCCGTACGTCTCGAAGAAGTCGACGTGCTCGGGGGTGAGCTGCCCATCGAGCTCGAAGTCGGGGATGTGGATGACCCGGTTGGCGCGCGGCGGCTCGGGCGCGACCCTGGGCGCGGCGGACGTGGAGGGCTTCTCGGCGGAGGAAGAGGTGGAGAGCTGCATGGATCGGCTCCAGAAATTAGAACTAGAATCACTATTCTAATTTTGAGAGCCGTTGTCAAGGGGTTCGACGCAGGGCGCCACCGCGAACGGGCCTCGGGGGGCGCCCCCCGCCCCCTCGCATTTCCATTTGTCACTTTGTCACGACCGCCCAGCGCCTACCCCTCCCCGTCGCCACCTTGGCGCCGGCCTCACGGGCCTCCCCCGGCATCCCGCCACGTTTTGGCAGGTTGACCCGTGGCACGGCGCTCGCTAGTTGCGGCAGAGCCATGGGTATCGACGCGGTCTTCAAACGCTACTTCCCGGTAGTGGTGTGCCTGCTCATCGCGTTGGCCGCCTATTTTCAAGCGTCGGGCATGGGGGAGCTCGTCGCCGCGAGCGTCGCGCTGGATCCTTCGGCCATCCCGGTCGCGCCCCCCGCCCCGCACCGGCCGGCCGGCGCGCAGGCCGCGTCCGGCACGGACCACGTCACGAGCGCCAAAGACATCATCTCGCGCAACCCCTTCGATTCGGTCACGGGCCCCCTCGACGGCAAGCCCGTCGAGCCCATCACGGCCAAGAAGAACGAGGACGAGCTCTCGCGCGATCCTTATGACGACCCGCCCTGCGACGTCGCGCGCGTGCTCGTGATCGTGGCGTCGGACGATCCGGCGTGGTCGTTCGCCGCGCTCGCGGGCTCGGACGGGAAATCGCAGCTCAAGCGCCAAGGCGACGAGATCGGCGGGCAGACCGTTTATTACATCGGCGATCTGCGCACCGAAGAGCGCCGGAAGAGCGACCCTCGCAGCCTCTACGATCGCGTGTGGCTCACCCACAACGGCTCGCGCTGCCAGATGGAGGTCGGCGGCAAGGCGCCCACGAAGAGCGCGGCGCCCGCGGGCGACAGCGCCAAACCGCCGAAGGGCGGGCGCAGCAAGGTGCCGAAGGAGATCGCCGACAAGATCCACAAGGTGAGCGAGACCGAGTTCAACGTGGAGCGCGCGGTCATCGACAGCATCCTCGAGAACCAGTCCGAGCTCATGAAGAGCGCGCGCATCGTGCCCGAAAAAGAGGGCGACAAGGTCGTGGGCGTGCGCCTCTTCGGCATCCGCCAAGACTCGTTGCTCTCGCTGCTCGGCCTCGAGAACGGCGACCGCTTGGGCAGCATCAACGGCTTCGAGATGAGCGATCCGCAGCGCGCCCTCGAAGCGTACACAAAGCTCCGAAGCGCCGACAAATTGACGGTCTCCGTCAATCGTCACGGCAAACCCATGACCATCGACTTCAACATCAAATGAGAGGGATGGCCGTGGCGCTCCCCAAAATCGGCTTCAACGAAGGCAGCTTGCTCCGGCGGACGCTCCTCCACGTGGGCACGTTCGTGCTCGGATCCGTGGCGTTCATCGGCATCATGAGCCTCATTTTGGTGTCGGTCGCCAAGGGGCTCGTCAACGCGCCGGCCTCCACCGCGCAGGCGGACGACGAGGTCAACTCTCCGCTGGTCAACACGCCGCTCGGAGCGAGCACGGCGGTAGGCGCGGCGGGCGCGAAACCTCGGCGCGCTCCCACACCCGCGCGCAGGCCCACGCCCGGCGCGCGCGCGATCGAACGCCCCGCGGACAAAGCCGCCGACACCGAATAACCCCTTTGCTTCTCGTCGGCCGCTCGATCGTTTAGGACGGCACCGGCTCACGCTCGATTGGAAGACTCATGAGACACCTCGCGCGCCTCTTCACTACGATCCCGTTCGCGGCCGCTCTCCTCGCGCACGCCGCACCTGCGGTCGCTCAGCCCACGCGCGGCAACCAACCGATCCTTCGAACGCCGCCGGCGCTCAAGAATCCGGGCGGCGCCAAGCCCCCCGGCGCCAATCCTCCGCCTGCGCCGGGCGGCGCGCCGCCGGCAGCTCCGCCCGCTGCTCCAGGCGCGAAGCCCCCCGCGGGGGGCGGCGGCAAGCCCGGCGCTCCGCCGAGCGACGACCCGATGGCGAACGTGAGGCAAGGGCCCAAAGAGATCGACTTCAAGCCCAAGCCCGGCGGCTTCGGCGTCAACTTCAACCTCGAAGAAGCGGAGCTGCCCGAGCTCGTCAAAGCGATCAGCAACATCACGGGCAAGCGCTTCATTTACGGCGGCAAGCTCCGGCAGATCAAAGCGACGGTGTATTCGCCCGAGAAGGTCACCGCGCAAGAGGCCTACAGCGCGTTCCTCTCGATCCTCGAGACCAACGGGATGACCGTCATCCCGCACGGTCGCTTCCTCAAAATCGTCGAGTCGCAAGGCGTCGTCGCCGAGAACACGCCCATGTACGGCACCGCGTCGCCCGTGCCCGACGAGGATCGCTACATCACGCGCATGTACCGGCTCCAGCACATCGACGCGAGCGAAGCCTCGACGGTGCTCACCAAGTTCAAGACCAAAGAGGGCGACATCACGGTCTACGGCCCGGGCAATTTGCTGATCATCACCGAGACCGGCACCAACATCCAACGCATGCTCCGCATCGTCGAAGAGATCGACGTCGGCGGATCCGGCGAGCAGATCTGGGTCGAGCCCGTGCACTACACGAGCGCCAACGAGATCGCGACCAAGCTCAACGATCTGCTCGATTTGAAGGGCGGCAAGGGCGGCGGCGGCGGTGGAGCGGGCGGCAAGGGCGGCGCGCAGGGCGGCGGCGGCGGACACGCGATGCGCGTCGTCGCGGACGAGCGCGGCAACGCGCTGATCATCATCGCGACCGAGCCCGACTACATGCGCCTGCTCGAGCTCATCAAGCGGCTCGACGTGAAATACTCGGGCGAGGGCGAGATCCACGTGATGCCGCTCCAATACGCGGCGTGCAAGGACCTCGCGCAGACGTTGAACCAAATCGTCGGGACGGGCGGCATCGCGGGCGCGGCGGGCGCGAGGCCCGGAGGCGCCGCGCCGACGCCGGGCGGCGGCGCGAGGCCTGGGACGCCGGGCGCAGCGGGCTCGGGCATCGACGAGGTCTTCGAAGGCCGCGTGCGCATCACGTGTGACGAGGCCACGAACTCGATCGTGTCGACGTCGTCGCTGCGCGACTACGCGCAGCTCCGCGCGGTGATCGAGAAGCTCGACAGGCCGCGGCGCCAAGTGTTCATCGAGGCCGTGATCATGGACGTGAGCGTCGATCGATCGACCGACCTCGGCCTCTCGTACCACGGCGGCGCGCCCATCCCGTTCGGCAGCGATCTGGGCGGCGATGGCGTGTTCTACGGCGGCAACAACCCCTCACAGTCGATCCTCGGCGTGCCCGCCAACTTGGAGGCCCTCGCGCTCGGCCTTCGCGCGCCGCCCATCTCGGGCTCGCAAGGCATCATCGGCACCGGCCTCTCCATCCCGGCGCTCGGCGTCGTGCTCCACGCGCTCGCCAAAGACGGCGACTCCAACGTGCTCGCGACGCCGCACATCCTCGCGACCGACAACACGCCCGCCGACATCTCGATCGGCCAGAACATCCCGCTCCAGACCAACTTGGGCGGCGGCGGCCTCGGATCGCTCGCGGGCCTCGCAGGCGCAGGCGCGGGCGCGGGCGCAGGTGCGGGCGCGCTCGGCGGCCTCGGCGGCCTGCTCGGCGGCGGCTTCGGCTTTCAAGCGCAGCGGCAGGACGTCGGCACCAAGATCAAGGTCACGCCGCACGTCAACGACTCGGATCAAGTGCGGCTCGAGCTCTCGGAGGAGATCTCGGAGGCGGGCGCACCCATCGGCGCGCTCGGCGCGATCCCCATCAACAAGCGCACCGCCAACACCACGCTCGTCGTGCGCGATCAGCAGACCGTCGTCATCGGCGGCCTCGTGCGCGACTCCACCACGACGGGCGAGACCAAGATCCCGATCTTGGGCGACATCCCCGTGCTCGGCATGCTCTTCCGCCAGTCGCAGAAGAAGAAGAACAAGAGCAACCTGCTCTTGGTGCTGACGCCGTACGTGATCCGCGATCAAGAAGACCTGCGCGCGATCTTCGAGCGCAAAATGCAGGAGCGACAGGAGTTCCTCGACCGCTACTTCGTGTTCAACGACACGACGCCGTGGCAGCCGCCGCGCGATTTTTCGCGCGCGAACGGGCTCGTCGAGGACATCCGCCAAGCGTTCATCACCAAGGCCGAGCGCGAGAAATTCGAGCGGGAAAACAAGCCTAAAGCGCGCAAGACCCACGAGCCCGTGCAGCCCATCCCGATGCCCACGCTCGGCGGTCGCGGCGTGGCCGGCGGCGACGACGGCGCCAACCCGCCGCCCGCGGGCGGCCCCGCGGCGCCCCCTGCTTCGCCCGGGAACAAGCCTCGTCTCCGCACGCCCGGCGCAGGCGGCGCGCGGCAACGGGTGGAGTGATCGATGGCCGAGCCGCAGGCGTACCTCGGCGAAGTGCTGGTCCGGCGGGGCATCATCCCGGAGGATCGGCTCTCGGGCCTCTTCGAAGTGCTCAAGGAGCGCGGGCAATCGCTCACCGAGGCGGTCGTCGCCGCGAACATCGCCGACGAGACGCGCATCGCGCAGGCGCTCGCGGACGAGTGCGGCTTCCCCTTCACGAAGAGCATCGACATCGACGCGATCCCCGTCGACACCGCGACCAAGATCCCGATCACGTACGCGAAGCTCCACAAGATCGTGCCGATCTCGGACGGTGACACGGAGGTCGAGGCCGTGGTCGCCGACCCGCTCGACACCGTCGCGATCGACGACGTCCGCGCGATGTTCGGCAAGCCCGTCGCGATCACCGTCGCGACGAGCGAGGTCGTGCTCAACGCGATCAACCGCGTCTGGGAGAAGAAAGAGGACGGCGGATCCACGCTCAAGGGCGATCAGGCGCACGAGGAGGACAACCTCGTCGACATCATCGACTCCGATGACGACGCGCCCATCATCGCGTGGGTCAACAGCCTCTTCGCGCAGGCCGTCCGCGACCGCGCGAGCGACATCCACATCGAGCCCGAGGAGCGCGACGTCGTCGTCCGCTACCGCATCGACGGCGAGCTCTACGTCACGCGCCGCGCTTCGAAGCAGTTCATGGCGCCGATCGTCGCGCGCGTGAAGATCATGGCGGCGCTCAACATCGCCGAGAAGCGCCTGCCGCAAGACGGCCGCATCACGCTCAAGATCGCGGGCAAGAGCGTCGACATCCGCGTCTCGACCATCCCCACGAGCCGCGCCTTCGAGCGGATCGTGATGCGTATCTTGCACAAGACGAGCGTGCTCCTCGATCTGACCGATCTGGGGTTCTCGGCGCGTGACTACGGGATCATGGATCAGCTCATCCAGAGGCCCGACGGCATCATCCTCGTCACGGGCCCGACGGGCAGCGGCAAGACCACCACGCTCTACGCGTGCTTGAACCGCATCAACGATCCGAGCCGCAACATCCTCACGGCCGAAGATCCGGTCGAGTACGAGATCGGCGGCATCCATCAGGTGCACGTTCACCCGTCGATCGGGCTCACCTTCGCGAGCGCGCTGCGCGCCTTCCTCCGCCAAGACCCGGACGTGATCATGGTCGGCGAGATCCGCGACAAAGAGACGGCCGAGATCGCGATCCACGCGTCGCTCACCGGCCACCTCGTGCTCTCGACCATCCACACCAACGACTCCGCGGGCGCGGTCACGCGCCTCGTCGAGATGGAGATCGAGCCGTTCTTGGTGCGCTCCAGCGTCATCGGCATCCTCGCGCAGCGCCTCGTCCGCATGCTCTGCCCCGCGTGCAAGGTCCCGTACCGGCCCACCGACTTCGAGCTCTCGCAGCTCGGCCTCGACGACGAGCGCCTCGCGTGGAAGGCCAGGCGCCAGGTGTCGACCAAATACACGGTGCACGGGCTCGCCTACGAGTTCGTGGGCCAGACCATGCGCGACCCGGTCTTCTTCAAGCCCGGCGGCTGCGAGGCGTGCGGCAAGAAGGGCTTCATCGGCCGGCGCGGCATCTACGAGCTGCTCGTCGTCGACGACGTCTCGGGCGCGCTCATCATGAAGAACGCGGACGCGCAGACCATCAAGCGCGCCGCGATCGGTCAAGGGCTCGACACCATGCGCGACGACGGCGCGCGCAAGGTGCTCGCAGGGCTCACCACGGTGGAGGAGGTCCTCGCGGCGACGCAGGAGGACGTGCTCCTCGACGAGTGACGGAGGCGCGAGTTGGCGGTCTTCGAATACAGAGGGATCCTCGTCGCGAGCGGCAAGCCCGTGAAGGGCGTGCGCGACGCCGAGAACGCGAAGGCGCTCCGCGCGGTGCTCCGCAAGGACGGCGTCCTGCTCACGGTCGCGACCGAGGGCAAGGCCGCCGAGGCGCGCGCCAAGCGCGACATCAAGATCCTCGAGTTCTTCGGGCGCCCCTCGACGGGCGACGTCGCGATCGTCACGCGCCAGCTCGGGACGCTGCTCGGCGCGGGCATCCCGCTCTTCGAGTCGCTCACCGCGCTCATCGAGCAGGTCGAGAACGAGCAGATGAAGCGCGCGCTCACCGCGGTGCGCGAGCAGGTGCGCGAGGGCATCAGCTTCGCGAAGGCGCTCGAGGCGCACCCCACGATCTTCCCCGCGCTCTACGTGAACATGGTCCGCGCGGGCGAGGCGTCGGGCACGATGCAACAGGTGCTCGAGCGGCTCACGCAGTTCATGGAGTCGCAGTCCAAGCTCAAGGGAAAGGTCACCTCCGCGCTCGCGTATCCGGCGCTGATGGTGGTGATCGGCACCGTGCTCATCTCGGTCCTGATGGTCGCGGTCGTGCCCAACGTGACGACCATCTTCGCGTCGATGGATCAAGCGCTGCCTTGGTACACGGCGCTCCTCATCACGGTCTCGGACTTCATGTCGAGCTACTGGTGGCTCATCGCGGCCGTCCTCGCGCTCGCCGGGTACATGTTCCGCAGGTGGCTGCGCACGCCCAAGGGGCGGCTCTCGTGGGACAGCTTCCTCATCCGCGTGCCCATCTTCGGCAAGGTGATCTTGATGATCTCGGTGGCGCGCTTCGCGCGGACGCTCTCGACGCTGCTCGCGTCGGGCGTGGCGCTGCTCACCGCGATGGACATCGTCGCGAGCGTGCTCGAGAACGCCGCGCTCGAGAAGGTCGTGCGCGAGGCGATCGGATCGATCCGCGAGGGCCAGAGCATCGCCGAGCCGCTCAAACGGAGCGGGAAATTCCCTCCGATCGTGACGCACATGATCTCCGTCGGCGAGAAGAGCGGGCAGCTCGAGCAGATGCTCGAGAGCGTGTCGAACGCCTATGACGTCGAGGTCGAGAACCGCGTGCAGGTGATGACGAGCCTCTTGGAGCCGATGATGATCGTGATCATGGGCGGCGCCGTGGGCTTCATCGCGGTCTCGATCCTCATGCCGCTCATCCAGATGTCGAGCTTCGCGGGGTGATGACGATGGCGCGCAAGAAGCCCCGCGAGCAGACGATCTTCTTCCCCTGGGAGCGCAGCGCGGGCCTCCTCAGGGGGCGCGGCGCGCGGGCCAAGCCCATCGCCGCGGGCGTCGTCATGGTGGCCTTCTTGCTGATCTTGGGCGCGCGCGAGCGAAGGCTGGTCGGCATCCGATCGACGCGCGCCACGCTGGCGATGGTCCACGCGGGCGTCGCGGCGTACCGCGCCGACCACGAGCGGCGCTGCCCGCCCTCGCTCGGCGCGCTGAAGAGCGAGGGGTACATCGGCGTGGAGCCCATCGACGCCTGGGGCAGCCCGATACGCTTGATTTGTCCGGGAAAGAAAGACCCAAACGGCTACGATTTGATGAGCGACGGCCCCGACCGAGAGATGGGCGGGTTGGATCGTGTGGAGTGATGAGCGATGACGATGAACATTCAAAGGCTCCTTAGGATGAAGAGGCGGCTCGCCAAGAAGGCGGCGCGCGGCGTGACGCTGGTCGAGGTCTTGATCGTCGTGGCGATCATGGCCGTCATCTCCGGCGGCGTGACCATCGTCGCCTTCCCGCTCTACAAGGAGTCACGCATCAAGGCAGCGGTGGTAGGCGCGGGCCAGATCAAGACGGCGGCCGAGCTCGAGAAGAACATGGGCGACGCGGACTGCCCGTCGATTCAAGATCTGGTCAAGTCCAAGAAGCTCGACGCCAAGCGCGTCGACGACCCGTGGGGCACCACCTACAAGGTCGATTGCGGAGATGGCGAGATCCACGTGACCTCGGCCGGAAACGACAAGAAGTTCGGCACGCCGGACGACATCCGCGACGACTTCAAGAAGGCCGACGTCGATCGCGTCAAGAACCTCTGATTCGATATCTGGAGCGCGCGTGGAAGTTTTGGTGCCTCTCCCCGGTTTGGTCACGGCGCTCGCGAGGTCGAGGCGCCGCGCCGTTACCTTGGTGGAGGTGCTCATGGTGGTGGCCATCGCGGCGGCGGTGATGGGGCTCGCGGCGCTCGGCGCGGGGGCGACGTCGAGCGCGCGCCAAAAGCGATCGGCCACCATGATCGCGAGCGCGATCCGCGTGGCGTACGGGCACGCCAACGCCTCCGCGAAGCCCACGCGGCTGGTCTTCAACTTCGAAGATCAATCGGTGACGCTCGAAGAGGGCAACGGCAAGATGTCCCTCGTCCGCAACGATTTGACGGGCGGCGCCGCGGCGGCGAGCGAGATCGAGCGGAAAGCCCACGAGGCGGCCGAGGCCATCGTCAAAGGCCCAAGGCCCCCAAAGCCCACGTTCCGGCCCACCAAGGCCTATGGCTTTACGCCGGACAAAGGCAAGCAGGGCAAGCAGATGGAGAGCAAGATCAAGTTCTTGCAAATCGAGACCGCCCACCAAGACGAGGCCATCCGCGCGGGGCGCGCGTACCTCTATTTTTGGCCGGGCGGGCAGACCGAGCGCGCCGCGATTCAAATCTCCATCGGCGGATCCGAGCTCGACGAGGACGTGATGACCATCCTCGTCTCGCCGCTCACCGGCAAGGCCGAGATCAAGAAGGGCCGTTATCTGATGGCGAGGCCCCGGGACGACAGCGAAGAGTCCGAGCGCAGGGATGGGTTTTGAGATGCGACTCCACCGACGCCCTGGAACGAACGATAGAGCCTTTACGCTGATGGAGGTGCTCGTCTCCATCGCGATCTTGGGCTTGGGGCTCACCGCCATCCTCTCGGCGCAGGCGGGCTCGTTCGCGGCGGCGGCGCAGGCGCGCAGCATGAGCCTCGCGACGGGGCTCGCGCGCTGCAAGATGAGCGAGCTCGAAGAGCAGGTGCTCCGCGACGGCTTTCAAGAGACCGATCAAGTCGGCGAGGGGCCTTGTTGCGACGCCGACGAGAGCGCGGCGATGCGCTGCACGTGGCGCATCGAGAAGCTCCAGCTCCCCGACCCCAAATATGGTGATTTGAACCTCGGCTCCAGCTTGAGCTTGGGCGGCTCGGCGAGCTCCTCGGCGGGCGGCGCGCCGGGCGCGCTCGGGCTCTTGGCGGGCGGGCTCGGGGCCGGCGCGACGGGGCTCGGGAACATCAGTAACCCCGCGGACGCGGCGGGCGCCATCGCCGGGATCGCCGCGGGCGCGAGCGACCCAAACGCACCTTCGAGCGGCGCCGGGATGGGCGTGGACGCGATCGGCCAAATGGCCATGAGCTTCGTGTACCCGACGCTCAAAGGCATCTTCGAGGCGAGCACGCGGCGGCTCACCGTGGTCATCACGTGGCGGTCGGGCGCGAAGAACTATTCGTTCGATCTGGTGCAGTGGTTCGCGCTGCCTCAAAAGGGCCTCTCGGTCGAGAACCCGGAGGATCCAAACGCCTCGTCGAGCAGCTCCTCGACGTCCACCAGCACCTCCAGCGGCAAGAGGGTTCCATGACCCCTCACCCCCTCACCCTCGCTCCTCTCCTCTCCCCCTCTCCTGTTTACGGGAGAGGGGGCCGAGGGGTGAGGGGCCGTGCCCGCGGAGTCACCCTCTTGGAGGTGATGGTCGCCGTTGGCATCCTCGCGATGGTGAGCACGCTGGTGTACGGCGCGTTCGACGGGATGGCGCGCTCGCGTCAAGGCATCTCGCGCATCGACGAGCGGTATCGCCAAGGCCGGGTGGCGCTCGCCAGGATGACCCGCGAGCTTCAAATGGCGTTCTTGTCGCTGCACCAGCCGCAGCAAATCGCGGCCTCGGTCCGCTCTACGGTGTTCCTGGGCACGGACTCGGGATCTTCGGATCGCGTGGACTTCACCTCGTTCTCGCACCAGCGGCTCAACGCCGGTGTCCACGAGTCGGACCAAAACGAGCTGAGCTACTTCCTCTCGCGTGACCCGAACAACAGCGGCAAATTCGATTTGGTCCGCCGCGAGCAGCGCGAGATCGATCTGGAGCCCACCAAAGGCGGCGTGGTGAGCATCTTGGCCGAGGACGCGACGGCCTTCGAGCTGCAATACCTCGACCCCATCTCGTGCACGTGGGTCGAGACGTGGGACAGCACGCAGACCGTCGGACAGGGCAATCGCCTCCCCTTGGAGGTGAAGATCCGTTTGATGCTGAAGGGCGGCCCGGGCGACACGCTCATCAAGATGCAGAGCAAGGTGACGTTGGCGATGCAGACGCCGCTCAACTTCGCCATCGCGAGGCCCCAATGAGGTTCATCTCCCGCCTCGCAGACATGTTCCGCGGCTCGGACGACAAGCGCGTCGCGCCCAAAGAGCGCGCTCCGCGGCTCGCCCAACCCCAAGCCGATCTCGCGCCCGCCGCGCAACCCCCTCTCCGCAGGCGCAAGAAGCGCCGCGATGAGCGGGGCGTCGCGCTCTTGATGGTGCTCGGCGCGATTACGGTGCTCACCGTGTTCTTGACCGAGCTCCAAGAAGAGACCAGCTCCGAGCTCGCCGCCGCGCTCGCCGATCGCGACGCGCTCCGCGCCGAATACCACGCTCGAAGCGCGGTGAACCTCACGCGGCTCTTGATCTCCACCGAGCCCACGCTGCTCGCGCTCATCGGGCCTGCGATTCAGCTCCTCGGCATCAAGCTCCAGCAGATCCCCGTGTGGAAGTTCACCGAGATGGTGCTCGGGCCCTTCAACGACCCTGCGGCGGCGTCGTCGTTCAACGCCTTCGCCGGCCTCGATCCGACGAGCGCCAAGAACTTCGGCCTCGGCACCGCGGGCCGCTTCGAGGTCACGGTGGTGGACGAAGACTCGAAGATCAACCTCAACGCCGCCGCCGCCCCGCGCGACACGGCCACGCTCACCGCCACGCTCTCCCGGCAGCTCCTCGGCCTGTTCTCGCCGCCTTCGTACAACCCCCTCTTCGAAGGCCGCGACGCCGACAACCAGTTCACCGACCGGCAGACGCTCTGCGCCGCGATCATCGATTGGGCCGACTCCGATCCTTCCGGCAACGAGATCCAAAACCCCTGCGACCCCTTCAGCACGCAGGCGTCCAACACCGGGCCCGAGGACAACTTCTATCAGACCATCGGCCTGCCTTATCGGCGCAAGAACGCGCCTTATGACTCCTTCCAAGAGCTGCGGCTCGTGCGCGGCGTGAGCGACGACACGTGGGCCGCGTTCTTCGACCCCAAGCCCGAAGATCCTGGCAAGCGCAACATCACGGTGTGGAGCACCAACAAGATCAACGTGGCCACGGCCAACGCGGAGACCATCCTCGCCGTCATCTGCGGCAACGCGAACGAGGCCGAGCTCTGCACGGACCCGCTCCAGATCGCCAATTTCCTCATGGTGATGCAGATGGTGAAGAGCTTCGGCTTGCCCATCTTCTCCAGCTCCAAAGACTTCTTCGACGCGCTCAAGGGCAACGGCTTCATCGGGCCTATCCTCACGCAGATCGGCCTCAAGCCCGTCACGTTCAAGAATGAGAAAGAGGTGGCGAAGGCGCTCGTCTTCAAGAGCAAGCTCTTCAGCATCTACGCCGACGGCATCGTGCCCGGCTACAAACGCACGACGCGCATTCGCATCCACGCGGTCGTCGATTTCCGCGTGGCGCCCGCGCTCGGCGCGCCGCCCATGGGCTTCTGCGGCCAGTCCGCGACCAACTCGGGCGGTCAAAGCCAGTTGGCGCAGGCCGCCGACGCGAACCAAAAGCAGCAACAACAACCGGGGAGCGCGGGCATCGGGACGCCGGGCGGCCAGCAGCAGCAACAACAGCCCTTGGATCCCGCGTCCGCGACGCTCGATCAAATCTTGAAGGCGCTCAACACGAACCCGGCGGGCACCGTCGTCTATTGGCGCGTGGAGTAGTAGAGGTATCGTATGTCCAAATTGCTCGGGATCGACGCCACCAAGACCTCTGTTCGCGTGGCGTTGGTGCGCACGTCGTACCGCAAGATCACGGTCGAGCACTTCGCCGAGGCGTCCATCGCCATCCATGGATCCGAGGCCGCGGCCATCCGGGCGGCGCTCGGCACGGACAAGCCCCCTGTCAGCCTCGGCGCGCGGCAGCAGCCCGGGATCGTCACGCTCGTGCCCGACGTGGTCGCCATCGCGCTCACGGGCGAGCGCTCGTTTTATCGCAAGATCGATTTGCCCGCGGCGGCCCAAAAAGAGCTCGACAACGTCCTCGCGTTCGAGCTGGAGTCGATGGTCCCGTTCGAGATGGATGAGGCCGTGTTCGACTATCGTGTGCTCACGAAGCGCGCGAGCTCGGACGTCGTCCCGATCTTCGCGGCCGTCGCACGCGCGGAGGACGTCAAAGGGCGGATCCAGCCCGTGCGCGAGGCGCTCAACATCGAGCCTGCGCGCGTGGGCTCCGGCCCGCTCCCGCTCGGCAACCTCGCGTCGGTGATGCCTGAGCTCGAAAAGCCCGAGACCCCCGGCCCTATCGCGATCTTGGACGTGAGCGACGTGGCGAGCGAGATCGTGATCCTGCACGACGGAGAGCCGGTGTTCACGCGCACGCTCTCGCGCGGGACCGTGGGGCTCCCGGCGAGCGCGCCTGTGCTCGCGCGCGAGCTGCGGCAGACGCTCGCTGCGTTCCGCGCGCAGGGCGGAGATCCGCTCTCCGCGATGTACCTCGTCGGGATCGGCGCGAGCGCGGAGGGCGCGGTGCACTTCCTCTCGACCGAGCTCGGCGTGCGGATTCCACCTCTCCCGAGGCCCCGTATCGAGGGGCTGACCGCGGCGCAGGCCGAGGAGCTGCCCCGTTATGCCAAGGCGCTCGGGCTGGCGCTCGGGCTCACGGGCCGCGCCAAAGGGCTCAACTTTCGTAAAGGCGCGCTCGAAGCACAACAGAGCTTCCCCTTCTTGAGAGAGAAAGTGCCGCTCCTCGCGGGGCTCGCCGCCGTCATCGCCGTGAGCTTCGGCTTCTCGACGGTGGCCGAGCTCCGATCGCTCGACGCCGAGAAGGAGCTGCTCACCGCGCGGCTCGGCGCGGCGAGCCGCGACGTGTTTGGCGAGGAGTCGACCGATCCGGCCAAGGTGCGTGAGCTGCTCGAGTCGGGCCCTGGCAAAGAGGATGATCCCTTGCCCAAGATCGACGCGTTCGACGTGATGGTCGCGCTGTCGCGCGCGGTGCCCAAGGACGTCGTTCACGACGTGGTCGAGCTCGACGTGAGCACGCGCGGCCACGCGGTGATCCAAGGCACGGTGCCGAGCGTGGCCGACGCCGAGACCATCTTGAAGAGCCTCAAAGAGAATAAATGCTTCAAGGAGCCCAAGATCAACAAGACCTCTCAGTTCGGTGAGGGCAAGCAAAAGTACGTGATCGAATTCGATCTCAAGTGCGAAGAGAAGAAAGAGAAGAAGAAGACCCCCGAGCCCGAGGGCAGCGCGCAGCCCACCGCGACGGGCAAGGGTGACAAAGCCGAGAAGGACGGTGGCAAGTGACGCTCCGAGAACGCTTTGAAAAGCTCGAGCCGCGCGAGCGCCGGCTGCTCGGCATCTTGGGCGCCATCGTGGCCTCGTTTCTGGTCCTCGGCGGGCCTATCGCGCTCTTCCTCCACACCTCGCAGCGCCGCGCCGAGAACCAAGAGCTGCGCGAGCTCATCGAGAGCGTCCACGCGGCGAGGACGCAAATCGCCGAGCGGAAGAGCAAACACGACGCCTTGGTCGCGCGGTACGCGCGCAAGGCGCCGGCGCTCGCGGGGTTCATCGAGGACGCGGCCAAGGCCAATGGCATCTCCGCGGCCGAGTCGCAGGACAAGCCCGTCGTGCCGCACGGCAAGCGTTATGACGAGCGCATCACCGTGGTGAAGATCCGCAAGGTGAACCTGCTGCCGCTGCTCAAGACGCTGGAGCGGATCGAGCAGTCGGCGTATCCGGTGGCGATCACCCGGCTCAACATCAAGCCTCGCGCGGGCGAGCCGGACACCTACGAGGTCGAGCTCGGCGTCTCCGCGTTCGACCGCAAGGCGGATGAGAAGAAGGCCTCCGACAAGGGTGACAAGAGCCCGGAGGGCGCCGCGGCGCCGTCCGCGCCCACCGATGGAGACGACCTGTGAAGGCGCGTTTGATCCGAATCGCACGCTGGCTGGCGTACCCGGCGTTTTATCTCTTCTGCCTCTTGGCCTTCGCCTACCTCGCGTTCCCGTACGACAGGCTGCGTGATCGCGTCGTCGCCGAGATCGAGAAGCGCGGCAAGCCTGGCCAACGCATCGAGATCAAATCGCTCACGTCGTATTGGCTCACCGGCGTTCGCCTCAAAGGGGTCAAGCTCACGCTCCCCACCGACGAGGGGCCGCCGCGCCCGAAGAGCCCGTTCGACATGAGCGCCCCCAAAGACGCTCCCAAAGAGTCGAACATCGTCATCGAGGACGTGAAGGTGCGCGTGCGCATCTTGCCGCTGCTCATCGGCCGCGTGAGGGTGAATTTCTCGGCGAGCATCTTCGGGGGCGAGGTGAGCGGCAGCGCGCCCGTCGGCGGCTCGGGCGGCGACGTCGAGCTCGCGATTGAGCAGCTGGACATCGGCCAAATCGAGCCCCTCGTGCAGGCGGTCGCGGGGTTGCCGCTCAAGGGCACCGCGGACGGCAAGCTCGTCTTGAGCGCGACCGAAGGCAAGATGAACAAGGGCACGGGCTCCTTGGATCTCACGATTAAGGGCATCGTCATCGGCGACGGCAAGACCAAGGTGATGGGCATCGAGCTGCCCTCGGCCAAGGTGGGTGATCTCCAAATCTCCGCCGAAGCCAAGGACAAAGATGGGGTCATGAAGATCACCAAGCTCGCGACCACGGGCCCCGACATCGACGTCGTGGGCGACGGGAAGATCACCATGCGTGATCCGGCGGTCGACTCCATCCTCGACATCTACCTTCGATTCAAGTTCTCAGACGCCTTCCGCGGCAAGAACGGCACGACCAAATCGCTGTTCGGCGATCCGAATTCCAACGCGCCGGCGCTCATCGAGATGCCGCCCTCCGAGCTCAAACGGGCCAAGCGGCCGGACGGGTATTATGGGTATCACGGGCACGGCCCGCTCAAGCGCCTTCGCTTCGATCCCTCGCAGTCCGACGGCGCCGGCAAGCGGCCCGGGCGCACCGAGCCGCCCGCCGCAGGGCGCAAGAGCCCGCTGCCGAGCGGCGGCCTCTTGCCGGGCTTGATGAAGGACAGGGCGGGCGGCGGCGACAAAGGCGACGCGGACGGCAAGGGCGACGGCGACAAAGAGAAGGCCCGCGTCGAGCGTGAGCGCAATGACAGAGAGCGTATCGAGCGCGAGCGCGGTGAGCGCGAGCGCCTCGAAAAAGAGCGTATGGAGAAGGAGAAGGAGCGCGAGGACGTGGCGCGCCGCCCGGTCGTGCCGAACCCGATCCCGCCCCTCCCCGGGCAGGACGCGCCGCCCGTCCAACCGCCTGACCAGCCCGCCGATCCGGTCCCCGAGCAGCCGCCGCAATAACAGCGCTCACGCGCTGATTCGGAATCTCCCGATCAGCGGCACGTGATCGCTGAGCCCGCCAAAGGCACCTCCTTGGCCGAAGGGCGTCGTCCCGTCGAAATCGATCCACGCGACGTCCCCCGACGAATAAACGTGGTCGAGGTGCATCCTCAAGTTCAAGAACCCCGCGGTGGCGAAGGTGCGCGCCTCGTGCTCGCTCCACGCGTTGACCGTGGAGAGCGCGTCCACGTAGCCCTTCTCCTCGCGCAGATAACGATCCACGGGCGAGCCGGGGATGGAGTTGAAGTCGCCCACGATCACCACGTTGGGGCTGCGCCGCTCGCGATCGACGAACTCGGTGAGCTGCGCCGCCTCGGCGAGCTGGTTTTGCCCAAAGCCCATACGGAAGGGCTCGGTCCAAAAGCGCCTCGCCATGAAGCTCGGCAAAGAGAGGTGCGTGTTGAACACGTCGAACCCGCCCGCGCCCGGCTTTTCGAACGCGAGGTGCGCGCAGATCCGCGTCTGCTTGAGGCGCGCGGCGCGCGTGCGATGGGTGATGTCGTGCGGGCGCTCCGCGTTGTCGTGGCGCACGGAGAGCGTGTCTTTGGCCAAGATCGCGAGCCCGGTCGTGTAGATGTTGGTGCGCGCGGTGAGGCGATATGCGTGCGCGGGGAAGTAATACGCGTTGTACCGCTCGGGCTTGTCAGTCAGCACGAGCGCCGCGGTGAGCTCGGTCATCACGCGGTCGAGCTGCGTCTCACCCGGGTACCAGCGCCGGTTGAGCGAGGTCGCGCGGATCGAGGCCGTCTCGACCTCTTGCAAACACACCACGTCCGGCGTCGGATCGAGCGCGGCGAGCGAGGCCGCGATCTTGCCAAAGGCCGATCCGGTGGAGGCGATGCCGCGCGTCGCGTGCCCAAAATAACGGACGTTGTACGTGACGACGCGGATCGCGCTCATGACGCTTTGGGATCGAGCGCCTTCAGCCGATCATAGGCCCTCGCCGCGACCACGCGGTTGAGAGGGTCCTTGTCGGTCTGCGCCGTCGCGATGAGGCTGTCGGCGTCCTCGTGGACGCCGAAGAGGCCATAGAGCAGCGCCGCCTCGCGCCGCACCTCGGGCGCCTCGTGCTTGAGCGCCGCGTCCAAGAGGTCGCGCCGGAGCCCATACGTGGTGCTGAGATCATCGCCGAAGAAATACAGCGCGCGTCCGTACAAATCGATCTTGCCCTCGGCCCAGGAGGCGTACGTCTCTTTGGCCATCACCCGCGCGTGCCTGCGCGCCGCGAGGAGGACGATGCCGCGGACAGCCCCGCCGCGATCGTAATAACGGTGCAAGAGCGGCTCGAAGCTCCGGCGATCGCCGATCTCGCCGAGGGCGACGATCAACGCCTCGTGGAGCGCGTCGGGCGGAAGGCTTTGGGGGGTTTGGGGGGAGGTCCCCCCAAGCGTGGCGCGGCCTTGATCGTCGGGGCTGAGCATCCTCACGAGGGTCGGGGTCGCTTGGCGATAACGCATCCTCCCGAGCGCCCTCACCACCTCGACGCGGAGCGGGAGAGAAGGATCGTTGAGGACCGTGACCGCGGCGGACCCCGCGTTGCGCGTGCGCGTGAGCCCCAAGAGGCGCACGGCGCGGATGCGCGCCGCCTCGCCGCGCTCGGGGTTGACCATGACGATGGCCACGTGTTGCCAGACAAAGGGCATGAGCACGCCGAGATCCTCGTAGTCACGCGATGCGATGATCTCGTCCACGAGCCGCTCGCGATCGCGCGACAACGCGGCTTCGGTGCGACGCCGCGCCGCGACCGCGACCGCCGAGAGCCGCGGGCTCCTTTGGCCCGCGCGCTCCAAATGGGGCAGCACATCGCTCACACCCATCTTGCCGAGCGCGGTGATCGCCTCGGCCGCGACGTCCTCGTTCGCGTCGTCGAGCGCGGGCCAGAGCGCCGCCGCGCTGTCGTGGAAGGCCATCGATCCGAGCGCGCGGATCGCCGCCAAACGCAGCTCACGAGGCTTGTCCGCGCCGGCGTACGGTCCGACGAGCGTGGGGCCCACGTCGGGCATGGCATAGAACCCGAGCGCGCGGATCAAGGGCGACCGCTCTTCATCGGTCTTGGCCTCGACGAGCAGCTTCGCCAAGATGGGCTCGCCGATGGGCGGCACCACGCGCCATTGCTCATCGCGGCGAGCGTCGTAGTCCTCGACGACCCAACGGAGAAGCGCCTCGGCGTCCCGCGCAGGATCGAGCAGGGCGCCGAATTCGAAGGCAGCTAAACTACCCTCCTCTTGTTGGCCGTCGGGTTGTTGGCTGTCGCGGCCCGAAGAGGGATGGGGGGAGAGATGGGCGATCGCGAGCACGTAGCCTCAGGTCGTCTGTTGGGGCGTGACGGTGATGGTGTAGGTGAGCTTGTAGTCGACCCAATCGGGGTTATCGGGCTCGGGCGGCCGCACCACGAGCTCGGCGGTGTCGCCGACCTCCCACGTGGAGAGCCCGCGAAGGACGATGTCCGGCTGTTTGCCCGTCTTGTCCTTGATCTTGAACGGGTTGTTGGCGTTCTCGGTGGCCGAGCCGTACCCCGGATCGACGAGCCCGAGCGGCTCGTTCTGATCGTTGAACGTGGTCCACATGAGCGAGAACAACCGGCGCACGACGGCCCGCTGCTCGGGATAACAGGCCACGCCCCACATGTCGGGCTGGGCCGGAGGGCGCTTGTCGATGTGATCGTGCCAGCGCGCGGGATACGAGGGCAGCCGGCCCGTGACGATGTCGCCGACGGTGCCGATCACGTCGAAGATGTCTTGAGGAGGGATGTTGATAGGGGGGCGCTTCTCCCACGTGATCTCGGCGTCGTTGATGACCACGACCCTATCCTTGAAGTACACGTCGTCGACGAGATCGAGCTCGGCGCCGTGCGACGAGACGATGATGGAGTCCTGCTCGTCGAGCCAAATCTCGATCGTCTTGTTGAGCGCGTGGTTGGACTTGTTGTGCATCGAGCCGAATTCCCACTGGAACCAGCGGCCATTGACGCCCACCTTGAAGCGCCACTCCTCGGCGAAGGTGTCGTGATCGATGACGCCCTTGAAGAGGTTCTTGATCTCGACCTTGCAACACTTGACCTTCTTCGCGAGCGAGCCGTCGAGATCGGGCCAACCCATCGTGACGACGACCCCGTAATAGTCGACGTCGGGGCAGTCGTCCGCGAGGGCCTTGAGCGGGATCTTGACCTTGACCTGGCGCTTCTTGGGGTCGCCGCCGTCGCTCAACGGGATCAGCTCGACCTCGGGCTTGTATTTGGGGTCCTTGGGTTGGGGCTTGTTCCCCGGTCGCACCGACGCGTTGTTGAACTCGTCGTAGGAGACGTGGACGAGCGGGTCTTCGAGCTTGCGCAGCGTCACGGTGTTGTGCGGGAACTCGGGGGTGTGCCCCACGGCGACGGTGAGCGGGATCTCGCCCTCCGGCTTCTCGGGCAGATCGACGATGAACTCGTACGCGTCACCCACCTTGGGAGCGAGCGTGTCGAAGTCGACGTAACCGCCGATCTTGCTCGCGAAGAACATGAATCGGATGGCCGGCACGTAGCGGGGAGTGTCGGGGAACTTGAACGCCTCCCAGCGCGCGGCGGCGACCGCCTTGCACGGGTGAAGCTCGGAGCGGCAGAGCCCGGCGTGGGTCTCGTGGCCGCCGTCGTAGATGGATCTGCCGCAGATCCAGACCCACTCGTGGGTCATGGGCCAAACCCAGTTGTTCTGGAACATGCCGCCCGGCGCCGGCCCCATCGCGCCCGTGTCCCACTCACACTCCATGTTGTTGCCGGGCACCACGTTGTCGCGTGGACCAAAGGTCTTGCCTTTGATCTTGTCGATGATGGGCCCGATGATGGGGACGCCGCTGTGCTCGTCCTCTTTGGCATGTTTCGGGGCGGGCTCGTTGCCGGCGCCCCGGAGCCACGCGAACGGCAGCTCGGGCTCCAAGTGGAAGTTCCAGTCGTACCAGCGGTGCCATTGATACGGCGGCGCGTCGGTCCAGGTCTGGAAGGAGCGCGTTTGCTTGCCGTACACCTCATGTTCCGCGTCATCCATCGTGGTGGTCCACGAGGGCGTGAGGCGGAGCAGCTCGTTGCGGGCGATCCCGTCGAGCAGCGAGCGCACGAGAAAGTCCTCCGGGCGCCGTGTCCCGCGGGTGTGCCCGTCGCCGCTCAGCGGTGCTTTGGGGCCGAACGAGGGGGAGTTATAGCGCTGGAAGGGGCGGTCGCGATCCCAAGGTTTGGTGAGGTTATCCATAGGTCCGGCCCGTTCGGGAGAGATTGA
Organism: uncultured Polyangiaceae bacterium; assembly: GCA_964437785.1. Classification (GTDB taxonomy): domain Bacteria; phylum Myxococcota_A; class Polyangia; order Polyangiales; family Polyangiaceae; genus CAYTJL01. Next base: position 42,518 of record CAYTJL010000030.1, read on the forward strand.
GCGTATCGCCCAACGAGGTGAGAGCGCAATCGCTCATCGACGGTCCCCACCCCGCTTCGCGGCGAGGCTCTGAAAGCGCGCGTACAGCGCGGGATCACGGGCCATGCGATCGCGCCACAACATGTGCACGGCGTTCAACGTCCGAGCGTCATAGATACCGTAGCGTCCCGCGATTTGCGCCGTGTGCGCCGGATCCGCGTTGAGCTCCGCCCAGAGGAGGGCATATTGCGCGATCGTGAGCTCGGGGATCTGCGATGGACGCGAGGGCGGCGTGGCGGGCGGGGACGCCGTGGGCGGGCGCGCGGCGGGCGGCGCAGGCGCGGCGGGCTGAAAGGGCAGCGCCGGCCGAAGAGGGGATTGCGCCGCCGGCCCGGTCGACTCCCCGAACGTGCTTTGCTCAGGCGACGGCGCCGCCGGAGGCGCGGCACCCGCGCTCGGCGCAAAAGGAAGCGCCCGGAGGCTCATCCCGTCGGGGAGCTTGAAGGCCATGGTCCGGCCCGCTTCTTCGATCTTCGGCGCGGGCGTGAAGGGGAGCGGCGCGGTCTCGGGCGGCGCCTCGGGGGGAAGCGCGGTCATCGCGAGCGAAGGAGAGAGTTGCTGGACCGCCGGCGGCGGCAGCGCGA
>CAYTJL010000030.1:43240-53719 GCA_964437785.1 uncultured Polyangiaceae bacterium
GCGATCGGCGCTGCCATCGGCGGAGGCGCTGCGATCGGCGGAGGCGCTGCGATCGGCGGAGGCGCTGCGCCCGCGCGCCGCATCGGCGCCGCGGACGACGCGCTCGACGACGCGAGGCCAAACGACCACACGCCGGCCGGCGCCGCGAGCGACGTGACCGCCGCGCGCAGCTCCGCGAGGTCACGGCGCTGGCGAACGACCCAATCGTTCGGTGAAAAGCGCGTCGGGAGGCCGGTGACGATCGCGAGCTCGAGCGCCGCTTCTTCGCGCCGATCCGGCGGCGTGACCTTCGCCTCGAGCTCGTCGACGATCATGATCGGCGCGAACGGGAGGCCGCTGCGGTGCTTGATTTTGAGGTCGAAATCGCGCTCGCGGCGATCGAGCCACGAGGTCCACGCGGCCGGGTCGGCGATCACCCGATCGACCTTGCGCGTCGGGATCGGCAGCGCGCCGGGGACGTCCCTCGCCTCGGGCGGCAGCTCGATGTCCCACGGCTCCTCGATCGTCTCGCGCAGCCCCGCGCCCGTGATCCGTTCGAGCGCCTCGGCCGCGGCGGCCACGATGTCCTTGTCGTCGTGGTACAGGATGCTCGTGAGCGATCGGAGCGCGCCCGCGTGGCCGAAGCGCCCGATCTTGCGGATCAACGCGGCGGAAGGAGCCGCGTTCGCCCCCGCGATCAGCGCGTCGAGGTCCGACGCGCGCCCCGCGAGGCAGAGCAGCTCGAGCGCGCCCCTCACGCGCGCGGGCGGCGCGTCCTTCGAGGCCACGACCGCGCGGAGCAGGTCGAGCGCGCGGCCGTACCGGCGCCGGAGCAGCGCGAGGATCGCGGCGAAGAAGACCTCGTCGGAGGCCGCCTCCGCCCTCTCTTCGAGCGCGAGGATCGCGTCCTCGCGCGCGAACGACGTCGCGAGCGCGCGCGCGACCCGCGCGGCGATCGCGGGCTCTTTGCGATCGAGGAGCGGCTCGATCGCGGCCTCGCTCGCGGCGCCGCGACGGTGGAGCACGTCGAGCGCGAGGGCCACGAGGTCCTCCCGCTTGTGCGTCGCGAGGTCGGTGAGCGCGACGTCGATCGAGGGGCTCGGCGCGAGCCAGAGCCCGTCGATGAAGCCGGGGAACGTCTCGGGCGCGCTCTGCTTGAGCGCCATGATCACCGCGCCCGTCGCGTCCGCGCCCTCGATGGATCCGAGCGTCAGCGCGACCGCGAACGCGCGCTCGGGATCGGGCGCAGGCGCCTCGGCGGCGTAGAGCGAGACCATCGGGAGCACCGGCGCGCCGAGCGCGATGAACGCGTCGATGTTGTCGAGCAAGCGCTGTTCGAAGGGCTCTTGATCGGTCCACCCTTCGATCGCGTTGGGCTTGCGGAGCGAGGCGTGGATCGCGATGTCTTCGAGGCAGTCGCGCGCGAGGCGACGCAGCACCTCGGCCTCTTCGACCGCGGGCTCGTACGCGTACGACGGAGGCTCGGGCTCCTCCTTCCCGCGATCGTCATCGTCCTCGGCCAACTGCTCTTCGAGCTCGCCCGACGCCGCGGCCTTGGCGAACGCCGCGAGCTCCGCCATCGACGTGGGCCGCGCGGGCGCGGGCGCCGCCTTGGGGCGCTCGGGCTTCGGGTCTTTGGGCGCGAGCGCGACGAACGGCAAGATGGGCCGCCGCATGATCGCGTGGAGCGAGGGGAGGCCCACGCTCGCGCGGAAGGGCCGCGCGGCGGGCAGCGGCTCGTCGAGGCTCCCCCCCACGAGCTCGAGCCTGCGCGCGAGCTGCACCTCGGCGACTTTGTCGGCGGCGCCCCGCGACGCCTCGGCGATGCGCGCGAGCGAGGCCGCGGCCTTGTCGACGATCGGGCCCTTGCCGCGCCCGAGGAGCTCGCGCGCCTCCGTGGCCGCGGCGGCGGCCTGCGTGAGCCCGTCGAAGTGCACGGCCGCGATCACCGCGCTGTCGAGCACGGCGTACGCGCACTGGATCACGCGGAGCAGCGCGTTCTTGATCGCCTCGCGATCGAGCGCGTCGTCGAGTGCGTTGAGCGCGAAGAGCACCTCCTCGGCCTCGCTGCGCGCGAAGAGCGCGGCGACGTGGCCCGGGCCGGGAGGATCTCCCGAGTGATCGACGTTCATGCGACCTCCGTCGCGACGATGAGCGCGCCGCGCTCCGGCCCGTCGGACGACGTCACGACGAGCGCGGTGGAGCCCTTGGCGCAGCCTGCTTGAAAGCTCACCGAGGCCATCACGACGAGCACCGCCGCGCTCGCCGCGCCGAGATCGCCCGTCGAGAGCAGCGGCTGATCGTGCACGAGATCTGGGGTGAACGCGCGGTGGTTTCGGGCCGAGAGGTACGACCACTCGTCGACGCGGTGCCGCTCGTTGGCGACGTCGGAGAGCGCCCAGCCGATGAAGCGCTCGCCGCCGCCCGCGCGCTCGATCGCGCGGCGCACCGCGAGCGTCGCGCCCGCGCCGATCGAGGGCTCGTCTGCGCCGTACGGGTGCGGCTCGTTCGCGCTCGCGGCGGAGAGGATCTGCGCGAAGCGGTGGATCGACTGCGCCTTACGCCGCGGCGCGAGCACCACGAAGCCCGCGCCTTCGCCGGGGATGAAGCCATTTTCGGTGGCGGGGCCGTGCAGGCGCAGCTCGCGATCGAGGTGCTCCAGCACGTCGGGATCGAAGTACGTGTCGGCGCCGCCGACCACGACCGCGTCGCAGTCTCCCTTGGCGAGCTCGGCGATCGCCCTCTCGAACGCGATCGCGCCGCCGCCCCGGCACCCGAGCACGAGCTGCGATCGGCGCGCGTCGATCGGCGCGCGCGCGCGCTGCGCGAGCGCGCTCACGAGGTGCGCCTCGACGCGCGGATCGAAGCCCGGCCGCGACGCGCTCGGGAGCGCGATGAACGCGGGGATCTTGGGCGGGATCTGCGATCTTCGCTCCTGCGCTTCGAGCCATGGAAACAAGGCCTGCGCGAGCGCGGGCGCGGCGAGCGCGAGGAGGCGATCGATGCCGAAGACGTTGTCCGCGATCGACGCGAGGCGCGAGGTCGCGATCGGCTCGCCGGCCTTGTCGACCATGTGGCTCTCGCGCACGGCGGTTTTGTCGGCGCGCGCGCTCATCGTGGCCTGGAGCGCCGTGAGGCCGGTCGGCGTTCGCGCGCCTACGCCCACGATCACGGCATCGGCGATAGAGGCGGTCACGCCGGAATCGTTCGCGACAACGCGCGCGCTCGTCAACCCTCATGAGCGCGGACGGGTGATACGCTGCGCGCGGTGGACGAGGGACCCGCGCGGCTCCACATCGAAACGACCGTCGGCACGATCAAATCCGAGCGCCTTCGCCGCCTTGGGCTCCGGGGGCTCGGCGCCTCGATCGCCGTCTTCACGCTGCTCGGGATCGCGTCGATCGCGCTCCACACGGCCTCGCCGTGCTTGATCTCGGTCATCGCGCAGCTCTCGGGCGCGGCCTCGATCATCGCGCTCCTCCGCGCGGGGTCGCGCGCGCCTCCGCGCATGGCGCCGTGCACGGTGACCGTCGAGGGGACGGCCATCACGATCGGGCAAGGATCCGAGATCATCGCGCAGATCCCGATCGCGTCGATCACGCAGGGGCACTTCGAGGAGCCCGATCGCGTGCACCTCGCGACGGCGAGCGGCGTGACGTGGGTCATCACCGTGCGGAGCGCCGAAGAGGCGGAGGCGCTGCTCCGCGCGGCGTCGGTCACCGCGGCCGAGCGCGTGCTGCGCGTGCCGCTCACGAGCGCGGCGTCGCAGATCCCGGGCGGACCCGCGTTCGGGTTGATCGCGCTCCTCTTGTTGTGCCCGGCGACCTTCTTCACGTCGCTCGTCGCGACCGTGGGGGCCAAGGAGCTCACGCACCAGTTCTCGTGGGGGAGCTTCGGCGCGTTCTCGATCGTGGTCGGCCTCACGGCGGCGCTCTCCGCGATCACGTACGCGGTCTTCGGCTTGCTCCGCCGGCGCGAGGCGCTGATCGGCACCGACGGGATCGCCTATCAAAAGAGCCTCCGCAAGCAGTTCATCCCGTACGGCAGCGTGCGCGAGGTGCTCCCGGACACGCGCGGCGTGCGGCTCGTCTGCACCGACGGCCGCTCGATCGTGCTGCCCACGCAGGAGCGGACCGATCGACCGCTCTCGTTCGGCGTGACCGCCCCCGGGGCCGTGCCCACGCCCGCGGAGGCCAGGCGAAAGGCGCTGATGGATCGCATCGCGCAGGCCAAGGCCGCGGGCGGCGGGAGCGTCCTCGCGCGCGTCGCGCTCGACAAGCTCGATCGCAACGACCGCCCGGTCACGCGCTGGAAGCTCGATCTCCAAAACCTCGCCAAAGAGAGCGCCGATTATCGCAATCGCGAGCTCTCGCTCAACGACCTCTGCGCGGTCATCGAGGACGCGGGCGCGCCTCCCGAGCGGCGGATCGCGGCGACCGTCGCGCTCGCGGGGCGCGACAAAGGCGAGGCCCACCGGCGCGTGCGCATCGCGGCGCAAGCGTGCGCGGACGAGGAGCTGAGGCGCGCGTTGGAGAGCGCTGCCGAGGGCGAGATCGAAGAGGCTTATCTGGAGAAGCGAAGGAGCTCGCTCAAATAGCCCGCTCGACGCGCAGGCTCGCCACGAAATAACCATCGGTCCCGTGCACGTGCGGCAAGAGCCGCAGCATGGATCCGCCGCTCGAGAGGCCCTTCATGGGCTCTGTGTCGAACGGGCTCGGGACGAGCTTCAAACCACCTTCGAAGGGAGATGCCATGACGGCCTCCACCACGGACTCGGCCTCTTCGCGGAGGACGCTGCACACCGCATAGAGCACCACGCCGCCGAGCTTCGCGCAGGTCGCCGCGCGCCGCACGATCGCCGCTTGGATCGCCGCCAAACGGGTCACGTCCTCAGCCGCCTTGGAGCGCGCGATCTCGGGCCTCCTGCGGAGCGTGCCCACGCCCGAGCACGGCGCGTCCACGATCACCCGATCGTAAAAGCCCTCTCGGACATCCCCTGTCCCTGCGGTCCAATCCACGGTGAAGGTCGCGTTGACGCGCGCGCCCGCGGGCCCGCCGCGGAGCTCTTTGAGCTTGTCCGCGTGGACGTCGGCCGCGTCGACCACGCCGCCTTGCTCCGCGAAGAGCCACGTCTTGTTGCCGTGTCCGGCGCACGCGTCGAGCACCCGATCGCCGGGCCTCACGCCCGCCGCGAGCGCCACGATCTGCGCGCCCTCTTCTTGCACGATGAAGCGCGCGCCGAGGCCGTCGAGCGTGCGCACGTCGCCCGCGCCGCGGACCAGGATCGCCCTCGGCGACACCCTCCCCTCTTCGAATGTGGAGCCGGGCCTCTGCGCGCGGAGCGCCTCGATTTCGGCCGCGCGATCGATCGTCTCTGCGAGGCAAAGGCCGATCGGCGGAGGCACGGGCCCGGCGGTGAGGTACGCGTCGACCGCGCTCCGGCCGAGCGATTTGCGGAGCGCGCCGCGCAGCCAGCCGGGCGCGGAGGCGGCGATCGCGCTCGCGAGGGAGGGCCTGCCCTTCTCTTCGATCGACGTCGCGAGCTTGCGCAGCACCGCGTTCGCGTAGCCCGCGGCGCGCTCCTCCCCGGAGGCGCGCACGCCCGAAACGGCCTCGGACACGGCCGCGAACACGGGCACGCGATCCAAGAACGCGATCGCGTAGGCGCCCATCGTGAGGTGCGCGCGGATCACCGGATCGGCGAGCGCGCGATCGTTCTTCGAGCACGCGCGGATCGCGTCGACCAAAAATCCCTCCGTGCGCAGCACGCCGTAGACGAGCTCGGTCGCGAGCGCGTGATCGCGCGCGTCGGACACGCGCGCGAGCTCGGCGTCGAGCGCCGCCGACGCGAACGCGCCGTCGCGAAAGACCCGCGCGAGCGCGCGCGACGCAGCGGAGCGGGCGGGCGAGAGCGTCACCCCCAGAGCTCCTTGACCTGCGCCTCGATCACGTCCCATCGCCGCTCGATGTCGTTCTTGAACGCGAAGCCCATCACCGCGACGAGCAGCACGAAGCCCGCGAGGCTCGCGATCTCGCGCACGCGGAGCGGCAGCGGCCGGCGCAGCACCGCCTCGAAGAACAAGAAGACCAAGTGGCCGCCGTCGAGCACCGGGATGGGGAGCAGGTTCACGAGCCCGAGGTTGATCGACACGACGGCCATCACCCAGACGAAGTAGCTGACGCCTCGTTTGCCCTCTTCGCTCACCACGTCATAGACCGAGATGGGCCCGCCGATGGTCGAGAGGCTCACCTTGCCCTGCGCGATGCGGATCGCGCCGATCACGATGAAGCGGATCGCGTCGAAGGTCTCGGCGGTCGCGTTGCGGAGCGCGTAGAGGAGCCTCGGCGGGCTGTCGACGTAGGGCTCGGGCACGGCCGGCGTCCAGTTGACCATCCGCATCACGATGCGGTGGCTCTGCGATCCGTACTCGTCGATGAGCTCTTCGCGGCGGAGCTGCACGGTGCCGCTCCTCCGTTGGCCCGCGCGCTGCCGCGTGATCACGTGCGGCTTGCCGGGCGCGGCCATGAACCGCTCGACGAGCGTGGACCACGCGGTGACCTCGACGCCGTCCACCTCGATGATGCGATCGCCGGGCCGGATGTCGGCGCTCCACTCGGCCGATCCTTCGGGCACGTCGAACACGTAGAGGTCCGCGGGCTCGAGCCCTGTCCTCGCGAGCAGATCGCCCTGCGTCGCCTCGGGCGTGAGCGCGGCCACGCCCGACTCGTACACCGCGAAGTCCGCGAGCCCGCCGAGCCCGCCGCGCACCGGGACGGGCCGCAGGTACGTGACGGGCACGGTCTCGCCGTGGTTGTCGCGCAGCGCGATCTCCAAATCGGCGAACGACTTGATCGGCTTTCCGCGCACCTCGGTCACCAGATCGAACGTGCGCAAACCCGCGCGATACGCGGGCGATTCAGGCCGCGCGATGCCCACGACCGCGGCGGGCCGGTTGGGCTTGATGCCGATCTCGCCGACGCGATCTTCGAGGTCGAGGGGCTTCTTGACGATCTTCTCCTCGGGGATGATCGTGACCTCGGTGTACTGCGCGTCGCGGAACACCTTGAGCTTGAGCTCTTGGTTGGGGCTCCGCGCGATCGTGTCGTGCAGGTCGGCGAAGGTCGTGATGCGACGGTTGTCGATCTCGACGATGCGATCGCCGGGGCGGAGCTTGCCTTCGGCCGGGTGGCCCGGGAGCACCACGCCCACGGTCGGCGGCAAGAAGCGCGTCTGCCCGACGAAGACCGCGAAGTAGAGCAGCACCGGGAAGATCACGTTCATCGCCGGGCCGGCGAGCACGATGATGGCGCGCTTGTAGAGCGCCTGCGCTTCGAACGTGCGCTTCTTGTCCTCGGGGAGAACGGGCTCTTGCCGGTTCTCTTCGAGCATCTTCACGAAGCCGCCGAGCGGGAGGATGCCCACGCAATATTCGGTCTCGCGGCCGCGGATGCGGATGATCTTGGGGCCGAAGCCGATCGAGAAGGTGAGGACCTTGACCCCGAACACCTTCGCCCAGACGAAGTGGCCGAGCTCGTGCACGAAGATGAGCACCGAGCAAAACAGGGCGAAGTAGAGCAGATCCACGCGGGGTCGAGGATCTACGCGGCGTTCACGTGCGCTTCAAGAACGGGTTGCTGCGGCGCTCTTCGCCGATCGTGGTCGAGGGGCCGTGGCCGGTGATGACGCGCGTGGCGTCGTCGAGCGAAAGGAGCTTGTTCTTGAGCGATTTGAGGATGAGCGCGGAGTCGCCGCCCCACAGATCGGTGCGGCCGATGCTCCTGCGAAAGAGCGTGTCGCCCGCGAACGCGACGCCGCCGGTCTTGCCCTCGATCAAGAAGGTCACGCTGCCGGGGGTGTGCCCCGGCGTGTGGATCACCCGCATGCTGATCGCGCCGGCTTTGACCTCGCCGTCGTCGATCAGGTCGCCGTCGAGGTCGCACGTCTCGGGGAGCGCCACGCCGATCATCGCGGCCTGCACGGGGAGCAGCTCGTAGAGGAAGCGGTCGGCCTCGTGGATGCTCGCGGTCGCGCCCGACCACGCTTGGAGCGGCGCGGTCGCGCCCACGTGATCGATGTGCGTGTGCGTGTGGACGATCGCGACGACCTTGGCCTCGGCCTTGGTGAGCTTCTTTTGGATGACGTCGAAGTCGCCGCCGGGGTCGACGACGATCGCCTGCTTCGACGCGGGATCGATGATGATGGAGCAGTTGCACCCGAGGGGACCGGCCGGAAACGTCTCGATCTGCACGCGTTTTGTCCTGGTTTCGTGATCTTCAGTTGATGCCTACGAGCGCGCCCTTGAGCTTGACGTTGCCGCTCGCGTTGATCTCGGTGGCGCCCGCCGATTTGACCGTGACCTTGCCGCTCGCGTCCACCGTGGTGTCGCCCGAGGTCTTGACCTCGGCGCTCGCGGCGTCGACCTTCACGTCGCCGCTCGCCTTGATGGTGACGTTCGCGCCTTCGATGGTGACGTCGCCGTTCTTCTCGATGGTGACCTTGGCGGAGCCGCTCAGGATAACCACCTTGGACTTGCCCTCGATGGTCTTGTCGGTCTCGACGACCTCGCTCGACGCGGCGCCGACGGTGATGGTGAGTGACGACGTGACGTCGTGGGTCATGGCGCCGCTCACGGTGATGGCTTTGTCGCCGCCCACGCTCTCGGCGCTCTTGCCGGTGACGTCCTCGATTTTGTCTTTGCTCACCGTGAGCGTCATGGTCCCGCCGATCGCCTCGGTGTGGTCGTTGCCGACCTCGATCGAGCGGTTGTTCGTGATCGTATAAGTCTCGTCGTTGCCGACGGTCTTCTTGCGATCGTGCTTGACCTCGAAGGTCTCGTCGTTGCCCACGGTCTCCTTTTGATCGTGGGTGACCTCGACCATCCTGTCGTTGCCGACCTTGCGCGTCTCGTCGTGTCCGACGGTCTGGTTTTTGTCGTTCTCGACGCCGATGGTCCAGTCTTTTTGGCCGTGGAGATAGACCTCTTCGCTGCCCTTTTTATCTTCGAACCGGAGCTCGTTGAAGCCGCCGCCGCCCGGGCTCGAGCTCGACTTGATGGTGCTCTTGGTCTTGTTGGCGGGGAGCGGATACGGCACGACGTTGGTGCCGTGGTACACGCGGCCGGTGATGACGGGCCTGTCGGGGTCACCCTCTAAAAAGTCGACGAGGACCTCGTGGCCGATGCGGGGGATGAACATCGCTCCCCACCCTTCGCCCGCCCAAGGTTGGCTGACGCGGATCCAACATGAGCTCTTGTCGTCTTTTTGACCGAGCCTGTCCCATTGAAACTGCACCTTGACGCGGCCGAATTCGTCGACGTGAATCTCTTCGCCGGGGGGCCCGACCACGACGGCGCTCTCGACGCCTCGGACCGTGGGTTTGGGCGTGACGCGCGCGGGCCGATACGGCACGTCGCTCGGGATCACGTGGAAGCGTGATTGATAGCGGACGGTGCCTTCGCCGCCGGCCTCGGCCATCAAGGGCTCGATGCCCTCGTGCTCGACGGCGGTGAGGAGGTATTCGCGGTTGAGGCTGTCGCGCGGGTGCTCGGCGAGCGAGAACGTGTGTCCTGCGGCGAGGCGCGGACAACCGCTCTCGCCGTGCGCTGTCTTTTGAGGCACGGTGAGGGCTTCGAGGCGGACCTTGGCGAGCGCGGCGCCGTCGCTCGGCAGCTCATAGACGCCGGGGTGGTCGTACACCTCCAAGTTGGTGTTGTCGCTCCCGGTCGCGTCTCTTTGCAGGTCGAGGCTCGGTTTCTTGAAGTCGTAGTCGCGGAGGGTGGTTTTGCCGCTCGTGATCTCTTGGCCGTAATAAAAGCGGCTCACGTTCTCGCCGCGCTGGAGGGCGCCGGAGGGCGCGCGGAACACGACGGACGCGGGCGCGACGATGGGAGTCGCCGCGCTCGGGCTGTCGGCGATGACCATCACGTGTTTGTCCTCGTGGTGCTCGAAGAAGTAGTGAATGCCTTCGTCTTCGAGCAAGCGGCTCACGAAGTCGAGGTCGCGCTCGCGGTATTGCACGCAATATTCGCGTTTGCGGTAGGTGCTTTGGAGCGAGAGGCGGTAGTCCGTGCCGCTCGCGAGCCCTGCTTGTTTGAGGACCTCTTCGACGACGTCGGGCGCGGTTTGGCTCGTGAACACGCGCACGCCCGAGCCGAAGGTGCGGAGGTCGTGGCGCATGAGGAGGAGGTGGATCTTGGGCACGAGCACGGCGTGGTACGTGGTGCTCTTTTTGCCGCCGTCGCGCTCTTCGAAGCGGGCGACGATGCCGTGAACGTACCTCGGCTCTTCGCCGCGCATCGTGAGGAGCGCGGGTTTGCCGACCACGTCCTCGAAGCTAACGTTGGGGTCCTCCGAGACCAGCGTGAGGTCGAAGCGAAACGGCTCGGAGATGGCCTCGCGGCCCATGAAGCGAGCCACGCGGAGCGCAGAGGAGAGGCCCGAGACCTCGAAGGCGAACGTATCGGCGTCGCTCGACATGGCGGCGAGGATAGACCATCGGCC
>CAYTJL010000031.1:0-53387 GCA_964437785.1 uncultured Polyangiaceae bacterium
CCGCGCTCGCCGCCGGTCTCACGGTCGAGCTGGGGTGTGGCGGCGGCGGCACGGGGGGGACAGGCGGATCGGGCGGCGGAGGGGGCTCGCCCCCCGCGGCGCCGGTCGTCCGCAAGAGCGCCTCCGCGCTGAGCGAAGAGGAGATCGACCGGTTCGAGCGCGCGTTCGGGTACGCCGTCGAGAAGGGCTTCTTCGACATCTTCAACGACGAGCACTACGATCATGAGCGCAACCGCAACCACGGCGCCGATGTCCTCGCGACGTCGCCGATGACCGCGATGTCGATGCCGACCGAGGCTGGGTATCGGCTCCTTCCATGGCACCGATCGTTCCTCCTCGAAGCCGAGAAGATGCTCCGCGAGGCGCTCCGCAAGCGCGACGTCGAGGAGGGCAAAGACCCGAGCGAGGCGGACCTCCTCTTCATCCCTTATTGGGACGCGGCGCACGAGCAGAGCTTGCCCGCGTGGGTGCTCGCCTTCGAGCCTCAAGGCGGCACCGCGATCGCCCCGCCGGGCTTGCCGCCCGGCCACGCGGGTTATGGCACACCCGTGGGCGAGCGGTACACCATCGTCTTTGGGCGTTGGCCCAAAGGCAACTTGGTGTTCGACACGCTCCAAGCGCCGGACTACGTGTCACGCATCCTCAAGAAGAATACGTTCCTCGATTTTTATGACGCGATCGACGCCTCCCCCGAGGTCGTGATCGCCAACGTCGGCAAGGCCCAAGCCGCGCTGATGAAGCTCCAAATGCTGAAGCCGAACGATCCGGCCGTACAGACCCTCTCGTCCGCGCTCAGCTCGCCGCCCATGGATGCCGAGGCCCAAATCGAGACCGTCAACGCCCTCTTCTCGCTCGGCTACGACGCCGCCGTCGAGGTCCGAAAGCCCACGCCCGACGCGGAGATCGTCGACGCGGTCCTCGATCTTTATAGCGTGTTCAACTTCATCCCTCACCTGCGGATGCACCTTTGGGCCGGCGGCCTCTCCCCCGACGACGCCAACATCCGCGGCACCGTGACGTACTTCAACGAGCTCGCCGTCGATCCCGTGTTTTGGATGTTGCACGCCGAGATCGATCGCTATTGGGCGACGTGGTCGCAGACCCACTCCGACCCTCCGCCGCTCCAGGGCGACGATCGCCTCTTCCAACCGCTCAAGCCCGATGAGGGCGCGTGGTACGGCGGCGGCAAGAGCTACACCCTCGACGAGCTGCTCGACGAAGAGCACCTCCCCTACCACTACGACGCGCTCTTTGCGCCTTGACGAGCTGCCGGGAGCGCTGCGAGATCGATCCCCGCATGGGATCGGTCTCGGTGCGGCTCCTCCACGTGATCGTCGCGGGCGCGGCCGAGCGCGGGGTCGAGCCGCAGGCGTTGATCCGCGCCGCGGGGCTCGCCGTCGAGACGCTCGCGGACCCGGACGGGCGCGTCTCTCATCGACAAGAGCACCGGTTGTGGAGCGAGGCTATCCGGCTCACGGGGGACGACGCGTTTGGCCTCCAGCTCGCGGAGAGGCTCACGCCCCACGACCTCGGCGCGCTCGGATATGCGATGAGGAGCAGCGCCACGTTGGGAGACGCGTATCAACGCCTCTGCCGCTACCTCGCGGTGCTGGCGGACGGGCCCGTGCTCGACGTCCAGATCCGCGGGCGCGAGGCGATCGTCCGGCACACGCACGAGCCGCAGCCGCCCCGCGACGCCGTCGAGCTCTTGATGGCAGGCGTGGTGAGCATGGCGCGGCGCAACGCTGATCCCGCCTTCCTCCCGCGCGCGGCGAGCTTTCGACACGCGCCGCCCGAGCAGCTCGACGTGCGCCGGAGGTGGTTTGGATCCAACGTGACGTTCAACGCGCCTCACAACGAGCTCTCGCTCGACGCGGCGCTGCTCGCGCACCCCCAGGCCGCGGCCGAGCCTGCGTTGAGCGCCATCCTCGATATCCATCTCTCCTCGCTCGCCGCGTCCATCCCCAAAGACGAGAGCTTCCTCGATCGGGTCCGCGCCGCGCTCGCCCGCGACCTCACGCGCGGGGAGCCCACGCTCTCCTCGATCGCCGATCGGCTCAAGATGAGCCCGAGGAGCCTTCAACGCCGCTTGCAGGACGAGGGCACCTCGCTCAAAGACGTGCTCGCGACGCAGCGCGAGGCGCTCGCGATCCATCATTTGGCCGACGCGAGCTGCTCCATCGCCGAGGTCGCCTTTCTCCTCGGGTTCTCCGAGGTGAGCACCTTTCACCGCGCGTTCAAGCGCTGGACCGGCGTCACCCCCGCTGCTTATCGGCGCGGGGGATACGCCTCGTGATCGGGGCGCGCGCACGGTTTGCGACAGGCCGTGTCGTGACGTCAAGCGGGCCGCCAACAAACGCGATCGCGGGGCCATGGCGCGACGCAGAGTGACACATTCGGTGCGTGGAGATCCTGCGCGTACCGTGGGATCCGAGCTTTGGCCCAAAACTTGTGAAGCCTAGTGGGCATGGATTGTCCCGTTCGTGAAGGGCGCGCAAAATCATCGCTCACACGCGCGGGGGAGGATATCGTCATGGGCTCTCCCCTCTCCTTCTACAAAGTCGCGCTCGCCGCCGTCGTCTCGGTCGGCGCGCTGTCGAGCGCGCTCTTCGGGTGCACCACCCGAGGTGACGGATCATTCGTATCCGACAACCCGGCGGGTCCGGGCAACGGCTTCAACGACGCGGAGGGCACCGGCTCTTCGGGCTCGTCGAGCAGCGGTGACCCGTCCACGGGCGACGATCGCGGCGACGCCGAGCGCGCCATCGCCGAGGCGGACATCATCCAGATCAAGGATGATCGCCTCTACGCGCTCTCGCGCTTCAGCGGGCTCGCGGTCATCGACGTCCAAACGCCGGACAACCTCAAGCTGCTTGGGCGCTACCGCGCGGACGGCATCCCGTTCGAGATGTATTTGCGCGACAACCGCGTCTACGCGATGTTCTCGTCGTGGGGGCACTCCGTCGTCGAACAGGGCGAGTGGAAGTGGGTCACGTCGAGCCGCGTCGAGGCGCTCGACGTCACGAACCCCGCCTCCATCACGTCGGTCGGCTCCTTCACCATGCCAGGCGAGATCGCCGACTCGCGCATCGTCGGTGACGTGCTTTATGCGGTCACCTACGAAGATGGGTATTGCTGGGACTGCGACGTCTTGCCGAACACCCGCGTCACCTCCATCGCGGTCGGCGATCCCGGGTCGTTCCACGCGATCGAGCAGATCACGTACACCGTCCCCGACCCCATCTATTACGGCTGGTGGAAGAAGAGCGTCACGGTCAACCAAGATCGAATGTACGTCGCGGGCGTGGAGTGGGACGGCCAAGCCGACGAGGGCCACTCGACGATTCAAGTCATCGACATCTCCGATCCTTCTGGGCATCTCGCGCAGGGCGCCACCGTCGCGGTCAAGGGGCAAATCGAGAGCCGCTGGCAGATGGACGAGAGAGACGGCGTCCTTCGCGTCGTGAGCCAACCCGGCATCTGGTGGAGCGGCTCTGTCCCCGCGGTCCAGACCTTCACCGTCACCTCCGCCACGGACATCGCCCCTCTCGGCTACCTGGACTTGACCCTGCCCAAGCCCGAGACGCTCCGCTCGGTGCGCTTCGACGGCGACAGGGTTTATGCCATCACCGCCGAGCAGACGGATCCTCTCTTCACCATCGATCTGTCGGACCCCGCGAACCCCGTCCAAAAGGGCGCGCTCGAAATGCCGGGCTTCGTCTATCACATGGAGCCGCGCGGCGATCGCGTGATCGCGTTGGGCTTCGACAACGCCAACACGAATGGGTCGCTCCACGTCTCGCTCTTCGACGTGTCGGACATGCAGAATCCGACCATGCTCTCCCGCGTCAACTTCGGCGGCGATTGGGCGAGCCTCGGCGAGGATCAAGACCGCATCCACAAAGCCTTCAAGATCGACGACACGATGGGCGCCATCTTCGTGCCTTATGCCGGCTGGTCCTATGTGGGGGACGAGTACGGGTGCGGCGCGTACAAGAGCGGTATCCAGATCGTCGATTTCACCCAAGACACGCTCACGAAGCGCGGCGTGGCCGAGGCGCGGGGCGAGGCGCGGCGGGCGCTCGTGGCGCACGACAGGCTCCTCACCGTCTCGGACTCCGAGGTGAGGACGTATGACGTGACGAACCGCGACGCGCCTCAAAAGACCTCTTCGATCACGCTCGCGTTCACCTCGACGCAGGCCGTCCAGGCCGGCGCCTCGCTGGTGCGGCTCAGCTCGGATTGGTGGACGGGCGCCGCGCGCCTCGACGTCGTCCCCGCCTCGGATCCCGAGCGCGCCGACCCGGTAGGGTCGCTCGACCTCGCGACACTCAACGACGATCCCAATCAATGGTGTTGGGGATGGGGCTATTACGGAGCGCGGGTGTTCGCGAACGGCAACGTGGTGACGCTCGCCCGCACCGTCTATGACTACAATAGCCCCAATGGTGTGTACACTACGAACCTGGACGTCGCGCTGATCGACGTCTCGGATCCGGCGCACCCCGCGCTCCGCGGCAAGATCAAGGTGCCATCCGCAGATTCGTATTCTTGGTACGACGGTATCGTCACGTCGGGTGATTGGATGGTTCAAGTGGGCTCGACGCTCGTCACCCGCGCCATCCAACGAACGGGCTGGGATTCGGGCTCCGAGCAGGACGCCTCGCTCATCCTCCTCGATCTGTCGAACCCCGACGCCCCCTCGCTCGCCTCCACCGTGGAGCTCCCGCGCGCCCTCGGGCACTCGCCGCTCCTCGTGAACGGGAGCATGGTCGCGCTCTCGCACTGGGTGGCGGAGGGCGACAATCAACTGCGCTTCTTCTATGATCGGATCAACATCGCGAACCCCTCGTCGCCCGTCGTGCTCCCCTCGCTCAACGTGCCTGGATCGGTCGCGGCCGTGCTCGGCGGCGGAGGCTCCGTGGTCACCATCGACTACGCGCGGACGACCTCCGCGGACCTCTCGATCATCGAGTGTTATCGTAGGTTCGGCTGGGGCGCGAGCTTCCAGTCCGTGACGCAGGACGGGTTGATCGGCATCTGCGGCGGCGTGAGCCGCGTCTTCAAGCTCGTCAACGTGGTCGCCGACGTCCCGATGGTCTTCGATGCATACACGGTCGAGTCGGATTATTTCGACACCGTGATGGCCGGCGACAATCGGGTGTTCGCCGTCAGCGGCGGTTATTACGGGTATTACTACGAGGACGTCGGATACAGCGGCGGCGAAGGCTCGCGTGACGCGCTGGCGATCGGCGTGCTCGCGGGGGTGGAGCTCCAAGCGGCGACGCTGGCGCTCGAAGCGGGCGACAGCGGCTATCCCGTGGCGGTGGCTGGCAAGAAGCTCCTGCTCGGCGGCTACTCCCCGCCTTCGCTCGCGGTCTTGGACGCGACTGACATGGGGGCGCTCCACCACGAGCGGCTGGCGGAGCTCAACGGTTACTTGTACAGCGTCACCATCGCAGGTGATCGCGCGCTCTGCTCGATGGGCGAATACGGCCTCCAAGCCGTGTCCTTCGCCGAGTAGACAAGCCATGTGCGACGAGCTCGTGCGGTCCGCACGAGCTCGTCATCCATCTCCGACACAGCCAATCACGTCATGATGAGGCTTGGCCTCAATTGACGGGCAAAGCTTGCTCTTTCATCGAGTGCGTCTTGGGATCGTACTTGGAGGCACACTTGGCCATCACGAGCGAAGCCTCGAAGTCGCCCGCGGACGACAGCATCCCTTCGACCGTGACCTGCACCCCGCCGCCCGGCATGTCGCGGAACGTGTCCGGGATCACGCACTGAGGGTAACGAACAGCGAGCTTGTTGTCCGCGCCGTGAATGGTGAAGCGGTACTCGCACGGTTGATCGCGCTTGACCAACGTGCCCGGCACGAGCTCGCCCTCGACGCGTACTTTGCGGCCCGTGAGCTGCTGTTTTTCGCCCACGAGCTTGTCGACCGACACCGCGTACACCGCGGCGTCTTTGAAGCCGACCAAGAAGAGCGACACCACCGCGCCCACCATCACGACGAGCACGATGAGCAAGCTCGTATTGGCCTTGGGCTTGGGCTTGGCGATCGGCTTTGCGGCCGCGGGCTTCGAGACTCCGGGCGCGTCGTCGTCGCCGATCACGGCGGCGAGCTCGTCATCCAGCTTTTTTTGGCTCATGCGCGTAAGCTCCGGCGGCGAGCGTAGCGCGCGGGGTCGCCGAGGTCGAGGTCGAGGATCCTCGGCGTCCTCTCTTTTGACCCGAAGCGTAGCGCGCCCGTATCCTGAACGCGGAGAGAGCCATGGCCGAGTTCGTGTACGAAGCGCGCAGCCCGCGCGGCGAGATCCGCAAGGGCACGATGGAGGCCGAGAACGAGCTCGCGGTGCAGAACCGCCTGCGCTCGCAGCAGCTCAACCCGACCAAGGTCACGAAGAAGCGCGCGTTCAACTTCAGCTTCACCATCGGCAGCGGCGTCGAGTCCAAGGATCTGGTCAAGTTCGTCCGCCAGTTCGCGACGATGATCGACGCGGGCCTGCCGCTCGTGCAATGCCTCGAGATCCTCTCGAACCAAGAGCCGAACAAGATCTTTCAAGCCGCGCTCCGCGACATCAAATCGACCGTGGAGCAAGGCGCCACGTTCAGCGACGCGCTCCGCCGGCACCCGAAGATCTTCGATGATCTCTTCGTCAACTTGGTCCAAGCGGGCGAGGTCGGCGGCATCCTCGACACGATCTTGAACCGCCTCGCGGTCTACATCGAGAAGCGCGTCAAGCTCGCGCGGCAGGTGCGCGGCGCGCTCGCGTACCCCACGGCGGTCATCATCATCATGATCATCGTGATGGTCGTGCTCATGACCTTCGTGATCCCCGCGTTCGAAGGCATGTTCGCGGAGTTCGGCGCCAAGGACGCGCTGCCCGCGCTGACCAAGTTGGTCATCGCGATCTCGAAGAGCTTCGTCTCGTACCTGCCCTTGATCGTGCTCGTGAGCGGCGGCCTCGGCGTGGGCGGGTTCTATTTTTACCGATCGCCGAAGGGCAAGAAGATCGTCCACCGCTTCATCCTGAAGCTGCCGATCCTCGGGCCCGTGCTCCAGAAGATCGCGGTCGCGCGCTTCACGCGCACGCTCGGCACGCTCCTCGGCTCGGGCGTCTCCATCCTCGACGCGCTCGAGATCGTCGCGAAGACCGCGGGCAACGTGGTGATCGAGGAGGGCCTGCTCTACGCGCGGGCGAGGATCTCCGAGGGCAAGAACATGGCGGAGCCCCTCACCGAGATCAACGTGTTCCCCGGCATGGTCGTGCAGATGGTCGCGGTCGGCGAGCAGACCGGCGCGCTCGACACCATGCTCAACAAGATCGCTGATTTTTACGAGGAGGAGGTCGACGTCGCGGTCGCCTCGCTCACGTCGCTGCTCGAGCCCGCGCTGATGGTGATGGTCGGCGCGATGGTCGGCGTGGTCCTCGTCTCGATGTACCTGCCGATCTTCGACCTCGCCGGCAAGATCAAGGGCGAGTAACAGGCTCGCATGGAGCTCGGCGTCCGCGCCGGTATCGAGAGCTCGCTCGCGGTGCGCCTCACGTGGCTCACCGCGCTTCGAATCCTCGTCATCACGATCTTCTTGATCGTCACCTCCACGGTGTACCTCGGGGGCTTCGCGTTCGGCGGGTTCTCCAGCGTGGCCTCGTTCGTGACGCTCGGTGTGGCCTACTCGCTCGCGGCGCTCTACGCGGTGGCGCTGCGATCGGGCCGCGCGCTCAACGCCGTCGCGCACGTGCAGCTCGTCACCGATCAGATCACGTGGACCGCGCTCGTGTACCTGTCGGGCGGAGCGTCGAGCGGCGCGACCTCGCTCTATGGCCTCACGTGCCTCTCGGGCGCGATCTTGCTCGGCGTGCGCGGCGGCCTGCTCGCCGCGTCGGCGGGCGCGGTCGCGTTCCTCGCGATGTGCGGCGGGTTCGTGGGGGGCCTGCTCTCGCCGCCAACCGATCAGCCTGTCTCGGCGTACGCGCTCCGGCTCGACGAGATGCGCTACCCGATCTTCGTCAACCTGATGGGGCTCGGGATCGTCACGCTGCTCGCGAGCTACCTCGCGGAGCGGCTGCGGACCGCGGGTGGAAAGCTCGAGGTGGTCACGCAGCGCGCCGAGGAGGCCGAGCGGCTCGCGGCCTTGGGCCGCCTCGCGGCGGGGCTCGCGCACGAGATCCGCAACCCGCTCGGCGCGATCGCCGGCTCGATCGAGCTCTTGCGCACGGGCGGCACGCTCACCGAGGAGGATCAGCTGCTCTGCGAGATCGTCCAGCGCGAGACCGCGCGGCTCAACGATCTGGTCGGCGACATGCTCGACTTGTCGCGCCCGCGCGCGCCCTCCAAAGAGCCGATCGATCTCGTGATGATCGCGCGCGACGTGGTCGTGCTCGCGAGCCGATCGGGCCGAGGCGGCGACGTCGAGGTGCGCTACGAAGGGCCCGACACCCTGATGATCTCGGCCGATCCTGCGCAGCTCCGGCAGGTCGCGTGGAACCTGCTCCGCAACGCGATCCAGGCGAGCTCCGCGGGCGATCCCGTGGTGCTCCGCATCGGCCGCGAGGACGACGGCGCCATCGCGCTCGACGTCGAGGACAAGGGCCCGGGCATCTCCGAGGAGGCGCGCGCGCGCATCTTCGACGCGTTCTTCACCACGCGATCGAAGGGGATGGGCATCGGGCTCGCGGTGGTAAAGCGCATCCTCGACGACCATGGCTTTGGGGTCGACGTGCGGAGCGTCGAGGGCAAAGGCACCACGTTCCGGGTGATGATCCCGGCGAGCAGCGTGTCATGATCCGCGGCGTGGAGAGGCGCACGGTGGTGCTCGTGACAGGCGCGATCGCCTTCTTTGTGCTCGGCGTCGCGGTGAGCAGGTTTTGGGGCAAAGGCGAGAGCGCATCGCCCGCGGCGCCCTCCGGCGTCTCGCTCTTCTCGGACGCGGGGCCGACCATCTTGATCGACGAGAGCTCGATCAACCTCTTGCCGGACGCTTCGCTGCACATCGACAAGGTCGCGCCTCCGCTCCTCGACGCGGGGCCGCCGCCCGCCCCTCGTTGAATACACGCTGCGTGTGTGCCGTCCGCCTGAGCACGACGGCGACCGCTCGCGCAGGGTGGATCCCGGGCGCGGTCGTGATATCGAACGTCTCTCAAAAGGGCATCAAGGAGAGGTCTCGTGAACGTGTGGAAATCACGCTTCGTAGGCGCGCTGATCGCGCTCTTCGTGTTGGTCTTGGGCGGCGCTGCGTTGGCGGGTCCCGCGACCGATGCGGTCAAGGCCAAGCAGGCGACGCTCTTCGAGCTGATCCGCAAGGGCGGCGCCGACAACGACAAGAAGGTCACCGCGCTCTGCGACGAGATGCTCGACTACGACGCGTTCGCGCAGGGCTCGCTCGGGGCTGAGTGGGCCTCGCGATCCGACGCCGAGAAGGCTCAGTTCAGCGACCTCTTGAAGCAGCTCGTCCGCAGGAACTACGAGCAGAACCTCAAGAAGCTCCTCGACTACGACGTGCAATACACCAAAGAGGCCGCCGAGGACGGGGCGACCGTGGTCGCCGCCAAAGCCACCTCCAAGACCAACGCGCGCGAGGAGCCCTTCGACTTCACGCTCAAGCTCCAGCAAAAAGGCGGCGCCTGGAAGATCGTCGACATCGCGCCCGAGGGCGTGAGCTTGGTCAAGAGCTACAAGAGCCAGTTCACCAAGATCATCAAAGAAGAGGGGTTTCCGGGCCTCATCAAGAAGATGAAGGAGCGCCTCGCGAAGCCGTGACGATGGGGGGACCTCAAAGGTCCCCCCAAACCCCCCGATCGCTTCGAGCGACGCTCATGGTGGCGAGGGGGCCTCGCGCTGAATTTGCTCGGCGGCGAAGCCCTTCGGTACGATCTTCAACCTGATGTCCATTGGGCCGGCGCGCGCCGCCAAACGCCCTCCCTCACCCCGCATCCCGTTTGGGCCAAAGGGTGCTGCGGAGCCCCGACCTCCCCCGCCTGGGGATCGGCCTCTCCTTCGCCTCACGGTGAGCCGCGGTGTCCTCGCGGTCGAGCTCGACGCGCCGTTTTCGCTCGGGCCCATCGCCGTCGCCGCGCTCCGCGTGGATCTGCCGAGCGTGCGTTTTCCCGTGGATTTGTCGGGCGGCGTGAGCCGCTTTCGCCACCGGCGCGGCGCGCTCTCGTTGCTCTCGGTCGAGGTGAGCGCGGCCGATCTCGCGGCGTGGGCGGCGCCTTCGCTCCGCGGGATCCTCAGCGCGGATACGCCCGACGTGATGATCGCGCCCGTCGAGCACGGCGCGATCGTCGGTCTGTGTGACGGGCGCGCGGCCCTCGCCTTCGACGTGGTCATCGCGCCGCGCGAGGGCGATCTGCTGCTCATCCCCGAGCGCGCGCGCGGCATCGGCCTCGGGCAGCCGCCGCACGTGGCCGCGCTGCGCGCGCTGTCCGCGATCGTGACGAGCGCCGGGCGCGTGAGGGGAGGCGCCGCGGTGTTGCCGCTCGCGGCGCAGGGCATCGCGCGGCACGTCTTGCCCGACGCGGGCGCGCGGGCGCCGGACGCGCGCAACGTGCGCTGGGACGTGGCGGCGCCGAGCGTGGGCCGATGGTCGATCGAGGCGAGGAGCGGCGCGGCTCCTCCTGCGCTCGGGGATCGGGCGCTCCGCGCGCTCGAGCTGCTCGGCTTGGCGGAAGACGCAGATGAGGCTTCTTTTCGAGGTGATTTCGAGCGTGCTCGCGATCGTTACCTCGCGTGCGCGGAGAGGGCTCCGCGCCACCCCGAGATCGCGGAGAGGCTCGCGTGGCTCGACGTCGTCGCGGGTGGTCGCGCGGACGGCGCGCTCTCGACCGTGGTCGAGGTGATGCCGGCCGTGCACGCGGGCGTGCTCGGCGGCGCGCTGCTCGAAGCGGTGGGCGATCGCGACGGCGCGTACGTCGCGCTCGCGCGCGGAGCAGAGATCGAGCCGGTCTCCGCGCTCGCCGCGCTCGCGTGGACGAAAGCCGCAGACCTCGCGGACACAATCGGGCGCCGGATCCACGCGCTGGATCGTGCGATCGCGCGCGCGCCTTCGCTCGCGATCGCGCGATGGGCGAGGCTCGAAGCGAGGCTCGAACGCGCGGATCTTCGCGGCGCGCGCGCGGACGCCGATCACCTCGAAGCCGCGGCGCGCGGGGCATCGGCCAAACACGCGGTGTGGCGCCGCGCGGCGAGCGCGATGCTCGATCGTGGGATGGTCGCGGAGGCCGCGGATCTGTTCGAGCGCGCGCTCCGGTATGCGCCGGACGACGCCGAGGCCACGCTCGGCCTCGCGCGATCGCTCCGCGCGGCGGGCCGCGATCGACGCGCGCTCGATCTGTTCGCGCGCAGCGCGGCGCTCTCGGCGCGCGCGGGAGAGCCCTCGTTTGCAGCCGAGATCGAGCTTTGTCGCGGCCTCGCCGAGGTGACGGGTGATAGGTCCGCGGCCGTCGCGCGGGCGCGCGCGATCCCGCCCGGCGTGCCCGAGGCGATCGAGGCGCGCTTCCTCGAAGGGAAATACCGCGCCGAGATCGGCGATCTCGCGGGCGCCGCCGTCGCGTTCGGGAGGCTGCGCGACGCGGTCGAGATCGAGGAGAGCCTCATGGGTGCGGATCGATCGCCGGCGATCGAGCGCGCCGCGTCGATCGCGCGCATGCTCGCCGAGGCCGCCGCGATCGAGGAGGACGAGCGCGGCGATCGTCACGCCGCGCAGCGCGATTTGGGCCTCGCGATGAGGCTCGCCCCGCGCGATCGATCCATCGCGGCGAGCTTCCGCAGGGTCGCCGCGCTGCTCGTGAGCGCGGCGCAGAAGCCCGCGACGGCGGCTAATTCACGCGACGAAGAGACCCCGACGGGCCCCATCGAGCCCGCGCACGTCGGGCCTGCGCACGTCGATCGCGTCGCGCACATCGAGCCGGTGCGCCCTGTCTCCGCGCCGTTCGAGCCGCCGCCGTTGAGCCGCGATCCTGCGGAGGACGAGGCGAGCGCGGCGGCCCTCACGGATCGCGTCCGCGCTGATCCGACGGATCGCGCCGCGGTCATGCAGCTCATCGCCGTGCTCGAGCGACTCGGTCGCGACTTGGATTTGCTCGCGCTGGTGTCCGCGAGGATGGAAGAGGACGCGGCGATGCGCGGCGATCTCGCGCCCAAGAGGCGCGAGATCCTGCGGCGGCTCGCGTCGACCGCGCGCCACGAGGGCCGCTCCGACGAGGCCGATCTCTACGAGATGATGGCGAATGAAGAGTGAAGGCGGGAGCGCCGGGGGGTTTGGGGCCCCCCATCGTCGATCAGTTCGCCAAGAAGATGGCTTCGATCTCCGTGCGGACCTGCTCTTCGGTCTGATTGCGGGCGATGGCGATCTCTTTGACGATGAGGGACCGCGCGGTGTCGAGCATGCGGCGCTCGCCGAACGAGAGCTGCTTGTCGGTCTTGAGGCGGTAGAGATCGCGGAGCACCTCGGCGACGTCGTAGATCGAGCCCGTCTTGATCTTGTCCATGAAGCCGCGGTAGCGGCGATTCCACGTCTGGTTGTCGAACGCGATGGTGCGCTCGCGGAGGATGTCGAAGATCTCGCGGATCTCTTGCTCGGAGATGACTTGGCGGAGGCCGACGGCGCCCGCGTTGCTGACGGGCACCATGATCTTACGATCCGTGTCGAGGATGCGGAGGACGTAGAAGCGCTGGCGGTTCCCCGCGATGTCCTTCTCTTCGATGTTCACAACCTCGGCAACGCCCTGCGCCGGGTACACCGCTTTGTCTCCGACCTTGAACTGGATCTCCGAACGAGCCTGCATATCGTCTCCTTTGCCTGCCGCCCCGCCGCGTTTCATTTCGATTTCCGTGCGGGTGAGCTGTCCCACCGCGCCTTGGGGGCCGGCGGGACAGCCCGCCGATCCGTGTCGTCGTGTGTCGGGATCACCCGTTCGCGCTGGAAAAACCTTGGCAACCAGCGCAAAAGCGAGATGCTCTCAACGATTACTCATCAGATGAACATGTGGTCGTGGCACAGGGAATATGGAGGCCAAGGGCCGCTTGACCGGCCCCGCCCCCATGGATGACCTAGGGGTGATTCAGCTCGCCGAAACAACCTGTTTGGGCGAACATTCCCGAAAAAATCACGTGTGCTCAAGCCTACAACATAGGTTCAAGACGAAAAGACACGTGCAACTCCCCTCTTTCGGAAGGGCCACCACGCCACATGGCATGTGGACCCTACGAGGGCTGAGCCACTGTTCAATCCGAATTTTGGCGGTTTGCGCCAGGCGCGCGCACTCTAGTAACACGACGGAATTCTGTCAAATAAATAAGCATTCGTGGGCGATGGGGAGCGGCCAAGCTCCGCTTTGAGCTCGCGTTCTCGAGATCGAGGCTCAAGGTCCTGAGCCTGGGCGCACCTGGACCGGCGGGAGGGGTGGGATCGCGAGATCGACCTTCCAGACGCCGTCTTCCAGCACACAAGGGATCTGCGCGCGGTCGGAGGACGACGCGCCCGTCACGTCGACGATCGCGTACGAGCCCGCGATCGTCGCGCGCCAATGCGCAGGATCGAAGCGGAGCGTAAAGCGCGCGGGCGCGATCATCGCCTCGGGGCTGATGGCTTTGCCCGTCGCGGCGCTGTAGCGCTGCGCGCGCTGCGCGAGGTTCGCCTGCGCTCGTTTGGAGAGCAGCTCGAAGGCGCGCTTGCTCTCGACGGGGTCGCCCGTGATGTGCCCCATGCGATCGACGAGCTCGCGCGCCGCGCCCTCGGGCGTCGCGTTCGGAGCGCGCTTGCCGCAGCCGGCGATCGCGAGCGAGAGGGCGATCACCGCCGCGCGCGTCACGCGGCGCCCTCGCCCTCGCCTTCGCCTTCGACGGGCTCGATGACGCGCTTCATGCGCTTGCCCTTCCAGGGCTCCGCGCCGTAAAGGCCCATCACGCTCCGCGCTTCGCGGATCGTCTCCCCCGCGATGCGGCTCGCGGTGGCCCTGCCATCGCCGAGGATTTGGAGCACGCGTTTGGGCTCGGCGCGCAGCTCTTCGGCGCGCGCGCGGATGGGCGCGAGCTCACCTTCGAGGCTCTCCAAGAGGAGCTTCTTGCAATCGCCGCAGCCGATGCCCGCGGTGCGGCAGCCCTCCGCGACCTCGGCCACGCGCTCGGGCGCGGAGACGGCCCCGTGGATCGTGTAGATGTTGCAGATCTCGGGCGTGCCGGGGACGTCGCGCGTGACGCGCGCGGGGTCGGTGAACGCGCCTTTGATCTTCTTCTCGACCTGCTTCTTGGGCTCGAGCAAGCCGATGGTGTTGCCGCGCGATTTGCTCATCTTCTCGGCGCCGTCGAGGCCCTTGATGCGCAGCGTGAGCGGGTGCGGCTTGGGCTCGGGGAAGAGCGCGACGCCGAAGCGGTTCGTGAAATGCCGCGCGACGTCGCGCGCAAATTCGAGGTGCTGCACCTGATCGGCGCCGACGGGGACGAGCGTGGCCTTGTAGAGCAAGATGTCCGCGGCCATCAGGATGGGGTACGTGAAGAGCCCTGCGTTGACGCTGGTTTTGTGCTGCTCGCTCTTCTCTTTGAACTGCGTCATGCGCCCGAGCTCGCCCATGGGCGCGACGCACGAGAAGTACCACGTGAGCTCGAAGTGCTCGGGCACCTCGCTCTGCGCGAAGATCGTGCATTTTTCGGGGTCGAGCCCCGCAGCGAGGTACGAGATGGCCATGTCGACGACGCGCGTGCGCATCTCGTCGATCGGGTAGTCGACGGTGAGCGAGTGCGCGTCGACCACGCTGAAGATGGCCTTGTGCTCGCCGCTCGCCACGAGCTTGACCCACTGGCGGAGCGCGCCCAGCCAGTTGCCCAAGTGGAGCTCGCCCGTCGGCTGCATGCCGCTGAAGATCGTCGCCATGAGACCCGAGGGTTAGCGCTCTACCGGCCCTTCATGCAAGGTGAGTTTGCGCGAGCGCGCCCACCTGGCGCAGCGCCTCGAAGAGCACGATCGAGACCGCGTTCGCGAGGTTCAACGATCGCACCGGGCCGAGCGTGGGGATGCCGAAGACCGACCCCGGATAGCGCTCCACGATCGACGGATCGAGGCCGGCGCTCTCTTTGCCGAAGACCAGCGCGTCGCCCGGCAAAAAGCCCGCGTCGAGGTAGCTCACCTCGGCCATCGCGCTGAAGAGCCGCATGCGCGGGCCCTTCTCGTCGTGCTCGAAGTGGCGAAGGTCGAGGTGCTGTTTCACGTCGACGAGGTGCCAGTAGTCCAGCCCCGCGCGCCGCACCGCGTGCTCGTCGATGCGGAAGCCCAAGCGCCCGACGAGGTGGAGCGGGCTCGCGGTGGCCGCGGCGAGCCTCGCGATGTTGCCGGTGTTCTGCGGGATCTCTGGCTCGACCAGGACGATTCGAAACGGCGCGGCGAGCGCCGGCGCGCGGAGCCTCGGGCGGGTGTCCTTCATGGGCGCGGTCACGGGGGGCGAGCGTACGCGAAACCGGCGTGTGAGCTCGGGCTTGACGGCCATGCGACGCAAACCGTAGCCTCGTGGTTGACCTTATGCGCGCACACGGCTGGACGGCGCTCGTGCTCACCCTCGCAGCGGGGATGACGCTCTCGCAGGGAGCGTCCGCGGACGCCATGGACCCCGCGCTCTCGCGGCTCGCGGACGACTCGTGCCGCGTCGCTGGGAAAAACGGGGGCCAGTTCTACAACCCGCAGTCGGGGTTCGCGCGCTGCGCGACCGACGACGCCGCGTTCGCGAAGCTCGTCGCGCAATATGGTTTTGCGCTCGCCTCCTCGGCAACGCACTCCGCGCGCACCACGGGCTACGGCGGCTTCGAGCTCTCGATCGAGGGCTCGTTCACCAAGATCGACAGCAACGCCGACTACTGGAAGAAGGGCACGCAAGGCCAGAACGACGCGGTCAGCGGCAACGCATCCATCCAAAACCCGAGCCCCGCGAGCGTCCTCCAGCGCTACGAGCTGAAGATCACCAAGGGCTTCCCGTTCGGCTTCGAGATCTCGGGCGCGTTCGGCTTCGCCGCGCAGACAGGCATCTTCACCATCGGCGCCGACGTGCGCTGGTCCATCCTCGAAGGGTTCCGGCGCGGCGTGCCCGCGTACTTCCCCGAGCTCGCGGTCGGCGGCTCGGTGCGCACCATCACGGGCACCGATCAATTCCAGCTCACCATCGCGTCCGCCGACGGCGAGCTGTCGAAGCAAATCCCGATCGGCGGCGTGATGAGCATCACGCCGTACATCGGTTATCAATACATGCGCATCTTCGGCGACTCGGGCCTCATCGATCTGACGCCCAACACCGACGCCGTGAACTACTGCGGATACACGGGGTCGAACACTCCGTATAACCCCGACCCCAACAAGCCCTCGGGCAACCCGGATGGACAGCCCGTGTGCGGCCGCGGATCGAGCGCGGACTTCAACAACACAGCGGTGTTCAACCCCGTGCGCCTCAATCGCCATAAGCTCTTCGGCGGGCTCATGTTCCGCGTGCAGATGATCAAGTTCGGCGCGCAGTTCGCGATGGATGTGATCGATCCCCAAGCCGCCAACAAGAGCGCAGAAGCGCGCGATTTGGGCGGCAACATCGTCAATCCGTACGAGGGCATGCCCAAGCAGTGGACGGTCACCGTGACCGCCGGCGCTGTCTTTTAATCAATCGTCCTAATCAATCGCGGATCTTCACGACCTCGATCCGCACGTCGACGTGCCGGCCGGTCAGCTGCGTGAACGAGGCCTTGCCCTTCTTGCCCGCGTAGTGGAACGCGAGGCCCGCGGCGCCGCCCGCCTCGCCGTCGCCTCCTTCGCTCACGCTCACGCGGAGGCGCAGCGTCTCGGAGCCCGCGCGCACGCCGTTCGACGCGCCTCGGAGCGCGAACACCCCGGCGTCGAGCAAGGCCTTGGTGCGCCGCACGAGGTTCGCGAGGTGCTTGGGCGGGGAGCCTTCGAACGTCGGATCCCCCGAGAGATGCCCCTCCGAATCGATCTGGAACGTGACCTCGATCGAGCCCGCGTCGCCGAGCGGGATCGCAGACCAAACGGGATCGGCTTGGCACGCGGCGGGGATCGCTCGCGTGAACGCGCGCCCGAGATCGCGCGGAGCGCCCGGCTGATCGGCCTCGGAGCCGCCGCGCTGGCCCTGCGCGCCGTTGCCTTCGCCCTCGCCGTCGTTGCCCTTCGAAGAGGCTCGCGCGGCGACGTTGCGCTTCGGCGGCAGGCGATCGTTCGAAGGCGGGGAGTCGTTGTCTCTCTTGATCGCGCGCTTGGGCGCGATCGATCGCGCCGCGTCGATCGGCTTGGGCTTGGGGAGGACGGCGATCGTGGGCGCGTCTTTGTCGTTTGAAGGCGCTTGGACGACGGGCTTGGGGGGAGGGAGCTGAGGCGGCGCGGGCGCGACCTGGGGTCGCGGGGGCGTATCAACGCTCACGTCGACGAGCTGCTCGCCCCTCCCGCCGAGCTCGGTCGTGACGCCGGCCCACGCGTCCGCGGGCTCCTCGCTCGCGCGCGCGGGCGCCGAGATGACCGGCCTCGCGAGCGCGATGAGCGCCGCGTGCGCCGCGATCGACACGACGAGCGCGATTGAGCCCTTCCCCCTGCTTTGCCTCGTCGATACGAAGGAGCCCATGCGCTGCAACGGACAGGCTACCCGCGGAGAAGTTTCATGACCATCCTCGCGCTCTCCACATCGACGTCGCGGGGCGGGGCCGCCGTCTTGGGGGCGGGCGCCTCCGCGTACGCCGATTTGGCCGGGCACGCCGAGCGGATCTTCACGGCGATCGACGCCGCGATCGAGGGCGCCGGGATCACGCGCGCGTCGCTCACCGCCGTCGCGTGCGACATCGGTCCGGGCTCGTTCACCGGGGTGAGGGTGGGGGTAGCCACGGCCAAAGGGATCGCGATCGGGCTTGGTTTGAAGGTGATCGGCGTGCCTTCGCTCGCGGCCATGGCCGCCGCTGCGTTCGGCGAGGGGGCGGCGAGCGAGCACGACCTCGTCCTCGCGGCGATCGACGCCAAAAAGGGCGAGGTGTTCGTCGCGGTCTATGACGCGTCGCTCGCGGCCGTCGTCCCGCCCGAGGCGAGGCCGGCCGAGATCGCGTCGCTCCGCATGGAGCCCGCGGATGGACGCCGCGTGGTGGTGGTGGGCGAGGTCGCGGCGGCGTTGGGGATGGCGGACGCGACACGGCTCGCGCGCGGTCCATCGCTGGACGCGCCGGACGCGGCGTGGATCGCGCGCCGCGCCGCGATCGTGCTGGAGCGCGGAGGGGCTTGTGATCCAGCGCTGATCGAGCCGCTCTACGGCCGCGCGCCCGACGCGTTGCCGATGACGCGGTGACGCCGGTCCTCTATGCTGCGCCGTCGATGAGCACCGAGGCGCCCCCCAGCGACGCACCGATCTCGATGCGCGACGAGCCGACCGTTCCGCTCGAGACGCCGCAAACGCCGGCGCCCGAAGAGCGGCGCGCCCGCGCCTTTCACACGGGCGAGGTGCTCTTCCGCGAGGGCGAGCCCGCCCGCGAGACGTACCTGCTCGAAGAGGGCAGGGTCCGCTTGATCAAGCGCGTCCGCGGCGCCGAGCGGAGCGTGATGATCGCGCGGCCCGGCGATCTGTTCGGCGAGTCGGCGCTGCTCGGCGGCGAGGTCCGCACGTCGACCGCGATCGCGTTGAGCGACGGCGTCGCGCTGAGCATGGCCGCGAGCGAGATCGAGGCGGCGCTCCTGCGCGACCCTGGCAGCGCCGCGCGCGTGATCGAGCAGCTCGTCCGCAGGCTGCGCGACGCCGAAGATCAAATCGAGATCATGATGCTCGGCGACAACCAATCGAAGGTGGTGAGCTTGCTCCTCAAGCTCGCGCGCCCATCGCAGGCGCGGCGCGAGGGCGCGGGGACCGTGCTCAGCATCTCGCCCATGGAGCTCTCGACGCGGGTCGGGCTCGACGTCGACTCGGTGAAGCGCGTGGTGCAGAAGCTCCGCGAAGGGCAATACGTGCGCGTCTCCGACGAGCGGCTCGAGATCCCCGACATGGACGCGATGCGCAGGCTGAGCGCGCTCCTCGACGTCAAAGACGAGATCCGAGGGGACCTTTGAGATATTAAATCTCAACCCACTATCAGCCCTTATTGAGATGGTCAATCCCCATTTCCATCATGGAAATGAAAAAAGCCCTTTTGGCCTGTTCGCCCCTCTGATCGTGGTTGACGCGTCAATTTTCATCGGGTAGCGATGGGAGTCCGCGATTTCCTGGTTGGCACCACATCGCTTTTTGAAGGCAGAAAGCGGCCTTGCCAAACCCGAGGATGCCCGAGATGACCGAACCCAACCCCCAAGGCAGCCAACGAGCGCCGGCCACGTCTTACGGGCGTGTGTTCGGGCTCCTCTTGGCGAGCGCGGCGGGGTGCGGAGCGGCGAGCAGCGTAGGGCCGGCGGACGAGCAAAAGTCGCTCGCGGAGTACGACCTCGGCCGGGACTCCTTCCAGAACGGGCGTCTCCGCGAGGCGCTCGAGCACGCGCAGAAGGCCCTCAAGCTCAACCCCGACAACGCAGACGCGGCGTACCTCGGCGTGGGCGTGCTCCTCTCGTTCTGCGCGCAGGACGAGTCGTCGACCGACTGCCGCTTCAAAGAGGCCGAGGCGCTCGCGCGCAAGGCGATCGATGCCTCGCCCGAGCACCGCGACGCCAAGAACGCGCTCGGCGTGATCCTGATCCACCAAAAGCGCTACGACGACGCCATCGGCGTGCTCAAGCCCCTCGCGCACGACATCCTCTATGCCAGCCCCGAAAAAGCGTGGGGGAACTTGGGCTGGGCGTACTTGGAGCGGGGCGACGCCGAGGGCGCGATCGACGCGCTCCGCAGGGCGATCGCCGCGCAGCCTCTCTTTTGCGTGGGCCACTATCGACTCGGGCTCGCGTACGAAAAGAAGGGCGATCTCAAGCTCGCGCGCGAGGCGCTCACCCGCGCGGTCGACACCGATCGGCCCGAGTGCAAGCGCCTCCAAGATGCGTGGCGGGCTCGTGCGCGCGTCCACGCCAAGCAGGGAGCCAAGGCCGAGGCCCGCGCAGACTTCGAAAAGTGCCGCGACCTCGGCACGTCGACACCGGCCGGTCACCAGTGCGCCGAGGCGCTTCAGGCCGCCCCATAATTCTTGTTTACCCCGAGGGCTTTGGGCTTTACGAGCCCTGGATCGCGAGGAAACCCACTCAGGATGATGGCAAAGGGCTGAAGAAATGGACTCGATCGGCCGCTACTTGAAGCGAGCAAGAGAGGTGAGAGCGATGAGCGTGGAGGAGGTCTCCAGGGCCACGCGCATCCCCGTCGCTTCGATCGAACGCATCGAGGCAGACCATTTCGATGACCTGCCGGGCGAGGTCTTCGTCCGCGGGTTCCTCAAGGCGTATGCGCGCGCCGTGTCGCTGCCTGCGGAGGACGTGCTCGCGCGATACACCGCGAGCCGCCGCATCGCGATGGTGACGCCGCTGCCCATCTCGGCGCCCGCCAAGCGATCGACGGGCAAGCGCTTCGGCGTCGCGATCGCCTTCGTCGCCCTGCTCATCCTGTTCACGCTCGCGCTCAGCATCGTGCTGCGACCGCGCGGCCACGACCTCCCCCCGGAGCTCTCACAATTCGGGGAAGGATCGGCGCTCATGGGCTCGTGGTCGTAAGACGCTCTCTCCGGCTCGAACGGCTCACGTTCTTTTTGAAAGACTCTTGACATGACGCGCCGCTCCCGTGTGAGGAGCAGACCCGTCGCGCTCCGCACGGAGGCGCTCCTCGTCCGGCGTGTGCTGATCGGCGACGCGGACATGATGGTGAGCTTATTCACCGAGGTCCGCGGGCTCGTCTCGGCGATGGCTCGTTCTGCGCGCCGATCGTCGAAGCGGTTTCCGGCGCTCGAGCCCATTCATCGGTTGAGGGTGGGAATGGACGAGGCCGGCGGTGGAGAGGTGCTGTCGCTCGCCGAGAGCGAGCTCGCGCAACCTCGCATGGGGGTGATGGCGAGCTTGGATCGCTTCGAGGCCGCGGAGCAGGGGCTTTTGTGGGTGCGGAGGATCGCGCCGCCCGGCACGCCGGAGCCGGCGTTGTGGATCGAGATCAATGGGCTCTTGGACAAGCTCGACGCGCCCGCGCTCGAAGGCTCTCCGCGCGCGCTGCTCGCCGGCTCGGGGCTTCGGATGCTCCGCGCGGTCGGGTGGGGGCTCGACTTCGATCGTTGCATCCGTTGCGGCCGATCGTGTGAGCCCGGGCTGCCGGCGTACTTCGACGCGAGCCAGGGAGGGCTCGTGTGCCGGGCGTGCGGGGGCGCGAGGACGCTCCTCGCCGCGAGCCGGCGGGAGCACTTGGCCGCGGCGATCAAGGGTGATGATCGCGCGCTGTCGGACGGGGACGTGACGTTTGCGATATCGATCGTCGAAGAGGCGCTGAGCTCGCACGGCGCGCCGCGGTAAAGGTGTTCGAGCGCGCTCCAGGCGTCGGGAAACCTTGAGTGCCTTGGCGCCGTACCGTTACCGGCCTATGCTCCGCGCCCCCCAACGGAACGTTTTGCCCGCTTCTACGAGGAGCTCTTCGCCCATGTCAACCACTCCCGACGGCGCTGACGAGAAGGTGTGCCCCCATGCGACGGCCGCGATCGGCGCCGGGTACAACCCGCTCGACCCTGGATTCCGCGCGGATCCCTATTCGTTTTACGCGAAGGCGCGGGCCGAAGCGCCCGTCTGTCTGGGCCCGTTTGGGTTTTGGATCGTCACGCGCCACGACGACGTCCTGCGCGTGCTCAAGGAGCCTCTGCTCTTCTCGTCCGTGAGGACGATGGACCCGCCGGTGCCTTATCCGCCCGAGGTGCTCCGCGTCTTGGAGGGTGGTTATCCGCTCGTGCCCGGGCTCCTCAACAACGATCCTCCGGCGCACACCCGTGTTCGTGATCTGTTCTCACAAGCGTTCTCCCCCAAGCGGATCGCGGCGCTGGAGCCGCGGGTCCGCACCATCGCGAACGAGCTGGTCGAGGGGTTTTGGCGCGACGGGCGCGCCGACATCGTAGCGCGGTTTGCGTATCGCCTGCCCCTCGCGGTAATCTGCGAGCTGCTCGGCGTTCCTCACGACCACGCGGAGCAGCTCAAGGCGTGGCACGATGACTGGATTCGCCTCGCGGCCACGCTCGGGATGTCGCTCGACGAGAAGATCGCGTGCGCCGAGAACCTGGTGCGGTATCAGCGCTATTACGCGGATCTCCTCGAAGATCGCAAGAAGTCGCCCAAGGACGACCTCACCACGGCGCTCGTCGGGGCGCGGCTCGACGGGGTCACGCCGTTTACGATGGCCGAGATGGTGTGGCAGATGATGGTGCTCTTGAGCGCCGGTCACGAGACGACGTCTCACCTGATCTCGAGCGCGCTTTATCATCTCTTGAGCCGCCCGGAGCAATGGAAGGCGCTCGACGAGGGGCCGGAGCGCATCGCCGCGGCCATCGAGGAGGTGGTGCGGTTCGAGCCCCCGTTCCCGTCGATGATCCGGTTTACGACAGCGCCTGTCGAGCTCGGCGGCGTGTCGTTGCCCGAGGGCGCGCGCCTCCACGTGTACAACGCATCTGCCAACCGCGACACGTCGCAGCACGACAACCCCGATGTGATTGACGTTCACCGCGCCGACCCGCAAAGGCATCTCTCGTTCGGGCACGGCGTTCACTTCTGTATCGGGGCTCCGCTCGCGCGGATCGAGGGGCGCGTCGCGCTCGACGTGCTGCGCGCGCGCCTGCCCAACATGCGTATCGCAGCGGGCTTTACGCCCGAATATGCGCCGAGCTTCATCCTGCGAGGGCTGCTCTCGCTCCCGCTCGAATGGGATGTTGGCCAGCGTACGTAATCTCTACTACGCAATCCCCACTACGCGATCTCCCTATGTGCCCGTAAGCCAGAGCCTGGCCTCTTCCCGCGTGCCGAACTGGCGCATCGGGTGTTTGGTCGCGAGGCGCAACACCGAAATCGCGAGCGTCGTGGTCGTGCGCGACGACACGATGGCGATGCGCGAGATCGAAGAGCCCATCCTCTTGAACCACTCGCCGTGGATCTGCGCGGTGCGGCTCGCATCGAAGCCCGACACCGATCCGATCAACATGAGACCCACAGCGGGATAGCTCGTCACGCGGATGGTCTCCTTCATCGCGCTCTCGACTTCGGTGAGGTAACGCTGCGCCGATTCCGCGTCGACGTAGCCAAAGAGATGAAGCTCCATCACCCCACCGTCCTTCTTCAGCTCGTACCGGAACGGCTCACGGCTCTCCACCATGGGCGCATGCTATCACCCGGCACGCGGGCGGGAAGGGGGTCCAGATGCTCGCCTTGGACGGTTCCAAAAATTCAGAAAAATTCGTTTGACATTTGTCTGACAACTTTGCATTCTCGATCAAAAGGAGCGTTACAAAGTGAAATACCGCGTCCTGTCGATAGTCTCGCTCGCGTTGGTGTTGATCGTCGGTTCGCCTCGGGATTCGGTCGCGCAGCTCGACTGTGGCTACTACTTGTTGTTGCAGATCTCTGCTGGAGGGAATTTGACCACAGTTGGAGAGTTATTTATAGAGAGCAATCTTACCGAACACTGGTCCCTTTACCCCGACGCAGACTCTTTCGATTCATCCGCGTCGCTTGAGATCTCCCCGCGGAGGAGCAGCGGCGCTCCTTCACGGGCCACGAAGGCTCGTTATTTCCGATCTTTCCAGCAAGAGATCGAGATCGAGCCACGATCCGTCGTCGATTGGCTCATCGAGCCTGGGCTCGACGATGAGGTGATCGCGCGTGCGATTTGGCAACGTGGACCGCTCGAGAGCGACGCGCGTCTCGTGGGGGTGTTGTACACCTCCAGCGATTCGAGCCTGTTCACGCATCGCGAGACATGGATCCTTGACGAGGGGTATGTCTATCCATCGCTCAACAACGGGATGAGGACCGAGCTCCGGCCAATCTTCGTTGGACGAGCGATGGTGCTCGACGAGGTCCTCGGGGAGGTGGCTTCGCTGTCGTTCGATCGCGTCATCACAGTAGACTTCGTCGAGGTCACGGCCGATTCACGCGACGCGTCAGCGCTCGATGGGCCTCGCACGCTCGCGGAGCAATCACCCGCTTGCTCGGCCTCGAACGGATCCAGAGCGAACGATCCTTTGGGCGCGGTGCTCATGATCGTGGTCGTCATGGCGCTCCGGCGCAGGACGCATAACAAACGGGGTTAACGCTATGCCGTCAGTACAAGCTCATCGTTCGCCGATGGGATCGGCGGCGACCAGCATTTATATTGCATGTAGCCCGAAAGATATCAGATATCACGACGAGCTAGTCCAACACCTTAGCGCGCTAGGCAGCGATGCGTTCAGCGTGACGAGCAGGTTGGCGCTCCCTTTGGGCTCGATCGTCGAGGAGCGCGTCAAAGACGCGTTGATCCGATCGGAGGTTATCGTCATCCTCGTGACGGTCAACCTCTTCAACGACGACCTTTGCCGCAACATCGAGATCCCACGGGCGCTCGCTCGCCATGGCGCGCGGGACGCCGTTGTGCGCGTGGTGCAATGTTCACCGGTCGCGCTCGACGCGCGCTTGAAGGAGCTGCCCCGCCCTCTCAAGCCAGAGAATTTCAAGAACTGGCAAGAATTTTGGTACACGTGCGCTCAAGAACTGCGCGCGGCTGCGGCCGAGATCCAGAGCGGAGCCGTGTCTGGATGGGTGAGGCGCCCTCAACATGAGGACGAGCATACGCGTAGGATCGCCGACGAGCTCTCGACGCTTCATTGGGAGAAAGTATTCGACAATCGTAGTGATGAAACGCGGATCGCCAAGCTCCGCAGCGAGCTGCAGCGGGGAGGCCGCGCGCGCGCCGGAGACATCCTGATGGATAGGTATCAGCTCTGGACGCGAAGATCGGCGACGGCCGCACATGAGCGATGGGATGCCTACGACCGGATCGGGGAGCGACCGGTCAGCGTTCATTTTCTCAAAGGGTTCGATGAGGCGGCGGCTCGGCGCAACCAAAGAGACCTCGCTGCGCGCGCCAAAATTGAGCATCCATCTATTCTGAAGGTGCTCTCCAACCTCCATCGCGAGCCCGCCTTTGGTGCGTGGGTCTACGTCACTGAGCTTGGGCTGGGGCGTGCTCTTCGATCCGTCGTGCTCGACAGGGAGGCCGAGACGAGGGACATCCTCGAAGCGCTAGCCAGCGTCGCAGAGGGATTGGAGGAGGCAGGTGACCGCGGGATCACCCTTGGGGGCGTTCACCTGGACGCACTTTATTACACTCCCGCCGCCGCGGGGACCCGCCCGTCTCTCAGGCTCGAGCCCTCCGTCCTCGGCGCTCCCGCGGAGGCGGCACGAGATGATCTCTCCAGCTTGATCGAGGTCATTGCGTTTTGTTTGTATGGGTCCGTATTCCCCCATGGCATGAGGGATCAAGAGCTACGAGAGATCATCGTCGGCAGCCAATGCGATCTGGAGTTGAAGCAGCTCTTGGTCATCCAGCTCTCGGCCCGCGATGCCACGGCGCTGCGACGTGCTCCTCGCTTCGCACAACGCTACAGGAAGATCGTCAGCGGGGTGCGGATCGTCGAGCGAGCCGCGCTCGACGTAGATTGCGAGATGATCGAGGTCGACGCGACGGAGATGTGGCTAGGCGCGCGAACGGATGACCCGTACGCCCCAGAGGGGCGCAAGACGCACGAGAAGCCAGCTCGGCGATTCAAAATCGGTGCCTTTTGGATCGCGAAGTATCCCGTCACGCAGCGCCTCTACCGCGCGGTCATGGGTCACAACCCGAGCACGCATCAAGGCGAGTGTCTCCCCGTCCACGACGTCAGCTTTCGAGACGCTGTCACGTTTTGCAACATGATGTCGCTTCAGGAGTGCTTGACCCCTGCTTATCGCGTCAACTGCGCCAAGATCGAATGGGCCGTGGATGCCGACGGTTATC
Source organism: uncultured Polyangiaceae bacterium (assembly GCA_964437785.1). Lineage (GTDB taxonomy): Bacteria > Myxococcota_A > Polyangia > Polyangiales > Polyangiaceae > CAYTJL01. The sequence goes on from CAYTJL010000031.1 coordinate 25,920, forward strand.
GGCTACCTACCGAGATTGAATGGGAGCTCTGCGCGAAAGGACCAAATCGTTATTTGTTCCCTTGGGGTGATGACGAGCCCGGTGCGCGGATCTCATGGAGAGGATCCGGGAACGCCGTGGGCTATTTGAACCGGAGGCGCCCCGCGCCCGTGTGGAATCACCCGGATGGCAAGAGCCCTTATGGCGCGCTCGACATGAGCGGTAATGTGTGGGAGTGGTGTTGGGACAAGTACAGCCCCTATCAATCTTGGGACATCGATCCGAACATCGCCGTAATAGACGAGGTGATGGGGCCCGAGCTGTCCATCACTCCCCGACCTACCCAGGAGGCGATCGTCGCGGAGGAAGGGGAGCGATATCGTGTGATGCGCGGCGGTGCGTGGAATTTAGAGCGGGCAGATCTCATGAGGACGACCGAGCGGTGCACTGACCGTGAGGATCGCCGCGGGGAGGCGCTTGGGTTTCGCCTCGCGCGCGGGCCCAAGCCGGGGCTGCGCTGCGTGAAGCTCAAGTGAAGCCCTCACCGCCTCGTCCATGGTAGCCTCCCGCGCGCATGCGTCGATCCGGCTATCTCCGACCTTCGCGAACGCGCTGGGTGGCCGATCTCTCTTTGGTGATCGCGATCGTATTGCCCGTCACCGCGCGCGCGGATTCGAAGCCGAAGGGCAACCCGATCGCGGCGGCGCAAGCTCCTCCTGCGCCGCAACCTCCGCCCACCAACGGCGCGGCTCACGCGGACGCGCCGAAGAAGCTCGAAGTGCGCCTCGCGCTCTCGCCCGCGGCGGCCAAGACGTTGAGCGAGCCGCGCTTCCGGCGCTTGATCGAGATCGAGCTGCAAGACATCGGCGCGCTCGCGCAGAGCGCGACTGGTCCGCTCGGCGATCACGTCGCGTATCTGTGGATCGATCAGCCGACCACGTCGAAGATCACCATCGAGGTGCGCGCCGCGGAGCGCCCTGTCGCGCGTCGTGACATCGCCGTGCTCGGGCTCTCGGGCGACGTGGCCGCGCGCTTGTCCGCGCTCGCCGCCGCCGAGCTGCTCCGCGCGCAACGCGGACCGATCCGCGCGCCGGTGCAACAAAAACCGGCGAGCGTCGCGCCTACGCCCGAGCAGATCGAGCGCGCGTCCCGCACGCGCCCCGCGCTCGTGCTCGATCTCGCGGGCTCAGCGGCCTTCCTGCCGCAAGCGGGCGGCGGGCTCGGCGGCGCCTCGGTCGAAGCGGGCTTCCGTTGCTTCGGCGTGAGCGAGTCTCTGTTCGGGCGCTTTTACACGGGCTCGATCCGCGACGCGGGGCCCGCGCGATGGCTCGAAGCCGGCCTCGCGCTCCGTTATCACCTCTGGCTTCACCCACGCTTCCGGCTCGGGTTTGGCGGGACCATGTCGCTCGCGTCCGTTCACCTCGGACAAGTCGCGAGCATCGGCGGTGTCATGGGCGAGCGCGACACGTGGTCTGCCCGCGCCGGCGCGGCGATCTCAGCCGAGGCGCGCGTCGCCAAGTCCCTTTGGCTCTCCCTCGCCTTGGAGCCCGGCGCCGTGCTCAGGCCCGTTCATTTCGACGTCGCGACAGCGGGTGTCCTTCGCCCCGGCGTCTTGGAGGGCTTTTGGATGGGAGCATCGTTTGGGCTCTCGTTCGAGATCATCCAGCAGCCCTCGCGGTGACGAAGGGGCGAGTCGAGAGGCTCAGTTGCGCATCAAGAGCCCGCGCAGGATCCAAAACCCGATCACGAACAAGACCACGATAACGGTACACGACACCGCGATCGACCGGCCCGAGCCCTCCCCGCCGCGCACGTCATCGAGCGTGGGAGCTCGGTCGAGCGGCAAACCCTCTTCGTCGAGGCGCTCTTTGGGCGCGTCTTCGGGGGAGCTCTGCTCGTCTGCTTTCACCTCATCGGACATGCGCGCCGCCCTTGGACCTCACCCTCACTTGGCCTCGGGCTCCGCGCCCTCGCCCTCGGGGCTGCGACGCGACCGCACATATTCAATCACGCCGGGCAAGATGCTCAAGAGGATGATGGCCACGATCACGAGCGTGAAGTTCTTCTTCACCGTGGGGATGTTGCCGAAGAAGTGGCCGAGCACCGTGAAGCTCACGACCCACGCGACCGCGCCCGAGATGTTGAAGACCGCGAAGCGCCGGTACTCCATCCTGCCGATGCCCGCCACGAACGGCGCGAACGTGCGGATGATGGGCATGAAGCGCGCGATGATGATCGTCTTGCCGCCGTGCTTCTCGTAGAACTTCTGCGTGCGCTCGAGGTGCTTCTTGTTGAGGAGCCACGAGCGCTCGCTCTTGAACACCGCGGGCCCGAGGCGATAGCCGATGGAGTAGTTGACCGCGTCGCCCAGCACCGCCGCCACGATGAGCAGCACGATGACCAAGCCCAGCGAGATGACCGCGTTCTCCGTCGCGGTGAGCGCGCCGATGGCGAAGAGCAGCGAGTCGCCGGGCAAAAACGGCGTCACCACGAGGCCCGTCTCGCAGAACACCACCAAGAAGAGCAGCACGTAGAGGCCGGATCCGAGCCGCCCGGCCCAGTCGTTCAAGTGCTTGTCGAGGTGGAGGAAGATATCGACGAAGTGCTTCAGGGTGTCCATCGCGCGCGCCGCTCTTACCACAAGCGCGCGGAGGGAGAAGAAAGGCTGATAGATTTCTCGCTCGTGGACCCGAACGCGCTCACCGACCTCGAAATGTTGGCCCAACGCGCGCTCCTCTCCGCGAGCCTCGGCGACGGGCACGAGCTCGCGCGCGCCGTGCTCCGCTTCGTCGAAGCGAGCCGCGCCGCGGGCTCTCCGTATCGGCACGAGGCGCCCGTGAGCACAGAGCGGGCGCTCGGCCATGGCTCCCGCGACGCCGATCTGGGCATCGCCGCGGCGCTCGAACGCGAGCTCGCGACGTGCCAGGACCGCATCGCCGCGCTCACCCGCGAGAACGAAGATCTCCGAAAACTAGCCGCGCGACGTTGACCGTCCCTACGCTCGCCGCGTGGAAAACAACGCCTTCTTTACAGCGCTGGGGGACGCGCTGATCCCGGGTGTCCTCATCGGCGCGGTCCTTTGGGCCCTCGTGACCGTGCTGATCCGAGGGTTTTATACGGTTGATCAGAGCGAGCGCGGCGTCAAAGTCACCTTCGGTCGCGCCGAGCGCCTGCCCAACCAAACCACGTTGGACCTGCCCATCGCGGGCTCGCTCCGACCGGACGAGCGCGAGCGCTACGCGTATCCGCAGGTCGCCGTGATCCAGCCCGGCGGGCCCTACTTCAAATGGCCTTGGCAAAAGGTCTATAAAATCTCCATCGCCACACAGACCACCAGCATCGCGTGGGACCCGGAGAGCCCGAGCGCCAACTACGGCGGCGTGGAGCTCGACGCGGTCACCAAAGACCATCTCAACACCAAGATCGCGGGCCAGCTCCGGTTCCGCGTCTCGGAGCAGAACCTCTATGCGTACCTCTTCGGCGTCAAGAACCCCATCGCGCACGTGATGGGGTATTTCGTCTCCATCCTGCGCCAGCGCATCGCGAGCTTCGAGGCGCCCGAGGGCGTGGCCGCGAGCACCGACGGCGCCAAGGTCGAGGGCGTCTCGATCAACGACCTTCGGAAGAACCTGCGCGACCTCAACGACAAGATGGATCAAGACTGCCAATCTTCGGCGGCCCGTTATGGCATCGTGCTCGACGCGTGCCTCATCACCAGCATCGACCCGCCGAACGAGGTCGAGTCCGCGCTCGCGGCCATCAACACCGCGTATAACCACGTCTCGTCCGAGATCAGCTTGGCGCGCGCGGGCGCCGATCAGCGCATCGTACAGTCACGGCGCGCGGTCGAGATCGAGACGCTGCGCGTGCAAGCCGAGGTGGAGCCGCTCCGCGCGCTCGCCGCCGAGCTCAGCGCGCTCGACAAAGCAGGTTCGGGCACGCTCGAAGCGTACCAGCGCAACGTACGTTTGAACCTGCTCGGCAAGGCCAAACGGATCTTCACGGAGGGGGTGTGATCATGATCTTCGCCGTCGCCGCCATCACCTTCTTCGCGCTGCTCATCCTTCGCCCCATCTTCTTCGCGCTGCTGCGCCTCTTCGGCGTCTACGACGTCGTCTTTGAAGGGCGCGTGCACGTGTACGTGCTCTTCGGCAAGGTGATCGGCGTCATCGATCAACCTGGGCTCCACCTGCTTTGGGGCAAGCTCGGCACGTCCGCCGCGCTGGTCCGCCTCTTTGGGAGCTGCCATGTGCTCGACAGGAGGCTCGACCAAGAGTACCTGCGGAGCCAGCCTGTCAACTCCGAGGAGGGCGCGCCCATGGGCCTCGGTGTCTGGTACGAGATGTTCCTCTCGGACCCTGTGGCTTATCTCTTCAAGAACACCGATCCTCGCGGGTCTCTGCGCGCCAACGTCTCTTCGACCACGGTGCGCGCGCTCTCCAACATGCGCCTCGAAGACATGTTGGAGACGCGCCACGCGATGAGCAATCTGGTGCGCGGCGAGGTGTCCCCCAAAGCACATGAGTGGGGGTACAAGCTCGGATCGGTGTATATCCGCAAGGTGCATTTCCGCGACGGCGGGATGATCCATCAGATTGAGGAGAAGGTGGTCAATCGGCTCCGTCAGGTGACGAGCGCGATTCGGCAGGACGGCCTCAACCAAGTGAACCTCATCACGAGCACCGCGGAGCGGCAGGCGGCCATCGAGTTCGCGAAGGCGACCGCGCTCCGGCCGCAGATCGTGGGCGCTGCGCTCGGCAAGATCATGGCCGAGCCGCGCATCTCCGAGGTGATGTTCGACGTGCTCGAGACCCAGCGCCTGCTCGACAGCCAAGCCGAGCTCACGCTCTTGCCCGAGGGCGGAGCTCAAGGCGCGCTCACCGCGCTCCTCGCCACGCGCAAATAGGGGTCTTCCAGCGTTCGCTCGCCTCGCGCTCGTGCCCTTCTCGCCGCTGTGCTAGTCGGGCGCACATGACACAGACCCACGTGAGCACGCTCATCTCGGCCGAAACGATCGCGGCGCGCGTCCGCGAGCTCGGCGCCTTGATCGCCAAGGATTATCAGAACCGCAGGCTCGTCCTCGTCAGCGTCCTCAAGGGAAGCTTCGTGTTCACCGCGGACCTCGCGCGCGCCATCGACGGCCCGCTGCGCATCGAATTCCTCGGCGTGCGGAGCTACGGCGAGGGCACGAGCTCGAGCGGCGTCGTGCAGATCACGCAGGATCTCTCGAAGCCCATCGAGGGCGACGACATCCTCATCGTCGAGGACATCGTCGACACGGGGCTCACTATCGCGCACCTCTTGGAGCTGCTCGCGACGCGAAAGCCCGCCAGCATCAAGGTCTGCTCGCTGCTCCACAAGCCCGCGCGCACGCGGGTCGAGGTCCCCATCGACTATTTGGGCTTCACGATCGAAGATCGCTTCGTGGTAGGGTATGGCCTCGACTGGGCCGAGCGGTATCGCAACATCCCGTTTATCGGCGTCGTGGAGGCCAAATGAACAAGCGTCTTGAGTACCTCGAAAAAGTCACGAGCGAGGGCGCCAAAGACGCGTTCGCCTGGTACGGGCTCGCGATGGAGTACAAGAACCTCAAGCGCGTCGAGGAGGCGCTCGCGACGTTCGAGAAGCTCAAAGCGATGAACAAAGAGTACGTGCCCATGTACCTCATGTGCGGCACGATGCTCCTCGACGCGGGCCGCGGCGACGAGGGCAAAGCCTGGCTCCGCGACGGCATCGCGGCGGCCAACGCCAAAGGGGATGGGCACGCGCTCGGCGAGCTCACTCAAGCGCTCGACGCGGCATAGATGGGGGGACCCGAAGGGGGTCCCCCCAAACCCCCCCGGGCTGCAGGCTCCTTAGACCGCGCCATTCGAAACGGCTCTCGATCTACTCGCCGATCGCTACGTTCCCCCAACGCATCACGGCCGCGCTCGCGTTCGACACGATACCGACCGTGTGCGCCATCACGAGGCTCCCAGGCTTGATCATCCCCGAGGCCGCCGCGTGATAGAGGTTGGCCGGCATCAACACAGGGCCGATGTTGCAATAACGAGGGTGCATGTTGACGGTCTTGTCGTGCGAGAAGCCGAGCACCCGTGAGCAAAACCGCGTGTACCACGCGAGCGGCGAGGGCAGCGCCCACACGTCGACGGCGCTCAGCGCGACACCTGCGCTCTCGGCGGCGCCGCGACAACACGTGACGAGCCCGCGGACCGACGTCGCGCGGAGCGCCGCGCCCGCGCCTTCGCCCGCCACCATGCGAATCGACGCCTCGCCCGCCTGAACATCGAGGGTGTAGGCCATGGCGCCGCAATGATCGGCGGTGTTGACCGTCTTCATGCCCAAGAGGCCCTCTCCGTCGGGCACCTCGCCGACGATGAACGCCGCGGCGCCGTCGCCCACGGAGAACGAGAGCGTGTCCGTCTCGGGGGTGACCCGTGAATACGTACACGAGATGACGATGAGCACCTTTCGATAGCTCCCCGTCCGCACGAGGGCGCACGCCGTCTCGAGCCCGACGAGCGCGCTCGAACAAGCGGTCTCCAGGTTCCACGCAGGGACCGAGATCGAGAGCGCGTTCGCGAGGAACGCCGCGTTCCCGACGCCGATCGTGTCCGGCAGAAACGAGCTCACGATCACGAGATCGATGTCCTTGGCGCCCGCGCCCAACGCCCGGAGCGCCTTTTGCGCCGCGTCCCGCTCCAGCGAGAGCGCGGTCTCGCCCGGAGCGAGCACCCGGCGCTCGACCGCCCCCCGAAACGGATCATCCAGATAAGGCGCCATCTCCTCGATGAACACCTGCTCCTCCGGCGGCCTCGCCGGAGCGCTCGCGGCAGGCGCGCCCGGCGACCAAACGCGCTTGAGGTGAACGTCGCCTTTGCCTGCGACGATCTCGGGGTGACGCTCCCTCCAATAGTCGTTGGTGCGCACGGTCTTCGGGAAAGAGACCGCGAGCGCGACGATTCCGGCCGACCTCACGCGCCCCTCCCGCGCTGCATCAGGAGCGCTTGAATCCGCTTGATCCACGGCCCGGGCTCGCTCGGATCCACCTGCACGTCGATCACGAAGGGGCCTTTGGCCGCCATCGCCTCACGGAGCGCGGCGTCGAGCTCCGAGGCCGCCTCGACCCGCGCGCCGCCCGCGCCCATGGAGCGCGCCAGCATGACGAAATCGACCATCGGAATGTCGGTGTCGTCGGGGGTGAGGCCGAGCGCGCGCATGCCCTGCTCCACCATCCCATAACGCCCGTCATTCATGACGATCCACACCGCATCTGCGCAGTGCCGCACCGCGGTGCTGACCTCGTTGTTCATCAACATCGATCCATCGCCCACTACGGCGACGGCCTTTTTACCGGAGGCGATGGCCGCTCCCACCACACCTGAGGTGAAGTGGCCCATCGCCCCGTATCCGACGCTCACCCGATATCGCCCAGGCTGATCGAAGCGGAGCAGGTGATTGCCCCACGCGAACGCGTTGCCCGACTCCGTCATCACCGTCGCGTCGGAGCCGTCGACGACGATCCTTTGAATCGCCTCCATCATCGCTCGCGGGTGGACGAGCGCCCGCGCCCCTTCGGGGGGCGGCGGCGGGGAGGATCGCCTCTGCTGCTCGGGCGGCGCGACCAGGCTGATGAGCCGCTTGGAGGGTGGTTGTGAGACGCTCGCCGGAGGGGTGGGGGTAGAGGCCGGGACGCGCCGGATCTCGCCGGACTCCGAGCGGATCATGCTCAGCGCCACGTTGAGGCCCTCGACCACCTCGAGCACGTCGGCGCACACCGCGTACGTTTGGACCGATGGATACGCGGCGCCCGGCACCTCACGGTCGATGTCGACGTGGATGAACGCGCGGCTCGGCGTGAGATCCTCTTGCCAATACGAGGTCGGCTCACCGAGCCTCGTGCCGAGGACGAGCACGTAATCGGGCCTCTCACGCGCCCAATGTGCCTCGATGTCGCCATAACCACCCAACCCCGTGACGCCCAAAAAGAGCGGGTGTCGCTCGGGGAAGATCCCTTTTGCGCGCGGAGAGCACATCACCTTTGCGCCCGTGTGCTCGGCGAGCCGGCGAATCGGGCCCGCGGCCCCGCGCGCGCCGAAGCCGGCCCAAATGACGAACGAGCCGCTCGACAGCGTCCGCGCGATGCTCTCGATGGTGTCGGGGCTGCACCCGGCGGGAGCCGTAATGATGTTGCTCGGCCGCTCGGGGCGCGCCACCTTCATGGATTGAACCGAGGTGGGCACCGAGATGTGCGCCACGAAGCCGCCGGGCCGCGAGAGCCCCGCGTCGAGCCTGGCCGCGATCTCGGGCAGCTCCAAAGGGTCCTCCATCATCAACGCATAATGAAAGAGCGGCCCCGCTTGAAAGAGCCCCGCCACAGGCGTCGTGTAACTGCTTGTCTCTTGGCACGCCCACCGGCCGCGGATCGCCGCCGAGGTCGAGCCCGAGAGCACGATGAGCTTCGCGCCCTCCCATCGCGCCGCGCTGATCCCTGCGAGCGCGTTCATCAGGCCGGGGCCTGTCGTCGTGAGGAGCAACGAGGGGCGGCCGTTCGCGAAATGGGCCTCCGTGGCCGCGAACGCCGCGCCGCCCTCGTGGCGACAATGGATGAAGCGCACCGAGCTCTTCCCGATCGCGTCCGAGATGGTCGCGATGGCGCCGCCCGAGACGCCAAACCCCTCTTCGATCCCGAGCCGCTCCAACACCTCGACGAGCGCGTCCGAGACGCGCCCTTGTCCGCGCGGCTCGGCCGGCGGGAGCTTGCGGGGGAGGTCAATCGAGCGACCCGCGGACGTGTCAAAAACCCGCGTCACTGACACGCGAGCAGGGGTTACCACCTTGGCAGGAAGGGTCGTATCGGGAGGCGGAGGCAGCGTGGCAACACGAGCGTTTGGCATGAAGGTGAGTCACTCCCAATGTTTGAGGGTCCGAGATGTCGCGATGAGACGGACAGCTCGAGCCAATGTTTCGTCCGCGACACCCGAAACGCCGCGATGCGGTTTTTCTTTCGTCTCGAGTCGCACAACGAGAGCGAAGCTTCGTCTTCCTCGTGTATCGCCCGAGTCCGGCCATGTCGAGCGGGTATGCCCTTACGGCCGGTTAGACAATGTCCGGTGCCCGCTCTCCCCCCGATCATGCGACGTGCAAAGAGGTAGGTCCTCTCCTGCAAGAAGCAACGGCCAAAGCAAAAAAGCTCGCACGAAGAGCGCGCTCAGCTCGGCGCGCGGAAGAGCGCTAGCACCGCCGTGAAGAGCGCGAGCTTGGTCTCGCCCGGACCCCACGGCGCGAGCTCGAACGCGGAGTGCATCCCGGCGATGGGCAAATCGCCGAAGCGCTGGCGAAGGATCCTCGCCTCCACGTCGGGCGCTCCGTAGAGGCTCTTTCCGCGGCCCGCGCACGTGAGGTAGATGGCGAAGCGAGGCGCGGCGCCGAGCGCTTTCTGCGAGAGCGATCGCGCCGACGCTTCGAGCCCCGCGCGCGCGGACGCGGCGTCCCGGATCGCGAATCCCATCCGCGATCCGATGCGCACCTCGGGCGCGACCATCACCCCGCGGCGCTCGACGTCGATGCCGCGCACCGGCCTCATCACGAAGCGATCGTCGGCGGGATCCGCGAGGGCCGCGAAGATGACGGGCTGGGGCTCGTGCCGCTCGCCCGCGCTCCGGGACTCGGACAAACACGACGAGAGCACGTCGAGCGCCTCGCGCCCATCGAGCTTCAGCACGAGCCCGCCGCTCATCTCGTCCACGGTGTGGAGCGGCGTGAGCAGCTTGCACGCGGGCGAGGACTCCACGAGCGGCTGCGCGAACCCCTCGATCGCGAGCCCCGCCGCGCGCCCGCTCATGGTCTCGCCCGCGGCCGTGACCACGACGGGCGAGCCGCCGACCGAGCCCGCGCCGAAGAGGCACACGTGCGGCGCCGCGGATTTGAGCCCGTCCAGCGTCTCTGCGGAGAAGTCCGACCGCGCGAAGAGCATCACGGTGGAGGCCCGCGTCCCCACGCCCCCACCGAAGACCGGCGCGAGGGCCTCGCGCAGCGCCGAGGGCGAGCCAGCCTCGCCCAGCACGACGGGCGTCACGCGCCCCCCTTTCCAGAGGAGCCCGCTCACCGCGGCGGCGCCCTCGATCTCGCCTCGCTCGGTCACGACGCCCGCAGAAGGAACGATGACGGTCGTCACGCCGCGCCACACTTTGTGGACGATGCTCGCGATGGTCCCCGTCTCCCGCGCGAGCGCTCCCGAGGCAAAGAGCAGCCCGGCCGCGGGCGCGCTCACGTCCGCGCGTACGGCGGACAACGATCGCGCGAGCGCTTCGGGCGCCGGGACTGAGACCGAAAAGCTCCGCGCGGTCATGGGTCGCCGATCATACCTCAGCGCTCTGCGGCGCGCGGGCGCGGATGGACAATCCCGTGATGGTCCCTTAGCGTTGACGCTGTTTGGCCAAGAAAACCAGGAGCACCTCGATGAGGAGCGCGCGCCGATCCTTCGCGCGGACGGACGTCGGTCGCTACCGGCGATCGAACGAGGATGCTTTCTTTCGCGATGATGGGCTCGGCCTCTACATCGTCGCCGATGGAATGGGCGGACACGCCGCGGGCGAGGTCGCGAGCAACGAGGCCGTCGACGCCGTTTATGGAATGGTGAAAGCCAGGCTAACGAAGCGCGGCGAGCCCCCACTCACCGCGACCGCGGCTTGTCGTTTGCTCGAAGGCGCCATCCAGCACGCGACGTACCTCATCTTTGCGATCGGCGAGATCGACCGAAACAAGAGCGGCATGGGCACGACCATCTCGGCTGCGCTCTTCGTCGGCGACGCGCTCGTCGTGGGCCAGGTCGGCGACAGCCGCATCTATCGCGTGCGGGGCGGCAAGGCCGAGCAGATCACCGAAGATCACACGCTCATCGCGTGGCAAATCAAGCAAGGGCTCCTCTCGCCGAGCGAGGCCAAGACGTCGCCGCACAGGAACGTCATCACGCGCGCGGTCGGCAACCGCGACTATGTCGAGGTCGACACCTTGGTGGTCGACGTCCACGCGGGCGATCGATACCTCATCTGCTCGGACGGGCTGCACGGGTACCTCGAGACCGACGAGGTCGCGACGGTCGCGGAGCTCGGCGGGGATCGCGCGGTCCAACGCTTCATCGATTTGGCGAACGAGCGCGGTGGGCGCGACAACATCACGGCGGTGCTCGTCGAGGTCGGCGGCTGAGCGCGCAGCGGTTTTGTTGACCTTCGTCGCGTAGCTTGGTACCCGAGGCCAAAAGCGCGGCTCGTCGTGGGCAGCGGGACACACGCGGTGCCCTCCGGCCTGCCCGAGCGATCACGCGGGACGCTCACGAAGCAGGGCCCTCTCCGCGTGGATCGATCGCACGCGCGGCCCTCTCGGGGCTCGCTCCGCGCGATGGTTTGCTTCTTGCGGCTTTGCTCGTGCGCGGGGCCGTCCGGGCAAGAGACTGTCCCGGTGACGAGTGGAGGATCGAATGCTCAAGCGGCAAGGTCGAAAGCGGGTCGCGGTCATCATGGGCGGGTCATCCGGCGAGCGTGAGGTGTCGCTCCGCTCCGGCGCAGCGGTGGCCACGGCGCTCGAAGGACGAGGGCACGACGTCGTTCGAATGACCCTCGGCGATTCGTTCGGACCCGAGGTCGCGCACACGCTCCAGCGCGCGCGCGTCGACGCCGCGTTCCTCGCGCTCCACGGCCGCTTCGGCGAAGACGGCTGCGTGCAAGGGCTCCTCGAAATCGCGCAGATTCCGTACACCGGATCGAGCGTGCTCGCGAGCGCGCTCGCGATGGACAAGCTCAAGTCCAAGGAGCTGTTCCGCCTGCACAACGTGCCGACGCCGCCCTACTACACGATCGGCGTCGACGACGATCTCGCGGACCTCGAAGCCCTCCACGGCTCCTTCGGCTTCCCCGTCGTGGTGAAGCCGCGCGGCGAAGGATCGAGCCTCGGCGTCTCCAAGGCCACGTCGCTCACCGAGCTGTCCCACGCGATCGATCGCGCGCTCGAGCACGACGACGTCGTGATCATCGAGCGCTTCGTCGCCGGGATGGAGGTCAACGTCGGCATCCTCGACGGCCGCGTGCTCGGCGCGATCGAGGTCGCCCCGAAGAAGGGCCTCTACGACTACGAAGCCAAATACACGCCCGGGATGACCGAATATTTCATGCCCGCGCGCCTCTCGCCCACGCGCTACCGCGGCGTCTTGAACCTCGCGGAGCGCGCCGCGCGATCGCTCGGCTGCACCGGCGCAGCGCGCGTGGATCTCATCGTCACGAGCGGCGAGAACGAATACGTGCTCGAGGTGAACACGCTGCCCGGCATGACGCCCACGAGCCTGCTCCCGAAGATCGCCGCGCCGGCGGGCTTTGATTTCGCCGATCTCTGCGAGGCGATCCTCGACGGCGCGCGCCTCCACCAGCCCACGCGACGGCGCGCTTCGCTCCGCGTCACCGAGACGGGCCCGCTGCGCCGCGAGCGCGACAGCGCGGGCGTGTGGCTGCTCAAGTCGGTCGGCTGACCTCTCCGGTCGAGCCCGCCTGCTCAGGAGCCTCCGCTGCCGCGGAGGCTTTTGCTTTTTGTGCCTCGGCCTCTTTGGCCTTCTCCTGCTCGCGCTGCCACGGGTACTTGATGCGGCCGTGGTACATGTTCACGAGCGTCGAGGCCATGCGCGTCGAGAGCACGCGCAGATCCTCCAGCGTGAGGCCCGACTCGTCGAGCTGACCGCTCGACAGCTTGGTGAAGATCACCCGCTGGATCATCTCCTCGAACTTCTTGAGCTCGGGCGGGTTCACGGTCCGGCTCGCCGCTTCGATCGAGTCGACGAGCATCAGGATGGCCGTCTCTTTCGTCTGCGGCTTCATCCCCGGATAACGGAAGTGCTCCTGCGTGAGCCCCTTGGGGTTGCCCTGCTCTTTGCACTTGTGCCAGAAATACTCGACGACCTGCGTGCCGTGGTGCGTGTACGCGAACTCCACGACAGGCTCGGGGATGCCGCCGTCGCGCAGGATCTTGGTGCCCACCACCACGTGCGTCATGATCGCGTCGGCCGAGACGTCGGGCTCGAGCGCCTCGTGCGGAGACGTCTCTCCGTGCGTGAGGTTCTCGACGAAGTACTTGGGCTGAACCGTCTTGCCGAGGTCGTGGTAGTACGCGCCGACGCGCGTGAGCAGCGCGTCCGCGTGGATGGCCGACGCCGCGGCCTCGGCGAGGTTCGCCATCGCGCGCGCGTGCTCCCAGCTCCCCGGCGCCTCGGACGACATCTTGCGGAGGAGCGGCTGCTCCAGGTCCGTCAAGTCGAGCAGCCGATCGCGCGAGACCTCGCCCATCACGCGCTCCGCGGGCTCGACGAAGAGCCGCGCGATCACGCCGCCGAGCACGCCGCCGCCCACGCACGCGAGCAGGTTGCTGAACGCGCCGAGCATCAGATCCGCGAGGTTGACGCGACCTTCGAAGATGGAGGTGAGCGCCATCAGCGTCACCATCCCCGCGACCCCCGAGAACGCGCCCGCGAGGATGATCTGGCGAGGGTTCTTGCGGTTGAAGAAGAAGAGCGACGACGCGATGCCGCGCACGATCAACACCGAGAGGAGCAGCAGATCGAAGCGGAGGAGCGACGCGCACAAGAACGCGACACCGAGGCCTAGCAAGAACGCGGTCCGGCGATCGAAGGCGATCGCGACCCACGTCGGCAACATCGAGACCGGGATCCAGAACTCCGGCAGCGCGGTGTAGAGCAGCGCCGCTTTTGAGAGGGCGATCGAGAGCACCATCAGGCCGAGGAGGCCCACCTGGGGCCGCAGCAGCCGCACGCGGTTCTGGCCGAAGCGCCGCAGGTACGCGGTGAGGAGCTGCCCCAAGATGAAATAGACGACGAAGTAGCTCGCGATGCGACCGATCCCGAGCGGCCTTCGGAGCGACTCGAACGCGAAGGCCGCGCGGTGGTCCTGGACCGCGTCGTCGAGCACGGCGCCGCGCGGCACGATCACGCGCGCGTGCTCGTAGGCGAAGTGCGATCGCCCTTCGCTCGCGGCGGACATGATGCGAGGCCCGTAGGGCACGCGCAGGGTCACGGGCGCGGGCGAGCCGATGCGCGGCGCGAGCGAGGGGACGTACAGATCGAAGAGCCCGATCGCGGTGGAGAGCGCGGCGAAGATCAGGCTCAACACGAGCCCTGCCGCAGGCCCAGCCCGAACGCGCGTGCGCAACATGGGGTCACTAAACCACCGATGGCGCCCGGGACCCGAACAAAAAAGGTTGGCCGAGGCGCGCGCTCCGCCCCGCGCGGACCCTTGGATCAAAGGGGGTTTTTGCTATTTTTTCCGAGCTTCGCGATTGGTTTGATGAGCGGCCTTAAACTTGCTACCCACGATCCATGACAGCCCTCGCCGCGCTCCTCCGACGACATCGAGGCGCGGTGATCATGGGGGTGTTGAACCGAACGCCCGACTCGTTCTCCGACGGCGGCAAGTACGTGGATGAGGACGCGGCCGCGGCGCGTATCGACGCGATGCTCGACGAGGGCGCCGCGATCATCGACGTCGGCGCGGAGTCGACGCGCCCCGGCGCGGAGCCGGTCTCGGCAGCGGAGCAGATCGCGAGGCTCGGCGGCGCGGTCCGCGAAGCCGTATCTCGTGGCTCTCGCGGCGCGCTCGTGTCGATCGACACGACGCTGCCCGAGGTGGCCGCGCGCGCGCTCGACGACGGCGCGTCGATCGTGAACACGACGTCGCTCGATCCCGCGGCCGAGCTCGGCGCGCTCGCGGCCTCGTACGGGGCCTCGCTCGTGCTGATGCACAGCCGCGGTCCGATGCGCGACATGAAGGGCTTCTCCGCGTACCCGGACGACGCGTACGGCGACGTGGTCGCGAGCGTGTCGGCCGAGCTCGTCGCCGCGGCCGATCGCGCCGTCGCGGCGGGGCTCGATCGCAGCGCGATCGTGCTCGATCCCGGCCTCGGCTTCGCCAAGAACGCGCGCCACTCCATGGAGCTCTGCGCGCGCCTCGACGAGATCGTCGCGCTCGGATATCCGGTGCTCGTCGGCGCGAGCAACAAGTCCTTCCTCGCGTCCGCGTCGCTCGGCGCTCGCTCATCGAGCCCCGCCGATCGAGCGACCCGCGAACGCGGAGTCGCGACCCACGTTGATCGCGTCGGCGGCTCGATCGCGGCTGCGATCCTGTGCGCGGAGCGCGGCGCGTCGATCCTCCGCGTGCACGACGTCGCGGCGACCGCGCAGGCGCTCGCGGTCGCGCGCGCGCTCGCCGAGCGCCGTCGCCCCTCGGCCCCGCGTACGTCCACCGCCCGCCCGGAGGCCCGGGATGCTTGAGCAGCTCGCTCGATTCGTCAGCGCCCGTCCGGCGCGCGAGATCGTGCGCGATCTGTTCGACATCCTGATCGTCGCGTTCATCATCTACCGCGCGCTGCTCGTGCTCCGCGGCACGCGCGCGATGCAGATGGCGATCGGCCTCGGCATCCTCGTCGCGGTGTACCTGCTCGCGAAGGCGCTGCACCTCACGACGCTGCTCTGGCTGCTCTCGTCGGTGCTCGCGTCGATCGTGCTCATCGTGGTCGTCGTGTTCCAGAACGACATCCGCCGCGCGCTCATCCGCGTGGGTACGAGCACGTGGTTCTCAGCGGGGCGCGAGCAGCAGTCGCGCGTCATCGACGAGGTCGTGGCGGCCGCGACCGAGCTCGCGCGTCACCGCATGGGCGCGCTCATCGCCTTCGAGCAGGACGCGAACGTGCTCGAGTTCGTCAAGAGCGACGGCATCGTGGTCGACAGCGTCGTCACCCGCGAGCTCTTGGTGTCGCTCTTCGTGCCGGAGTCGGTCAACAAGCTCCACGACGGC
Organism: uncultured Polyangiaceae bacterium; assembly: GCA_964437785.1. GTDB lineage: Bacteria > Myxococcota_A > Polyangia > Polyangiales > Polyangiaceae > CAYTJL01. The sequence continues at coordinate 41,747 of CAYTJL010000031.1, forward strand.
GCGGTCTTGATCCGCGACCTTCGCGTCGCGCGCGCGGGCGTGTTCTTCCCCATGCCCGAGAGCCGCACGCTCGACGCGCAGTTCGGCTCGCGCCACCGCGCCGCTCTCGGCATCACCGAAGAGACCGACGCGGTCGTGGTGGTGGTGAGCGAGGAGCGAGGCACGATCAGCTTTTGCTTCAGCGGCAACATCGTTTCGAACCTCGATGGACAGTCGCTCCGCCACGCGTTGAACGGGCTCTTCGGCCGCTCCGATCGCAAGAAGCGCCTCGCCAAGAAGTCCGCCGCAGCGCCGGCGCCCGGCCCCGCCGCGCCCTCGCCCCCGCTCCGTCCGCCCGCGCAGACGCCGCCGCCCGGCCGCACGAGCGTGATCCACCCGCCGCCCGTGTCGAAGACGCTCTCAGGCTCGACCAAGATGCCGCTCTCGCAGCCGATGCGACCCGGCAAGCTGGAGGCGCCGCTCGACGACGAAGACGATGAGGACGCGCCGCCGTCGGTGCGACCCGCGCAGCTCAGCAGCCCCTCCATCCCGCCTGCCGCGTCCGCGGAGCCCAAGACCGAGAGGGCGCCCACGTCGCTGCGCTCGCCCACGTTCGTGCCCATGCCCACGTCGCGCGTCACGCCGACGCCGGTCTATGGCGGGGGCTCTGCCACCACACCGCCGGCCCTCGGCGGAGGTTCGAGCCCCGAAGGCGGGCCTTCAGCCTCCACACCTCCGGGGGATGAGCCGTGAGCGACAAAGGGGTCGTCCGAAAGTATCTGCACGCGGCGTTCGTCGAGAATTTCTGGCTCAAGCTCATCTCGTTCGGCTTCGCGTTCGCGCTCTATGCGCTGAGCCACGGCCCGCAAGATGCGCAGAAGACGATCAGCGTCGGGGTCGTCGCGCTGATGCCGCCGGACTCGGCCAATCGCCAGCTCCTCACGCAGCTCCCCACCGAGGTCAGCATCACGCTCCGCGGATCGCGCGCGCAGCTCGACGATCTGCGCTTGGAGGAGGTCGGCAGCCTCCGCCTCGATCTGCGATCGGGCCGCGATCAACGCGTAGATTTGGAGTCGGGGATGTTCAACGTCCCGCCGGGCATCATCGTCGAGCAGATCATCCCGGCGTCGATCTCGCCGCGCTGGGATGACGTCGTCGAGCGCGCGGTGCCGGTGCAGGTGCCGCGCACCGGCGAGCCCGCGCCGGGCTTCGCGCTCAAGGGACCGATCACGGCGGAGCCGCCCGAGGTGAGGGCGCGCGGGCCGCGTTCGATCGTCGACGTGCTCCAGTTCGCGCGCGCCGCGCCGTACGACGTCGGAGGTCTCACCGAGGGCGTCCACACGCAGAAGCTCCCGCTCGACAAGCCGCCGAGCCTCGCCGTGTTCCACGTCGACCAGGTGACGGCGTCCGTCGAGATCGCGCGCGAGCAAGCTCGAAAGACGTTCGCCAAGCTCAGGATCGAGGTGATCGGGCTGCCGCGCGCGACGTCGCGCCCCGCGACCGTGACCGTGATCATCACCGGCACCGGTGAGGACGTGAACACGCTCAGCGCCGACTCGATCGTCCCGCGCGTGGACCCGAAGCACGAAGGGTTCGACATCACCAAGCCTGGCAAAGAGAACCTCCCGGTGATCGTCGATCTCCCGAGGCTCAAGGTCGAAGTGGACCCGCCCAAGGTCGTCGTGAGCTGGTAGGCGCGCGCGTCGTTGAGGCGTATCGTGCGCGCATGACCACGTTCTACGACTTCGAGATGAAGACCATCGACGGCGAGCCGAAGAAGCTCTCCGACTACGCGGGCCGCGTGCTGCTCGTGGTGAACGTCGCCTCGCGCTGCGGGCTCACGCCGCAATACGAGGGGCTCGAAGCGCTGCAAGAAGAGCTCGGCGGCGAGAGGTTCTCGGTGATCGGCTTCCCGTGCAACGACTTCGGCGCGCAGGAGCCTGGGACCGAGGAGCAGATCAAGACCTTCTGCTCGGCGACGTACGGCGTCACGTTCCCGATGTTCGCCAAGATCCACGTCAAAGGCCCGGAGCAAGCGCCGCTCTACGCGTTCCTCACGCGCGAGGCGACCAAGCCCGAAGGCCCGGGCGACATCCCGTGGAACTTCGCCAAGTTCGTGATCGGCAAGGACGGACAGGTGGTCGCGAGGCTCGCGCCCACGGCCGACCCCAAGGGAGCTGACGTGCGGCGCTACATCGACGCCGCGCTCGAAGCGCCGAGCCCCGCGCGATGAGCGACAAAGATCCCGCGCCCGCGGAGGGGCCCAACGAAGAGCAGGCGCAGGACAAGGCCCACGAAAGACCGGCCGAGGAAGCGAAGGGCAAGGCGCAGGCCGCGCACGCCCACGCGCACGATCATGGTCACGCGCACGGCAGCACGGGCGCGCTCGCGCTCGCCGCGCTCGGCGTGGTCTTCGGCGACATCGGCACGAGCCCGCTCTATGCGCTCAAAGAGTGCGTGGTCAAAGGCCACGGCGTAGACCCGACCCACGACAACGTCCTCGGCCTGCTCTCGCTGATCTTTTGGTCGCTGATGATGGTCGTGACGGTCAAGTACCTCACCTTCATCATGCGCGCGGACAACCAGGGCGAAGGCGGCATCCTCGCGCTGCTCGCGCTCGTCCCCGAGGGCCTCCGCGGCAAGCCCGCGAGGGTCGGCGTGATCGCGGCGCTCGTCGTGTTCGGCGCCGCGCTGCTCTACGGCGACGGCATCATCACGCCCGCGATCTCGGTGCTCTCCGCGGTCGAGGGGCTGGAGGTCGCGACCGACAAGCTGAAGCCCATGGTCGTGCCGATCACGTGCGGCATCCTGCTCGGGCTCTTCTGGATCCAGAAGCGCGGCACGGCCGGCATCGGCAAGGTGTTCGGCCCGATCATGATCGCGTGGTTCCTCTCGCTCGCGGGGCTCGGCGTCGCGCACATCGTGAAGAACCCGGCGGTCTTCGCCGCGATCGATCCGCGGCACGCGGCGCACTTCTTCGCGCACCACAAGTTCCACGGCTTCATCGTGCTCGGCGCGGTGGTGCTCTCGATCACGGGCGGCGAGGCGCTCTACGCGGACATGGGCCACTTCGGCCGCAAGCCGATCCAGATCGCGTGGTACGGCGCGGTGCTGCCCGCGCTCGTCCTCAACTACTTCGGCCAAGGCGCGATGTTGCTCGCGTACGACAAAGTGCCGGAGGAGGTGCGGAGTAACCCCTTCTTCGCGATGGTGCCCGAGGGCTCGCTCAAGGCGCCGCTCACGTACATGCTCGTCGCGCTCGCGACCGCGGCCACGGTGATCGCGTCGCAGGCGCTCATCTCGGGCGCGTATTCGCTCACCAACCAGGCGGTGCAGCTCGGCTTCTTCCCGCGCGTGAAGGTCGAGCACACCTCGCGCGAGACCGAGGGCCAGATCTACATCCCCTCGATCAACTGGGGCCTCGCGATCGCGTGCTTGATCCTCGTGCTCTCGTTCAAGGAGTCGAGCAAGCTCGCGGCGGCGTACGGCATCGCGGTGACGGGCACGATGGGCATCACGTCGATCGTGTACTTCGTCGTGGTGACGCAGAACCCACGCTGGGGTTGGTCCAAGGCCAAGGCCGCGCCGCTGCTCGTGCTCTTCCTCGCGTTCGATCTGCCGTTCTTCGGCGCGAACGCGCTCAAATTCTTCGACGGCGGGTACGTGCCGATGCTCGTCGGCGCGGCGCTCTTCGTCGCGATGGTCACGTGGAAGCGAGGGCGCGCGCTGCTCGCGGAGCTGTTCCGCACGAGCGGCAAGAAGATCTCCGCGTTCATCGGCGAGCTCGGCGAGTCGGGCGTGACGCGCGTCGACGGCACCGCGGTGTTCCTCGCGTCGAACGCCGAATTCGCGCCGCCCGTGCTGACCCGCCACGTAAAGTACAACAAGGCCATTCACAAGCGCGTCGTGTTGCTCACGGTCACGATGGAGCACGTGCCCGAGATCGCGATCGAGGACGCGATCACGGTCGACGAGCTCGGGCCCGACGTTCACCGCGTGGTGATCAAGAACGGCTTCATGCAGCAGCCCAACGTGCCCGCGATGATCGCCGAGGCGGTCACGTGCCACGGGCTCCCGGTCGAGCTCGAAGATGGCAAGCCCAAGGTCACGTATTACCTCGGCCGCGAGAACATCCTCGGCGGGCCCGGCGGCCAAATGGGCGTGGTCGCCGAGTCGATCTTCGGGTTCATGACGCGCAACGCGGGCACCGCCGCGGACTACTTCGGCCTGCCCCCCGAGCAGGTGATCGAGCTCGGCATGCAGGTCGATCTCTGACGCCAAACCTCATTCACCGGGCGATACTCGCGGCGTGATGGTCACGCCGCGTGTCGTCGCCGGCCGTTTCGCGATCGAGCGCCAGGCAGGCTCGGGAGGCATGGGCGACGTCTATCGCGCGCGTGATCTCGCGGCGGGGGGCGACGTCGCGCTCAAGCTCACGCGCGCGTCGATGGACGCCGATCGCTTCACGCGCGAGGCCGAGGTCCTCGCGACGCTGCGCCACCCCGCCATCGTGCGGCACGTCGCGCACGGCGCGACGCCCGAGGGCGAGCACTACATCGCGATGGAGTGGCTCGAAGGAGAGGACCTCGCCGATCGCCTCGCGCGCTCGCGCTTGTCCATCGAGGAGTCGATCGCGCTCGCGACGCGCGTCGCGGAGGCGCTCGCCGAGGCGCACGAGAAGGGCATCGTCCACCGCGACATCAAGCCCGCGAACCTCTTCCTCCGCGGCGGGGACGTCCTCGGCCTCACGGTGCTCGACTTCGGCATCGCGCGCGTCGCCGCGGCGAAGCCCGTCACGCGCACGGGCATCCTCGTGGGCACGCCGGGGTACATGGCGCCGGAGCAAGCCAAGGGGGAGAAGACCATCGACGCGCGCGCCGACGTCTTCTCGCTCGGGTGCGTCTTGTTCGAGTGCGTGACCGGGCAGCCCGCGTTCGCGGGCGCGCACGTGATGGCGCTGCTCGCGAAGATCCTGTTCGTCGATCCTCCTCGGCTCGTCGAGATCGTCCCCGAGGCGCCGCGATCGCTCGACGCGCTCGTCGCGCGGATGCTCGCGAAGGATCCCGCGCAGAGGCCCGAGGACGGCGCGGCGCTCGTGCGCGAGCTCGCGCTGCTCGACGCCGCGCGATCCATCGCCGCGTGGAGCGTGAGGCCGCCGCCCGCGTCCATCACCGGCGGCGAGCGGCGCGTCGTTTCATTGGTGATGGCCGCGAGGCCTACGATCTCGGGCAGCGAGTCGACCGCCGAGACGCTGCGCGCGGACGACGTCGCGCAGAGCGAGAGCGAGATCCGCGCGGCGGCTGCGCGCGGCGGGGGCGTCGCGCAGCGGCTCCTCGACGGATCGCTCATCGCGTCGTTCTCCGGCGCCGGATCCGCGACCGATCAAGCTGTCCGCGCGGCGCGATGCGCGCTCGCGCTCCGCGATTTGGCGCCTGGATCGCCCATCGTGGTCGCGACGGGCGGCGGTGAATTCGCCGACGACGTGTTGATGGGGGACGCGATCGAGAGCGCGGTCCGCGCGCTGGGGTCGCGCGGCGCGGCGCGCGAGGTGACCATCGATCACGTCACGGCCGGGCTCTTGGGGGGCCGCTTCCTCGTCGAGCCTTCGGCCAATGGTCACAAGCTCATCGGCGAGGCGCGCGGCGGAGCGGTGGGCCGCACGCTGCTCGGCGTCGAGACGCGGTGCGTGGGTCGCGAGCGCGATCTGAGCCTGCTCTCGGGCACGTTCGAAGAGTGCGCGTCGGAGCGCGTCGCCAAGGTGGTCCTCGTGACGGCGCCGGCCGGCGTCGGCAAATCGCGCCTCGCGCGCGAGCTCTCCGCGAGGGTGCGCGACGCGTGGCCCGACGCGCGCGCGTGGATCGCGGAGGCCGACGCGATGAGCGCGGGATCTCCGTTCGGGATGGCCGCGCAGCTCGTGAAGCAAGCCGCCTCGCTGCTCGACGCCGAGCCCGTCGACGCGCGCCAAAAGAAGCTCGCCGAGAAGGTCGGCGCGTTGATCGGATCGGCTGAAGCGCCGCGCGTCACCGAGTTCTTGGGCGAGCTCGTGGGCGCGCGGTTCCCCGACGCCGGCAGCGTGCGGCTGCGCGCGGCGAGGGCCGATCCGATCGTGATGGGCGATCAGGTTCGGAGGGCGTTCGTCGACCTCGTCGCCGCCGAGAGCGAGGCGCATCCGCTGCTCGTTGTGCTCGAAGATCTGCACTGGGGTGACCTCCCGACGATCAAGCTCGTCGACGCGATGCTGCGCGATCTGCGCGATCGTCCGCTCTTCGTGCTCGCCCTCGCGAGGCCCGAGATCCACGACAAATTCCCTAAAATTTGGGCCGATCGCGAGATGCACGAGATCCGCCTCGGGGGCCTGTCGCGCCGCGCGGCCGAGGCGCTCGTCGCCGACGTGCTCGGCGCGAAGGCGAGCGCCGCGGTGAGCGCGCGCGTGGTCGAGCGCGCAGCGGGCAACGCGTTTTATTTGGAGGAGCTGATCCGGGCCGTCGCCGAGGGGAAGGGCGACGCGCTGCCCGAGACGGTGATCGCGATGATGCAGACGCGCCTCGAAGCGCTCGATCCGGGGCTCCGTCGCGTGCTCCGCGCGGCGAGCGTCTTCGGCGACGTCTTCTGGCGCGGCGCGGTCGACGCGCTCCTCGGCGGGGACGTGCCCGGCCTGCGCGCGCTGCTCCAAGACCTCGCGGACGGCGAGCTGATCTCGCGGCGCGCGGAGGCTCGTTTTCCGGGCGAAGAAGAGTATTCCTTTCGTCACGGGCTGGTGCGCGAGGCCGCGTACGCGATGCTCCCCGAGCGCGATCGCGTCATCGGGCACAGGCTCGCGGCCGAGTGGTTGGAGCAGGCGGGCGAGCGGAACGCGCTCGCGTTGGCCGAGCACTTCGAGCGCGGTGGCGAGCCGGATCGCGCGGTGCCTTGGTTCGCGCGGGCGTCGCAGGTCGCGCTCGAAGGGTTGGATCTCGACGCGGGCTTCTCCATCGCAGCGCGCGCGGTCGCGGCCGGGGCGCGCGGCGAGATGCTCGCGCGCCTGCGCTTGCTCCAAGCCGAGATGCACATCTGGCGCGTCGCGTGGAGGAGCGCGCTCGACGCCTCGATGGAGGCCATCCCGCTCGTGCGCGAGGGGAGCGACGACTGGTATCTGGCCGTGGGCGGCGCCGTGATGTTGAGCTTCGATCGCGGGCTCACCGATCAGGTCGAGGCGCTCATCCGTCGCCTCGCCGATCAAGGGCTCGGCGCCGAGGTGACGGGCATCGTCGCGCTGGGCTTCGGCGGAGGCGCCGCGCGCGCGCTGATCTTCATGGGTCGTTACGACGAAGCGAGGCGCTTCCTCGCGCCGCTCGAACGGCTCGAACGCGACGCGGCCCGCTGTGATCCCGTTGCGCTCGGGTGGTCGCGTTGGGTGCGCGTCCTCGAAGCGCTCTTCATGGACGACGATCCGATGCGCGGGCTCGAGCTCGCGCACGCGTCCGCCGCGGCCTTCGAGCAGAGCGGCGATCATCGGATGCAGCTCTTCGCGAAGGTCTTCGCGGGGTGGTGTCTGCTCGGCCTCGGCGCGTTCGAGCGCGCGGAGGCGCTGCTCCGCGAGGTCATCGCGAGCTCCGAGCGTCGCAGCATGCGCTACGCCGAGATGATGGCGCGCCATTTCCTCGCCTATGCTGCGGCCGGATCGGGCGCGGTCCTCGACGCGTGCGCGCTGCTCATGGCGTCGCGCGACGCGTTCCTCGAAGCGGGCAACCGCACGCAGGAGGGGCACGCGCGCATCGCGCTCGCGGTGTTCCGCATGCTCGCGGGGGATCACGACGCCGCGCGGGACGAGGCGCTCGGCGCGATCGATCTCTTGTCGCTCGATCGCGTCAACCGCGCGGATGCGCTCGCCACGCTCGCCCAAATCGAGCTCAAGCGAGGCGCGTTGGGGTCCGCGCTCGACGCCGCGCGCGCGGCCATGGACATCCTCGGCAGCGTGGGCTCGCTCGGCTTCAGCGAGGCGCACGTCCGCTTGGTGTTCGTCGAGGCGCTCGCGGCGTCGGGCGATCACGCGGGCTCGCGCGCCGCGCTCCGCGAGGCCCGATCGCGGCTCCTCGCGCGCGCGGACAAGATCACGGACCCTGCGCTCCGCGAGAGCTTCCTCGTACGGGTGCGGAGGAACGCCCGCACGCTCGATCTCGCCGCGAAGCGCCTTGGCGATGAGTGAAGGGTTTGCGTCGCTGATACGCTCGCCCCATGCGTCCCTCGGGCCGGACCGCGCTCTTGATCCTCGTCGCGCTCGCCGCGTGCGGCGCGCCGCAAACGCCGGAGATCATCGCCTCGGCGCCGCCTCCGCCCGAAGACCCGTTGCCCTGCGCGACGGCCGCGCGTGAGCGCGAGCGGGCGCCCGCGCTCTTCGCCCAAGGTCGCCTCGACAGGACCGTGCGCGTGCTAGAGCGGGCCGACGCGCTCTGCCCGAAGAGCGCCGCGGACACGTGGGCGCTCCTCGCGACGGCGCTCTCCGACCTCGGTCGCGACGAAGAGGCGTTGCGCGTCGCGGGCGCGATCGAGGCGAGCAAGGAGGCGAGCGCCGCCGCGCGCGAGGCCGCGAAGAAGGCTCGCCAAGCCGCCGGGCAGCGCGGGCGATCGAGCTTTCAAACGTTGTTGCAAGAGGGGCTCGTGACCAAGGCGCGCGGCGACAAGGCCGCTGCGCAACGGCTCTTTGATCGTGCGATGGTCGAGGTCGAGCGGGTGACCGGGAAGAAGGTCGTCGCGGACGTGCCCGGCGGGATTAAAGACGAGGTCGCCTCCATCGCTGTTCGACCGGACGGCTCCGCGCTCGCCCTGGCGACGGGCAACGTCGTTTCGATCCGCGATTCGAGCAAGGGTTATCGCGAGGTGATGCAGATTGATGGACACGAGGGCAGCGTCAACCACGTAGCGTATTCACCGGACGGACGGTTCTTGGCCACGGGGTCGAGCGACAAGAGAGCCCGTATCTGGGACGCCGCGACCGGAGCGCTGGTGCACACCCTCGTTGGTCATACGAAGTCGGTGAACGTCGTCGCATTTTCGCCGGACGGCGCGACCTTGGCCTCGGGCTCCGGGGACACGTCGGTCCGGCTCTGGAGCGCGGCGACGGGGGACTTCAACCATGCTCTCACGGGCCTCACCCAAGCGGTCTTGTCCATCGCGTTTTCTCCCAACGGCAAGACCGTGGCCGGCGGCGCGGGGTTCCCGTTGTTGTCGGTGTCGCTCGTGACGGGCACGCCCACCGATCCGCCGCAGGAGCTCCTCTTGCGGATCTGGGACGCCAAGAGCGGCGCCTTGTTGCGTGACATGGACGGTGAGGCGTGGGCGCTCACCTTCTCGCCGGACGGCCGGACCCTCGCCGCGACGAGGGAGGAGGTGTATCTGTGGACCCTCGATAAAAAAGCATCGTCCCGCGCGCTGCCGACGGTCTCCAAGAAGAGCTTTTGGGACAGGACCTCTGCGCTCGCGTATTCGCCCGATGGAAAGCTCCTCGCCGCGGGGTCCGACGACAAGGTCATTCGCCTCTTCAACCTCTCCTCCCGTGGAGATCCGGTTGAGCTCAAAGGGCACACGGGCGCGATTACGTCGGTCGCGTTCTCCTCCAACGGTCAGACCCTCATCTCGGGCTCCAAAGACGGCACCGTGCGCTTTTGGGCTGTCGCCTCCGGCGTGGAGAGCGCGAAGATCCAAGGCCATCCGGCCGACAAATTCATCTCGCCCATCGCCTTCTCGCCGGACAAAAAGGCGCTCGCGGTGGGCGCGGCCGACGGCTCCTTACGCCTCGTCAGCCTCGGGCCCGACTCCGGCCCTCTCATGCGCAAGCTCGATTGGAGCCAAGGGCCCGCCCTCGACATCACCTATTCTCGTGACGGCAAGACGATCGCGGAGAGGATCGGGACGACAACGGTCCTTGTCCGAAGCTTGGTGACCGGCGCGGAGACATCGATCCTCACGGGCAAGAGCGGCTCGGTGAGCTCCATCGCGCTCTCCCCGGACGGCGCGGTGCTCGCCACCGGATCGGCCGATCGTGCGGCTCATTTGTGGAGCGTCGCGACCAAGTCCGAGCTCAAGAAGCTGGTCGGGCACACCAAGTGGGTGAGGGCCGTCGCGTTTTCGCCTGACGGAAAGCTCCTCGCCACGGGCTCGGCCGACGCGAGCGTGCGTCTTTGGGACGTCGCCGCGGGCCAAGAGGTCAAGAAGCTCGTGTCTCACAACCGTGATGTGCTGAGCCTCGCGTTCTCGGCGGACGGCGCAAAGCTCGCTTCGAGCTCCAACGATTACAGCGTGAGCCTCTGGAGCGTCGCGACAGGCCAAGAGCTGAAGATGATCCAAGGGCACGCGAACGCGGTGCGATCCGTCGCGTGGTCGTCCGATCAAGCGATGATCGCCACGTGCTCCTCCGACGGCACCGTCCGGCTCTGGGGCGCCGACTCCGGGGTCGAGAAGCGCTACCTCGAAGCCCCCAAGAGCGTTGATGTCGTGGCGTTCTCCCCGAGCGGCAACACCGTCGTTGCCTCGTCCGAGGACGAGGTTCACGTGTGGACCGCCGGGGGCGACAAGCTGGTTGTCTTTCACCCGATCTTCGGGAAAAACGCCGCGTTTTGCCGCACGATCGCGGCCCCTCCGCTCGTCGAGCTCATGGGGGAGGAGATGGGTGAAGATGCTGTGTGCCGCGCGGGCATCTTGACCTTCCCGTTCGACCTCTGCCGCGAGCGGTTCGAGGTCACGGGTTTGTTCGAGAAGGCCCTCGCGGGCGACATGTCGTACGCGGATCCGTGACGCGCGATCGCTCGTGAGCCGATCGCTCGTGAGCCGATCGACGGCGGACAGAACGCCTGCCCGCCGACGATCGATAGGGTTGGGAAGGGGCTTATGAGAGGCGGGCGCGGCGATCGTCACGACGACGCCGGATCAGGGAGAGCGCTGCGCCGAGCGCGATGGCGAGGAACGCAGGGGTCGCGCCGGACGAGGAGCCTTGGCTCATGGAGCAGCCACCCTCCTCACCGATGTTGCCGCCGCCCGAGCCGGTCGCTCCACCGCCGTTGCCCTGGCCACCGCCACCTTGACCACCACCGCCTTGGCCGCCCGAGCTCGACGAGGCATTGCCGCTGCTGCTGCTCGCCATTCCGCTGCTCGACGACGAGCTCGACGAGCCACCACACTGCGCGCTGCATTTGGCGTCGAGGCAGCCGAGGAGCGCATTGTATTGAGCGTTGTTGCCGCACGAGGCGGGCGGGTTCGCGACGAGGCAGCTCGTGCAGGTCGCGTTGTTGGCGCAGTTCTGAGCCTCGCCACAGCAGCTATTTTCAAGGCACGTGTTGCAGTTCGGGTCACTCGCCGTGAGCCCGCAGGAGGGCTGGCTGCCACACTCGGCCGCGCACTCGGTCGCGCAGCCGGTGTTGCAAATGCACGCGTAAACCGCGTTGAGCTTGGCCACGCCGGCTTGGAATTGATTCACGCAGCCATCGACGCACGCCTGGCTCCCGTTGCAGTTGCCAATGCAGTCGTTGAGGTTCGAGCACGCTTGATCGTTGAAGCACGCCAACGCAGCGGCGTAACACGCGCCACCTTGGCTGGTGGAGTTCTGCGAGCACGTGTTGCAATCCATGGCCGGAATGATGACTTGATCCGCCAGGTATTGGGTGATGAAGCCATTGGCGCCGGTTGCCGA
>CAYTJL010000032.1:0-52798 GCA_964437785.1 uncultured Polyangiaceae bacterium
CGCCCGTGGCTTGACACAGCATCTCCCACCAACATAGGGCCCCTCTCCGCGCGGGCGCGGGGAGGGGCCTATTCATCTCTCCAGCCCGACAAGCGTTGCCCAGTCGTTGCCTTCGAGTACGATTTCGAGCTTGATCGCAGGCCTCACGACCCGCATCCTCGATGCGAGCATCACGAGGAGCGTCGACGATGGCAGCAGCAAAGAAGAAGAAGCCTGAGAGGAAAGGCGCTGCGTCGCATGCGACGAAGAAGCCCGCGACCACGCTGAAGCCGAAACGAAAGATGTCGCCGAAGACGGTGGCTCCGCGCCCGAAGCGAGCGAAGCGAATCAGCAAGCCGCAGTCGTTGCTGATCCTCCACCTCGACGCAGAGAAGCTCCACGCGGACGGGCTCCACCTGGGCGACGTCGCTTCGTTCTCGGGCGTCCTCTCCCAGGAGATCCTCGGCTCCCATGTCATAGTCGAGGACGCGACGACGAAGGTCCACCTCAACCAGATCCTTGCGAAGCTCGCCCTCGCGGAGAAAACGTTCGACGTGGTGGTTGTCGTGGCCCACTCGAACGCCAATGTAATCCGTGTCGCGAGCGATCTTGTGATGGGTTGGCCAGCGTTCGCCGGCTTCCTCAAGCCGTTCAAACCGCGGAGGTTGCTGCTGGTGGCGTGCAAGGGCGGGCGATGGGACGCCGGGGAGAGTCTCTTCCAGTCGATGCCTCTTCTCCGCCGCATCTTCGCGTGCCCGGTCAACGCGTCGAAGGACTTCGGCGCGCTGATGCTGTTCGCCGTTCCCTACGTCGTCGCCGAGCGAAGACCGAAGGACAAGCACGTGTGGTGGTCACAGCTCGCAGCCATCGCGACGACTGGCCGGCAGCTCCGTGAGTGGCGTAGGTCTACTGACGAAGGCAACCCCGACAGTGCCCTCTTTGACGTCCTCGCGGATCTTGCCGACCCCATCGCCCGGGAAGTCCCGAACGCGCTCCTGTCGATCCTGAAGAAGGTGTTCGGCAAGCGATCATGAGACCACCGGTCTCGATCTGCCCTCGGGGCTCACGAAGATGCGGGCAACCACGTGCCCGCACACGTCAGGTCGCCGCACGCCACGGGGTTTGAGGTCAACGGTCGCGCGCCGCGACTTCTCGCCGGGCGATCGAGCCGGAAAACGCTCCAACGGTGCAAAGCTGACACGCAGTTACCTATGTAACTATTCGTTAAAGGACGTGTTTTTTGTATTTGGTAACTTTGATCTTGATCGATTACCATGACCATGGTACACTAGCGCCGTGAAGGTCGAAGATGCCCTCGTTCAACTCGTCCGTCTGGGTCTCCGAGGCGACAGAGCATCCGTCGGGCAGTACGCGAAGAGGCTCCTTCGTGATCTCGCGAAGGACGGTGCGGCGTCGGATAAGACCCGAGAGGCCCTGGCCGGTCTCGTAGCGTCGACACCCTCCACGATTCAGCGGTTCGTGGGACCGAGTGCGGACATTGCGCACGAATTCATCACGGTATTCGCCCCCGACGGCTCGGCGGAGAAGCCGCTGCTCGACGGCCAGGCACAGGTCGAGGTCGATCACATCGTTCGTGAGCACGACCACGCGTCAGAGCTGGAGTCTGCGGGGCTCCACCCAACGCGGACCGTCTTGCTCACCGGGCCGCCCGGGGTGGGGAAGACGATCACCGCGCGGTCGATTGCGGATCGGCTCGGCGTGCCGCTCTTCCGTGCTGATCTCTCGACGTTGATGTCCAGCTACCTTGGGAAAACGGGGCAGAACTTGCGAGCGGCGCTCGCAGAGGCGCGTAGCGTCCCGTCAGTCATGCTGCTCGACGAGTTCGACGCCATCGGGAAGCGTCGCGATGATCCGGCAGATGTCGGAGAGCTGAAGCGGATCGTGAACGTCCTCCTGATGGAGTTGGAAGCGTGGCCCGAACACGGGCTTCTTGTCGCTGCGACCAACCACCCGGAGCTTCTTGACCGAGCACTCTGGCGCCGCTTCGAGCGTGTGATCAACATCGGGCTGCCGAGCAGGGGCATCCGCCGCGAGATTATCGAACGTCATCTGACGAAGCATGGTCGTGCCGTCACGCCGAGTACTCTTGATGCGCTGGCAGAAGCAACCGAAGGTGCGTCCGGTTCAGAGCTTACGACATTGGTTCGGTCGACTGTGCGTTATGTGGTCCTCGACGGCCTCGATGACGTCGAGGGGCTTCTCCTCAGCGAGGTCGTCGGGCGTCTTCGTGTGCGCGCCGTCGGTGACGACGAAGCACGTCAAACGTTCTGCGAAGTGTGCAGCAAGCATCTGCACCTCACCCAGCGAGAGATCGCTTCCAAGCTTGGTGTGTCGCACGTGACCGTGGGCAAGATCTTGCGTACCGCTCAGGAGCGGCGAGACACGACGAAGCATCTGAGTCGGAGAAAGAGAAGCCATGCGTAAAGGTCCGAGCGAGCCCGAGAAGAGGCGGCCACTGCTGGCGCGAGGCGAGAAGCTCTCGGAGAAGGCTTTTCGACCCGGGATGGGCGGCGAGAAGTTCCACCCTGTAGCCATTGAAAAGGCGTGGGAGACGCTCGCGCCAAAAGGCGAAGCTGTGCTCGCTGGCCTTGCCACGTTGAAGCCCGACATTCGCGGCGAGCACGTTGTGTTCGAAGCGACTCTGCTTCCGAACTACCTCGCCAGCTCGTACTCCCCGGGCGAGATGATTGACAAATCGGGACTCTATGTAGTGGGGAGTCGACTTGCGCGGGCTAAGCACGTCACGAAGAGCAAGGTGAAAGAGGACGAACCAACGAAAACCCTGCTCCTCGCTGGAGCGCCCGCTCATGTGCAGTCGTTCGCGCAAAAGCTCACCCAAAAGCCATCCACGATCAACGAGAAGGCGTGGGAGATATTTCGCAGATTCTGCGATGTCACACTGCCCCCGCCTGAGCGAGTGATAGTTCGCCGCCCAAGTCTCGGTGAAGGTGAGGTCATCACCTGGGAGGCGATCCTTACCCACATTTTCGATGCCCCCGCCCACGAACAAGCTTGGGCAGATGAGAATTTCCGCAAGTGGGTCGCTTACATCGAGAAGCTCGGAGGGCGCGTCGATGTCGACTACCGACGGGACGTTGAACACCTGACCTTCGTTCCGGTGGAGCTTGCCGGTGAAGCGCTCGACAGCGCCGCAGCGTTCAACCTCCTTCGGGCGATCAGGCCGATGCCGGAGCTTCGGCCCTTTCCAGAAGACTTGCTGCGGCTCACACCATCTCCCACGAAGCCAAGCAAGGCGGCTGGCGAGGGGCGGGTCCCGGAGGTGGCCGTCGCCACCTTCGACGGCGGCGTGAACTCGAATCTGGCGCTCTTTCGTCCGTTCGTGACCGCTGTGGATCTAACGACGGAGCCACCCAACGCCACGGCGCAGCGCCACGGATCAATGGTAACGAGCGCGCTTTTGTATGGCTCTGTTGCGCCCGGGCAACAGCTCCCCGATCCAAACGCAACCGTGGTCCATCATCGCGTGCTGCCAGTACCGAAGCACGTGAAAGCGCCGCTCGGGATCTACTGGATTCTCGACCGGCTGGTGGAGCGCGTGAGGAACGAAGGCCACAAGCTCGTATCGCTCTCGATCGGCCCAAACGAGCCGGTGGAGGATGGGCAGGAGCCGACTCGGTGGACCGCGGAGCTGGATGCGCTGGCGATGGAAGGGGTCACGTTCGTCGTCGCGGTCGGCAACAATGGAGAGGACGACGCGTCGCTTGGCTTAAACCGTGTGCTATCGCCCGGAGACATGGTGAATGGGATCAGCGTCGGGGCGTGCTCACGGAGTGGAGCGCCTACCGTGCGGGCGCCCTACAGCGCGGTGGGTCCTGGACGAGAGGGGCAGCGTGTGGCGCCGACTGGTGTAGCCTTCGGCGGATCGGAAGACGAGCCGTTCATCGCGATCGAATCCTCCGGCCGGTTGGCCCACACCGCCGGAACGAGCTTTGCCGCCCCCAGCGTCGCGCGGGGAGTGGCGAACCTCTGGAGCATCCTTAACGAGGCGCGCTGGACGCCAGCACACTCGCGTGTCTTTGCCGCTCACTTCGCTGGCCGGGGGCGCGGACACCGCCAGGTGGATCTCGGGCATGGTCGTCTACCCGCCGACTACCAGCCCTTCTTCGAGTGCGCTCCGCATGAAGTGACCGTTCTCTACGAGGAAGAACTGCCACGTTCTGAGGTCATTGCGATGCGGATTCCATTTCCGACTGGGCTGCCTTCCGAAACAGAGATTTGCGTCGAGTGGACGATGAGTTTCGTCGCCGCTATCGATCCTCGTGATCCCTGCGACTACGCCCTCCAAGGACTCGACGTCACGTTCCGACCTCACGAGCACCGTCGCAAACTCACGAACCCCGACGACAAGGCGGACTCCCGTGTGATCGACATGCACAAAGACGCCGCCGAGGTCCGACGAGCGCTCGCTATGGGATCTCGACTGAGCGAACCGATAGCTCACGGCGGCTGGCGGCCGAAGTCAGAGGTGGAGCTTAGATCCGTCGGCAAGTGGGACACCGTCGTTCGCGGACAGGTGAAACTGGACAGCGACGCCCTGTTCATGCCTCGCATCGACGTGTTGCACCTGCGCCGGGCCGACGGTCGGCTGGTTTCTGGCGATGGGGTGCCAGCGCTACGCGTGACGATGCTCCTCACATTGAAGGCGCCAGTCGGCGTCGAGATCTACGACCGCGTCGCGAGCCAGCATCCGGTCCTCGTCCCGGCCGTGCAAATCCCGGCCCGAGTCCCAAGCGTGGCGTGACGATGCGGCATCCCGCGCAGACGATTCGCTGATCACAGAACTCCACTAGCTGCGCTGAATCTCCATCAATTACACGGACGTGAAGTCACGGATCCTCGTGGCCGGCTGGACGCCCGATCTCGTGAAGAATACGAACCGGTTCGCACAGTGCAGCAGTACAGCAGCCCGGCGTTCCTCGCCGACTTACGAGGATAGGGGAAGCGTGAGCAGGTGCGCGCGCGGTGCGACCGTGATCGCATCGTGGACTGAACTGCTCCCTCAGATCGCTCGCTGAAATCGAGAAGATCCTGCCGCTCGACGCCAACGACACAGATGAGAGCACGATTTGGTCCAGCTTCCTGCAGCCATCGCAGGCGGCGCGAAGCATCTGCAATGATTTCAGCGGAGGAGAAGGGATTCGAACCCCTGGTACCCTTGCGGGTACGGCGGTTTTCAAAACCGCTGCCTTCGACCACTCGGCCACTCCTCCAAGAACACAGAACGATTACGCTTTTTGCTCGTTACGCGGCGCTTGTCAACCGCAAAGCCGCTCCCGCGGCAACGGCGCAGCGGCCCGCCTCGAAGTCACTTCGCCTTCTCGGGTGCCCCGGGGACGATTTTAGGCTCGTCGTGGGATGCGTGATCGTGGTCTTCTCTGGCCTTGCTGCCCTGCCGCTCTGCGAAAAACCATATGCGAAGGTGACGCCGATCTGAAGGGCCCGTCGGAGGTGAATAAAGATGCGACAGAAATTGCTAACGAGCCTCGCTGCGATCGCGCTCTCAGCCTCTGCTTGTGAAGGCAACGTGGAGTCCCCAGGAGGGGGCGGCGCAACGAGCATGAGCAGCAGCGGAGGCGGGGTAGGGGCCTCGGGCGGCGGCGAGCACAACAGCGTCTGCCCCGGCGTGACCCCTTGGCCCCAAGGGACCAAGACGTGCCACACGACCGAGGAATGCAGCCCAGTAGAGGTGTGCGTCCCAGCGCCGATCGAAAGCTGCGGCCCATGCCAGGCCGCGTCGAAGACCTGTGCGCTCGACACGGACTGCTTCTCGGGCGTTTGCCAGACCTACACACTCACGGGCCCTTGCATCTGCCCGAACGGGGAGACAGGAACGATGTGTGTCCAGCATTGCTCCACCGCTCCCTGCGAGGAAGGATTCGCGTGCGAGCCCGCAGGGCATTGTTTGCCTATCTCGTGCGCGCAAGGCTTCGTGTGCGGCCCCGACTTGGTTTGCGACGAGGCGAGCGCGTTCGCCGACCAGCACGGCTGCGCGCCCACGCCCTGCGACGCCGGGTTCACGTGCGCGCCGGGCGACGCCTGCGCAAAGGGGAGCCCGGAGGCCGACCCGCACGGCTGCGCGCCCATTCATTGCACCGATGGATTCATGTGCCCTGTGAGCACGTATTGCAGCGCGACGACGCCCGGCCACGGCTGCGCGCTCCATAGCTGCGCGACCGACGCGGACTGCGATTGCGGCGCCTGTGTAGAGGGCTGGTGTGCGCCTCGAATCGGGATCTGCGACACGCCACCGCAGCCGTAAATCCGAACCCGCCTACAGCGCGCCGACGAACTTCACGAGCGCGAACGGATCGGTCGATTGGCCGAGCGCAAAGCTCACAGCTTGACCGTTCAACAGATAAAGCCCGTTGGGCGTCGACACCACATCGGTCATCCCATTGGGGATATCCGCGGTGGTCGACGTCGCCGTGGACCAATCCGCGAGCGTCGGCGTCACGCGGATGAGCAATTCGGTGAACGCAACGACCACGGTGCCATTGTCGTACGTCATGCCATCCGCGCCATGGAGCGGCGTGAGGTCCGAGAACTTTCCGGTGATGTCGACCGGGGTCACGGAGCCATCCGTGAGATTGATCTTCGCGAGCCCGGAGGGCAGATAAAGGAGCGAGAGGAGCGCCGATTGATCGGGCAACACGATGACCGAGTTCTGCCCGATGAACGCGGCCTCCAAATCGGGGCTCGACGTGAACAACGTCGCTCCCGACACCGGGTCTACCTCATAGACGTTCCCCACCTCGCGATCGACCACGTACCCAAGCCCGTTTTGCGCGACCGCCACGTCCGTGCACGTCGCGTCGACCGCCGCGTCGCCGAGCGCGTGATTGGCGACACGCATCCCCGTGGTCAGATCAAAGATCCACAGATATCCTTGCCGCGGGTCAATCGAGTCATCCATCGCGCAGACCCACAAGGTCCGCTTCGCAGCATCGATATCCATCCCGAGCGTCCACCACGTCCCCGGCTGCGTCTCGGTGAAGAGCACCGTCTCGGCCCCCGTCGCCGCGTCGATCCGATGCACCGACCCGTCCCCCAAGCTGCCTACGTAAAACGCATGATCCGTGGCGTCGTACGTGCCCCCTTCGGGGAATTGAGCGTTGAGAGGATATTGATCCAAAAAGGTCTTGGACGAGCCGCCGCCCGTACCGCTCGACGACGAGGTCGCTTGAGACCCTCCGTCTCCCCCCGTCCCCAACGTGCTCGTGGCGCCGCCATCACAGTTGGGGAGCAGCGCGAGAGACAGAGAGAGAGCCGCAGGGACGATCCACCAGGATGAAGAATGCACGCGCGCCATGAGTTGTCCTCCTCGTTCAGCGGCGGCACACGTACGCACGATGAGGCTCGAAGGCGATGCGCGCAGGCGACAAAGCGTTGCTCGCGGGCGACGCGCTCACGCACCTTTGGCGGCGCTCGGCGAGAGCCCCGTCCAGCGACGAAACGCGTGGTGAAACGCGCTCGTCCCCGAGAAGCCCAACGAGAACGCGACCTCGGCGACCGAGACACCCGGCATCGCGAGCTGCGCGACCGCGTGCTCGCGCCGAACGTCGTCGACGAGCGCGCGAAACGTGACGCCCGCGCTCCGCAACCTTCGCTGCAACGTGCGCTCCCCAAGCCCGAGCCTCGCCGCCACGGTCGCGAGCGAAGGCTCGCCCAACGGCAACAGGACACGCACCGCCACACGCACGTTGGCCAAAAGGTCCTGCTCCTTGGGGCGCTCCGCGAGCACGTGATCCGCGTGCGCTTCGAGGATGTCGAGGAGCGCCGGATTGTCGCCGCGGAGCCGCATATCGAGCGCTCGGCGATCACAATACACCGCATCTTCCACGCCCCCCAACGCGACCTCGGCGCCGAGCACGCGAGACAACGCGGGGTGCGCGACCCGATGACGAAGCACGATGTGCGTGGCCTGAAACGCGCCTCGCGTGCCCAGCTTGGCCGTGTGCACCAGATGCGTGAACGCCATCTCGAAGAGCGCCGGCACATGCGGCGTCTCGTCAAGCACGTACACGATGGCCGCCGCGTCACCGCGTTCGACCAACGCGATCGAGAGCTCGTCACAAATGAGCCTCGCATACCGGCAAAAACGGCCGATCGCGTCGCGCAGCGTCGACGAGCTCGCGAGCACGAACCCGAGCAGACCAAACGCCTCCGCGTCGAGGTAGCGCGCCGCCTCGGATCCGAAGCCGAGGTCGTTGCTCCGCGCGACGCCTCGCTCGAAACACTCCAAATAAAGGCGCGTCGGCACCCGCGCGTGCTTGTCGGCGACGACGCCCGGATCGAGCTTCACCTCGGCCAAGAGCGCGCCGGGATCGACGCCGCGCCTCGCAGCGGTGGTGAGCACGACGCGTACGAGCGATGTGGCCGTGCTCATCGATCACGCAGGACCGAGGAGGGGACGCAGATCCGCGACGAGCCCGACGTCGTCGAGGACAGGTTGCACGTGCGGCCGACACTCATCCTGCTGGTGAAGGAAACGGGCCGCGGCGTTGTGCTCATCAGCCTTCTCGTACACCAAGGCGAGCCACACGTGGATCGCAGCTTTCCACGTCGTGGGCTTGCTCCCCCGGTGCGATCGCCGCTCGTTGATCTCCGTGAGCCAGCGGGCAACATGCTCGACCTCCCCCGGATAAGCTCGAGAAGCGACCGCGCAAAGCAAGCGCTCGAGGTTGATATGGTCGGGGAGCCCGTCGAGCACACCGCCCGGCGCTCGCCAAGGAACGGCGCGAACCTCAACGGGTTGCTCATCCGGCGCGCGTGTCGCGCTCCACACGCCCGCGGCAGCGCTGTTTGCGAGCGACCATGCCGAGGCTTGCGCTCCAATCGTGGCTGCGATCTCTTGATAAAAAGACTCGGGAGAAGAGGCGTCCGGGTCAAAGACGACCGCGATGAGCGACACACAAGCTTCATCCGTTGGGCTCACTTGAGGTCGCAAATCCCTCAGCTCACCTGCGACGCTCCCGGCGAGCACACTTTTCCCTTCGCCGGTCGCCCCGCGCGCCTTGCTCGGCACCTTGATCTCGATGCTCGCGTCGCCCGCTTGAAGCGTGGATAACCGATCATGGCCGGCCCCGTGAGCGATCGTTTGCGCGGGCTTTGCCCAGCGAAGGAGCTGCGCAACGGCGCGAAGCGCGTTGAGATCGTCGGGGCCTTCACACAGGACAATGCGCTTGGTCATGCGCGCAGATCCGTATAAAGGCCCTCGCGGGCATCGAGCGCTTGATCGCGATCGAGCTTGGTCGCGCGGAGCTTGCCTTCGTGGAACGTACAGCGAAAGACCGCTGGATACGTCTGGCCTTCGGCCTCGGGCGCCCGCACGAGCAAATCGATCAGCTCCAAGCTGTGCGTGCTGAGGATGATTTGCGTGCCGTCGTGCGCGGCGAGATGAAACAGCATCGCGAGCTCATGCAGGTAGCGCGGGTGTTGAAAGCTCTCCGGCTCTTCGAGCAGCACAACGCCGCGAGGCGCGCTCACCGTTGCCGCCGCGACCTCGAGGAAGCGCTTGAAGCCATCGCCGGCCACGTATGCGGGCACGGGCGCTCCGCTCTCGAAGAACGTGTGAAGCACAAAGTCTTGACCGACCTTCAAGATGCGAAGGTCCTTGAGGCCGGGGAGGGACCGCGCGAGCGCCTTGAGGACAATAGGCAATCTGCGCGCTTCATCGATCCTCGTATAGGCATCTTCCAACGCGCCGTCGCCCCGCACGGCCTCGACGTCGACGAACCGCCACGGAGGCTGTCCTTCGATCGCTTGGCCACTTTCCTTATAAGGACGCGAGCGTTGTCCCTTTGGATCGATATACGATACTGTCTCGAAGCTGAACGCCCCGTGCGTCGTTGAAGCACGAAACGGGATGAGCGGCTCTTTGAGGCCCTGCATGCGAGCGTCGTCGATGCGCGCCAATAAGAGGCTTTGAGGCAAGTCGACAACAACCCTCCAGTTCTTCGATCGGCCACCCTCGTCCACTACGCCTTTGATGCTCGCCTCCTTCGCCCCCGCGCTGACGATCCTGGCGAGCGCATCGTGCGCAGGACCCCCGCGGCGCAGCAGGATCCGCGCGAGGTCGCTTGCATCTGCCGCGCCGCCCAGCGCCATGATCGCTTCGAGCACCGTCGACTTACCCGTGTTGTTTGGTCCGACCAGCACGCTGATCGGCGCGAGCCCCTCGATGGTCCCCTCGCGCACGCCGCGGAAATTCTCGATCGAGACGCTCGTGATCACGCGCCGCAGTCTACGTGCTTCGTGCAGCGCAGCCAAACGGTCCGCATTGCGACCACGAGCCCACAAAACCGAAAGGCCCCGGGAGGAGTCTCCCAGGGCCAGTCGGGGCGGGGCGATTCGAACGCCCGACCCCTTGACCCCCAGTCAAGTGCGCTAACCAGGCTGCGCTACGCCCCGGCGCTGCCCTGCGAGGGGCCCCGCAGAACAGCGAGCGGCAAGCTAGTCGAAGCATCTCAAATTGCAAGCACTTCCTCGCACGTGATCGCGATCGCGTCCGCGCGCGGAGGAACCACGCGAAGGCCCGCGTCGCTCACCGCCCACGCTTCCACGTCGCCCGCCGCGCACGCGATCACCGGCACGCGCAGCGCCCTCGCCTCGCGCACCGCCGTCGGCGCGGCTTCGATCGCCGAAGGATGAACCAAGAGCCTCGCCTTCGCGATCCACGCGAGCGCGCGATCACGCGGCAACATCCCCACGAACAACACACGATCCGGCGCGACCTCGCCCGCGATCGCTTCGAGCCGCGCGCGATCCGGCCCATCGCCCACCACGACCAAGAGCACGTCCGCACGCACCCGCGCGATCGCGCGGATCGCGAGCTCCACACGCTTGTCCTCCACGAGCCGACCCACCACGACCACGAGCGATCGACCGCCCAGGCGCGACGCGATCGATCCGAACGCGGAGGCGTCCACGCGCACGTCGATCGGCGGCGCACAGACACGCGATCGCGACGCGAGCGACAACGCGATCGACGACGGGACCACGTCGAGCAACGCGTCGCGGAGCTTCGACGCTGCAAACACGAACCGCGCGCCACGATCGAGCAGCGTCGCGAGGACGCGCGCGCGCGCAATCGCCGGCAAACGAAGGAGCAAACGCACGTCCGCGCCGTGCGCGACGACCTCGAACGAAGACGGACACACGCGCGCCGCCGCCATCGACGCGACCGCGATCGGATACGCGCTCGGCACGATCCAGTGCGCCGCGAGATGATCAATCGGCCCCGCCTCCGCGATCGACCGCATCCTCACGAGCGCGCCGGCCGCGAACGACGCCGCGCCGATGAGCCTCCGCGGCGACTCCTTGGCCCGCGCGATCGCGCCCGGCCACGTGAAGAGGTCGCCGCCGCCCGCTGCGTGGAGCGTCACAACTGCGCTTGGTTTTCCGTGGATTTCGTCGCGTCGAGGGCGATCGAGGAGAGAGCCGAACGGCGCGATGACATGGACGTCGGCGCCACCCTCGGCGAGCTCACGCGCGAAGGATTGAACGAAGTGACCGGAAGGATCGTGCCGCGCACGCGGATACGACGTCGAGAGGACGACCGCACGCACGCGCTACAGCCGGAAGAGCAGGGGACCCGAAAGGTCCCCGGCCCTCACGCCACCATATCCATCTTGGAGCGCTTGCGGCGGCGGCGCGCGGCCTCAGAAGCCTTCTTGCGGCGCTTGACCGACGGCTTCATGTAGTGGCGGCGACGCTTGAGCTCGCGAAGGATGCCCTCGGCGGCCATCTTGCGCTTGAGATGTTTGATGGCGCGCTCGATACCTTTGTCGCCGACGGCGACCTCGAGCGGCTTGCACTGAATGGCCTCGGACGGCATCGCGCAGCGTTCTCCCTTGGGTTTTCCGTAAAAAGAAGAGCCGGAACGAGCCCGGCCAAACGGGGGCGCGCACTATGGCAAAGGTCACCCGCCCTTGCAAGCGGCGTGTTGCGCACGGCATCGAAGAGTTTTTAATCGAGGAGGACTTGCAATTGATAAAGTTTCTTATTAAGAGACTTTTTTAGATGGGAGCCCCCGCCAAGCACGCGAACGATCGGGCCGAGAGGATGATCGCCCGCGTGCGCGCGTCGGGCCTCAAGCTCACGCCCCAACGCCTCGCCATCGTGCGTGAGCTCGCCGCAGATCCGACGCACCCCACGGCGCAGGAGCTGTTCGAGCGGCTCCGGCCTTCGCTCCCGACCATGAGCTTCGCTACCGTGTACAACACGCTCGACGCGCTCGCTTCAGAGGGTCTCTGCGCCGCGCTCTCGCTCGCGCCGGGCGCCGCGCGGTTCGACCCCAACATGGAGCCTCACCACCACGCCGTCTGCGATCGCTGCGGCCTCGTGCGCGACGTCCCGCAGCGCGGCGCGAGCCCCCACGACCACGACGATCACAGCGCCGCGCGGCCCTCACGTTTGGGGGGACCTCCCCCCAAACCCCCCAGCCAACCCTACCCGGGCTTCATGGTGCGGTCGGTGGAGCGCATCTACCGCGGCCTCTGCGAAGGGTGCAGGCCCGATCACGAGAGCTAACACCGCGCTCAAAAAACCTACGTTTCGCGCCCTCTCCGCGCTTGTACGGGCACTGAGGGCGCTCTTACCCCGATGGATCGACAAGGAGAAACCATCATGGCCTCGAAGAGCCTCAACGGAACCAAGACCCACCAGCACCTCAAAGACGCCTTCGCGGGCGAGTCGCAGGCAAACCGTCGCTACCTCTACTTCGCCAAGGTCGCCGACGTGGAAGGCTACCCGGACGTCGCGGGCCTCTTCAAAGACACCGCCGACGGCGAGACCGGCCACGCGCACGGCCACCTCGACTACCTCAAGCAGGTCGGCGATCCGGCCACGGGCCTGCCCATCGGCAACACCGCGAAGAACCTCGCGTCCGCCGTCGCGGGCGAGACCCACGAGTACGAGACCATGTACCCGGGCATGTCCAAAGACGCGCGCGGCGAGGGCTTCGACGACATCGCCGAGTGGTTCGAGACGCTCGCCAAGGCCGAGAAATCGCACGCGGGCCGCTTCAAGAAGGCGCTCGACAGCCTCGACATCTGATTTCATCCCCCGCGTAAGCTGTCTCGATCGATCCGATCTGCCCGAGAATTCTCGGGCGGATCGGATCGTCTTGCCAAGGAGCGACCCTTGAGCGTCATCGCCCGCAACCCGCTGAGCCCGCCCGCGACGAGCCCCACCGACGATCGCTACTGGAACGAGCGCGACCTCGAAGCCGAGCTGCGCCGCGCGTTCCAGATCTGCCACGAGTGCCGCATGTGCGTGAACTACTGCGGGTCGTTCCCGCAGCTCTTCGCGCGCGTCGATCGCGACATCGACGCCGGCAAAGCCGAGGGCGCAGAGGCCATCGACTACGACGACATCAAGGCCATCGGCGACGAGTGTTGGCAGTGCAAGCTCTGCTACATCAAGTGCCCCTACACGAAGGACGAGGGCGCGACCGAGCTGCTCGACTTCCCCCGCCTCCTCGCGCGCGAAAAAGCCGTGCGCGCGCGGCGGGAAGGCATCCCGATCGTCGACCGCATCCTCGGCGAGCCTCAAGCCATCGGCGAGCTCTCCGCCGGCCCCGCGGCCCCGATCGCGAACCTCATCAACGCGAACAGGCTCGTGCGCAAGGTGCAAGAGAAGCTGACCGGCATCTCGGCCGACTTCCCGCTCCCGCCCATCGCGCAAGAGCCGTTCTCCACGTGGTTCGAAAAGCACACGCCCAACAAGCACGCGGGTGAGCTCGGCGAGGTCGCGCTCTTCCCGACCTGCTACGGCGAGTCCAACACGCCCGAGGTCCCGCGCGCCGCCGTCATGGTGCTCGAGCACAACGGCTACCGCGTGCGCGTGCCCGGCCTCGGCGAAGACCGCGCGGCGACAACGCTCACGTGCTGCGGCCTGCCCAACATCGACGGCGGCGACGTCGACGCGGCCGTCGCCAAGATCCGGCGCAACGTGGAGCTCTTGCTCCCGCACGCGCGCGCGGGCCGCAAGATCGTGGTGCCGGCGCCGTCGTCCGGGATGATGATCAAAAAAGAGTGGCACGAATACGTGCCCACCGACGAGGTGCGCGAGGTCGCCGCCGCGACCATGGATCTGATGGAGTTTCTGCTCTTGCTCGGCAAAGAGAAGAAGCTCAAGCGCGAGTTCAAAGAGGGGCTCGGCAAGGTCGCGTACCACGCGGCCTGCCACCTCCGCGCGCAGAAGATCGGCTTCCCCGGCGTGCGCGTGCTGAACATCGTCCCCGAGACCGAGGTGCGCCTCATCGAAGAGTGCTCCGCGGTCGACGGCACCTGGGGGATGAAGGCCAAGCACTACGCGACCGGCGTCAAGTACGCGGGCAAGCTCGTGCGCGGCGTCGACGACGCCGAGGCCGACACCGTCGTCACCGATTGCTCGCTCTCGGCGCTCCGCATCGCGAAGGAGAACAACACCCGCGTGATGCACCCGATCGAGGCCTTGGCCCGCGCGTACGGGCTCAGCGCCTCGGGCAAGAGCAAGCCCAAGAAGGTCCAAGAAGACGAGGAGTAGCACCCATGCGACCCATCGATCGAAGCGAGATCCTCCCGCTCGGCGACTACGAGGCCATCCGCCCGCGCTTCCGCGCGCGCGTGATCGAAGAGAAGAAGCCGCGCCGCGTGGCGGTGGGCGACTTCATCTCGGTCGTGTTCGAGAACCGCGACTCGGTCATGATGCAAATCCAAGAGATGCTCCGCACCGAGCGCATCACGAGCGAGAGCGGCATCCTGCACGAGATCGAGACGTACAACGATCTCATCCCCGGCGAGGACGAGCTCAGCGTCACGCTCTTCATCGAGATCGCCGATCGCGAGACGCGCGAGCGCACGCTCGCAGAGCTCGTCAAGCTGGAGGCGTTCGTCGCGATCGAGGTCGACGGCGAGCGCTTCGCCGCGCAGGGCACGCCCTCTCCCGGCGCGGTCGAGACGCGCACCACGGCCGTTCACTACCTCAAGCTCCCGCTCTCCAAAGAGGCCGCGAACAAGCTCCGCGCGCGCTCCGGCTCCGCCGCGATCGTCGTGAGCCACCCCAAGCTCTCGGTGCGCGCCGACCTCGGCCGCGCCACGCTGCAAAAGCTCGCCGACGATCTCGCGCCCGCGTCGTGATCGCCCTCAAACGGCCCATCAAGTTCGAAGACGTCGACGCCGCCGGCATCGTGTTCTTCGCGCGGTTCGTCGCCTACGCGCACGAGGCCATGGAGAACTTCTTCGGCGGCGTCGAGGGCGGCTACGCGGGCCTCATCACCAAGCGACGCGTGGGCCTGCCCGCGGTGAAGGTCGGGATCAGCTTCGCGTCGCCCGCGCGCTACGGTGACACGCTCGTCATCGAGACGCGCGTGCTCCGCGTCGGCAACCGCAGCGCCGTCTTTCGCTACACGATGATCAACGAGGCCACCGGGCTGCTCGTGTGCGACCTCGATCACACGGTCGTCACGACCGACCTCAAGATGCTCGCCTCGTGCGACATGCCGGACGACGTCCGCGCCGCGCTGCTCGCGCACCTCGAACCGCCGCCCATCGTCGAGGCGGGCGGGTGAAGGGCGAGCCGCGGCGCGTCGCGATCCGGCTCATCCAAGGCCGCGATCACTACGACGCGCTGGTGATGGGCACGATCGCGCGCGCCAAGGTCAGCGTGTGGATCGCGACCGCCAACGTGAAGGGCCTGCGCGTCGAGCCCATGGTGGGCACGCGCGATCGCGCGAAGGGCCGGTACGTCTCGGTGCTCTCGCTCTTCGCCGATCTGTCCGCGCGCGGCGTCGAGCTCAAGCTGCTCCACGCGGGCGTGCCCTCGGCCGCGTTCCGCGCCGATCTGCGCGCGCACCCGCGGCTCGAACGCGGCGGGCTCGCGATGCGCCGCTGCCCCCGCGTCCACCTCAAGATGATCGCGGTCGACGGCGCGTCGCTCTACCTGGGCTCGGCCAATTGGACGGGCGCGGGCCTCGGCGCCAAAGGCGACAAACGCCGTAATTTCGAGGCCGGCGTGATGACCGACGACGACGTGTTGCTCGATCAGATGCAGGCCACGTTCGACGCGATCTGGTCGGGCGCCGAGTGCAAGGGCTGCGCGCTCCGCGGCGTGTGCCCCGCGCCCATCGACACGCTCACCGCACCACGATCGCAGCCTGCTTCGAAAAAAAGCTCACCGCGATGAAGGTGTACGAGAAGCCGATCGCCGCCGCGGCCTCGACGAGCGCGCGGCGCTCGTCCTCTTCCCACCCCGGGTTGCAGAAGTATTCGTCGAACACGACGACGCTCCCCGCCACGAGGCGCGGGCCCAGGATCGCGAGCGCGTCGCGCGCCGACGAATAGATGTCGCAGTCGACGTTGAGAAAACGCACCGGCCCTTGGTTCTGCGCGACGAACGCTGGCAACGTGTCCGCGAACCAACCCGCATGGAGCCGCACGTTCGCGGGCACCACGGGCAGCTCCCCGCGCGTCGAGTACGCGCCCGCGCCCACGCCGCGCCACGCCTCGGGCAGCCCCTCGAATGAGTCGAAGCCGTGCCACGTGCGATCGGGCGCGCGGCCCGCGAGGAAGCGGATCGAGGCGCCGCGGCGCACGCCGAGCTCGATCGAGAGCCCTTCGACGGTGGACGCGGCGAGCGCGTGATCGAGCAGGCGAAAGCCGTCGGTGAAGAAGCGCGTCGCCTGCGATCGGTTCGCGAGCGCGTTGTCGAAGCTCGAAACGAGGTGACCGAGGCCCGAGGGGAGGCGCGCAAAGTAAGGCTCGGCCGCGGCCCGGCCCGCGCGGAGCGCCGCGAGCACGCCGCGGTGAAAGAGCGCGCTCGCGTGCTCGGGCGCGGCGGTGAGCGCGCGATCGAGGAGCGCCTCGGACGGGCGCAGATCGCGATCGTCGAAGCGCGCCGCGAAGAGGTTCACCATGGCCTCGACGTGATCGGCGTCGAGGGCGAGCGCGGCCTCGTAGCAGCGGATCGCGTCCTCGCGCTCGGCGGTCTCACCGAGCGCGTTGCCCAAATTGACGAGGATCGAAGGGTCTTGGTGGTGCGAAAGCGCGCGTGCGTACGCCACGGTCGCGTCTTCGAAGCGGCCATCGTCCGCCAGCGCGAGGCCAAAATTGTTGAGCGCTTCGGGCGTGTCCAGGCCGAGCGCGATCGCGTCGGCGTACGCGTCCGCCGCCCCCACGGGGTCGCCCGCGCGGCGGAGGGCGGCGCCGAGGTTGTAGTGGATTTCGGCGTTCTCCGGCGCGATCGCGAGCGCCTTCGCGAAGGCCCCCGCCGCGGACGCGGCGTCGCCCGACGAGAGCAGCGCCGCGCCCAGGTTGGTCCACGCGGGCACGCAGCGGGGATCGCTCTGCGCCGCGCGACCGAAGCAGATCACGGCCTCGTCGAACGCGCCCGCCTCGTACGCGGCGAGCCCCATCTCGCAGAGGACCTCGACCGAGGCGCTCACGCGATCGCCTCCGCGGCGACCTTGGCCTCGGCCTCGTCGAAGAGGCGGTTGAGCTCGGGCGCGAAGCGCATCACGTTCTCCTCCTGCATCATCGCGTTGTGCGCGTTGGGGATCTTCGCGGTCGGGCGCACGTCGAGCTCGCGCACGATCAACGGCCCGGCGCAGATCGATCGCCACGTGGCCGCGAGCTTGGCGCCGCGGATCGTGTAGAGGTGCACCTCGCCCGAATAGCCGCGGATGGGCGCGTATGACGCGTCGAGCACGTGATCGTGCGCGAAGTATCGCCACCCGCGCCGGATCGCGAGGGCGTCGCCCTCGACGTCCTCGACCTCGTCGGGCAGGTCGCGCTTGAGCGCGTCGTACACCGCGCGCCACATCGCGTCGGGGCTCATTTTCGCGAGTGATCCGCGATCGAAGCGGCCGGGGAACGCGTAGTCGACGAGCGCCGCGTCGTCGTTCTCGTGGTCCCAATACGCGAGCGCGCCGAAGCGCGTGATGAGCGATTTCTCCCGCGCGATCGAGGCGCTCTTGGGGATCGCGCGGCCGAGGAGCGGCGCGCGGCTGAGCGCCTTCATGCCGGCCTTGGTGAGCATGCGCTTCGCGAAGAAGCGGATCTTGTCGCGCGGGCGCATCGGCCCCTCCGCGTCGAGCAGGAGCACCAGCGCGGGCCGCTCACCGCGCTCGGCGAGCCTGCGCGCGATCTCGAAGGTGATCTTGCCGCCGAGGCACCACCCCACGAGCAGGTACGGGCCGCTCGGATCGATCGCTTTCATGGCGCGGAGGTACTCGTCCGCCATGGCCTCGATGCTGGAGTACGGCGCGCTGCCCTCGATTTGCGGCCTGTTCTGGAACACGTACACGGGCCGCGCGCGATCGAGGTGCTTCGCGAGCGCGACGTACGAGAGCGTGCCCGCGGTGCGCCCCGCCGGCCTCGCGAGGAAGATCGGCCGCTTGGTCCCCGCGGCGCGGAGCGCGTGGATCGCGGGGGGAAGCCTCCGCGACGAGCCTTGCGCCTTCGATCCGATCCGCGCGGCGAGGGCCGCCACGGTCTTCGCTTCGAGCACCGTCGCGACGGTCACCTCTTCGCGCAGCCTGCGCCGGATGGCCGCCGCGATGCGCACGGCCGCGAACGAGTCCGCGCCGAAGTCCAAGAACAGATCGTCGTGCGCGCCCACCTCGCGCGCGCCGACGACCTCGGCGGCGATCGCGGCGATCGTCTCTTCGACGGTGCCCTCGGGCGCGACGAACGGCGCGGCGCCGCTGGGCCGCCCGCGCTCGACGACGGTCGGCGTGACGCGCGCCGCGATGGCCTCGCCGCTCACCAGATCGCGCGCCGCGTAGACCAGGAGCGTGGTCTGCGAGGTGCTCTGCGAGGCTTGGTTTTGCGGTGATTTCGCCCTCGGTTTGTCACCCTCATCGGGCGCGCGCTCCTTGCTCGCGGGCGTGTAGACGAGCGCCGCCGCCTCGTCCGCGGGCAGGCGAACCGTGAAGCCGCCGTCGTCCTCGGTGAGATGATCGCGACCGATGCTCCGCAAGAAATCCTGAACGGGCTTGTTCTTCGCCGTGAATCGCAGCGGGATCACGACACGCGCGAGCCCGCGATCGCGCGCGATCGATCCGAGGCGCGCGACCATCCGGTGCTCGACGCCGCGCGCGAGCACGCGGCACGAGAGGAGCAACGTGTCGGCGACGAGGTCACCGCCCTCGGCGCGATAAAAGACCTCGCCGACGAGCCCATAATCCCCGAAGCGATCGCGCACCTCGACGACCAGCGCTTCGAGGCCGCCCGACGCGAAGAGCGCGCCCAGCTCGGCCTCGGATCGGCGCACGGTC
Source organism: uncultured Polyangiaceae bacterium (assembly GCA_964437785.1). GTDB lineage: Bacteria > Myxococcota_A > Polyangia > Polyangiales > Polyangiaceae > CAYTJL01. Next base: position 19,280 of record CAYTJL010000032.1, read on the forward strand.
GTCGCGTTGAACTGGTTCGTGCGGAACGTGAGCTGCGAGACGCGCGGCATCTGCTCGGGAGAAGGCGGCGCGATGTCGATCGCGAGCTCCAAGCTCGCGAGGAACTCGGTCATCGACGGCGCCTCGCGGAAGCTCTGCTCGCGCTCCACATTTTGCCGGTACAGATCGGTGCGGCGGCGATCTTCGTCGGTCACCTTCCACCGATCGAAGGCCCACAACCGGCGGAGCAGCGCGGCGGCCTCGGCCGACGATTCGGGCAGCTCGACCGTGAGCACTTCGGGGCACGCGGCGCGCACCTCGGCGCACTCCACGCGGCTGTCGTCGGCGAACACGAAGGCGTCGAGGCCGAGGCTCAGCTCCGCGGCGAGGGCGCGCAGGTTCTCGGACTTGGGCAGCCAGTTCACCTTCGACGCGACGACGTCCGCTTTTTGGAGCGGCATCGCGCGCGTCGCGAAGACCTCGTCGACGTCGGCCTCGACGTTCTTGCTGCACAAGCACACGAGCACGCCCGATCGACGCTGCTCGACCGCGAAGCGCTGGAGATCGCTCCGGCCCTCGTCGATCACCACGCCCGCGGCGCCGTCCTCGCCGACGACGCCGCTCCACAACGTGTTGTCGCAGTCGAGCGCGAGCACCTTGTACGGCGGCGTCAGGTACGCCCGGATCTTGCGCGCGATGAGCGCGCCGATCACCGCAAAGAACGCGTCGGTGTACGGCACGTGCCCGAGCGCGTCGCCCTCGGGATCGAAGCGCTCGCCCACGGGATACGCGCTCACGAGCTCGGCGCTGCGGATCACCTCGACGCCCGCGAGCGCGCCCAGATCCGCCGCGAGCGTGGCCTCGTGCTCGGCGACGAACGGCGCCACGTCCGGCCGCTCCGGCGTGATCACGACGAGCAGAGGGGGCGCGCCCTCACGCTGCGCGAACGCCTTGGCGAAGCGCGCGAGGTCCGCGACGTTGCGCGTGAGCGCCGCGCCGTCGATCGGAGAGCCCTCGCGCTCGTGGCCCGATCGGCCGAGGTCCGAGAGGCGCACGAGGCCCACGTCGAAGCCGCCGCGGTTCTGGCCGAAGAGCCCGCCCGGGTCGATGAGCTCTTGCAGGAGCTGTCCGTAGCCCGCGTGATCGATGGCGTGCGCGATCGAAAAAAGACCTAAAACATAGGCGATCGCGGCGTCAGCCGGCTCGGCGGTGAACGTCGCGGCGATGGCGATCGCGAGGCGGCGAGGCTCCGCCGTCACGCACCCTCCGGGATCCCCGCCGTGATCCTCCGAAGCAGATCGAGCCCTGCGTACGCCGCCGCGAGCTGCATCTCGTCGAGGTCACCGCTGAAGATCCGCTCGCGCACCACGGTGCCGCCCGGGTGCGAGACCGCCCAATAACAGAGGCCCGTCGGCTTGGTCGCCGAGCCGCCCGCCGCGCCGGTCACGCCGGTGACCGCGAGGCCCACGTCGCACTCACATAGCCTTCGGACGCCGTCGGCCATCTCGGCGGTGACCTCGGCCGAGACCGCGCCGTGGCCGCGGAGCGTGTCTTCGAGCACGCCGAGGAGCCTGCTTTTTGCGCTGTTCGCGTAGGTCACGGCGCCGCCGACCAGGTAGTCGCTCGCGGGCGAGCTCGTCAAAAGGTGCGTGATCAAGCCGCCGGTGCACGACTCGGCGACCGCGAGGCGATAGCCGCGGCTCCTCACCGCGCGCCCCACGATCTGCGGGAAGGTCTCGTCGGCCTCGCCGTAACAAACGTGGCCGAGCCGCTTTCGAACCTCATCCGACGCACGCAGCGCCGCGTCGCGCGCGACGGCTTGGGTCGCGCCGCGGGCGCAGACCTTCACGTCGACCTCGGGGAACTGGATGCGGTAGCCGAGCGTGACGCCCGGGTAGCCCTCTTCGATGCCTTCGAGCGCGTGGCCCACCGCGCTCTCGCCGAGGCCGTAGGTGCGGAGCCGGACTTGGTACGACGTGTTGGGCGCCGAAGGCCGGATGCGCGGGAGCACCTGCTCGATGAACATGCGGCGCATCTCGCGCGGCACGCCCGGCAAGAAGAACACCTGCGTGTCTCCGATCGTGATCGAGAAGCCCGGCGCGGTGCCGCACGCGTTGGCGAGCGTCTCTGCGCCGGCGGGCACGAGCGACTGCTTCTCGTGGCCCGCGTTCACGACCTTCGATGCGGCCTCGACGCGCCGCCGGATCGCGAGCATCGCGCTCTCGTCGCGGACGAGGTCCACGCCGGACGCGCGCGCCGCCGCGAGCGCGGTGAGATCGTCGGTGGTGGGCCCGAGCCCGCCGGTCGCGATGACGAGCCGATAGCTCGACGCGAGCCTGCGCACCGAGGTGACGATGCATTCGACGTCGTCGGGCGCCGTCTCGAGCGCAGCGACCGAGAAGCCGGCCGCGGTGAGCTCCGCGGCGAGCCAAGGGCCGTTGGTGTTGACGATCTCGCCACGGGTGAGCTCGGAGCCGATCGAGAGCAACGCGACGGTCATGGGGCCGATCACTCTAACCTTTGTCGCGCCCAGCGGGATCTCGGATCAGTGCGCGTAAGCGCAGCGAAAGCCGACATCCCGGAGGCGCGCGTCCCGCGGGATGACCCTCGCGTTCCAGGTGCGGAGCGAAGCCGCGGCCGCGTCCTCGTACGAGCCTCCGCGCACCTCGGCGCGGCCGTCCGCGCGCAGCGCCCACTCCGCGACGTTGCCGGCCAGGTCGAGCACCCCTTCGGGCGACGCTCCATCACGGAACAACCCGGTGATCTCCGGGCCCTTCGCCCCCCACGCGCACGGCCCGGACACGAGGCCGTACGCCGCGCGCCGGCACACCACGCCCGTGTCTCCCCATGCGTAGCGTCGGCCCCGGGCCCCGGCGGCGGCGAAGATCAGCTCGTCCGAGGTCGGCAACCGGCCGCCTTCGAAGCGACAGAAGCGATCCGCCTCGTCGAGCGACGCGCCCGCGATCGCGCGCCCGGGCTCGCCGCGGAGATCGATAGGCGCGCACGATCCAGCCAAAATACAGGCTTTGTAGCGCTGCTCGCTCACCTCGCACCGATCGATCGCGAAGGGCCCGACGACGATGTCACGCGGCTCCACCACGCCCTGCGCCTCCCAATCGCCCGGGCCCAGGTGAAGCCGCCCGCCCGCGACCGCGACGCGGACGTTGGGCATGACACAACCCTCCGCGGATCGATCCATCCCCGGCGCGCACCGCGACGGCGCGCCGACACATCGATCGCCGTCGAGCCTTTGGCCTTCGCCGCAGCACCGCGCGCCGAGCGCGACGGTGCCCTCCGGGCAACGCGTCGATCGGAGCGATTGCCGGATCGCCGCGACGACGACGGCGATGAGCGCGACGAGAGCGAACGCGATCGCGAAGGCTCGGCGAGCCTTTGCGCGCGCGAGGCTCGCCTGGGGGGTTTGGGGGGAGGTCCCCCCAAGCGTGAAGCTCATCACGGCGCGGACGGCGGAGCGACGGTCGCGCGGAGGACGCCGATCTCGGGGACGGCGATCTCGAGCGCGTCACCGGCCGCGAGCGGGCCGACGCCCGGCGGGGTCCCGGTCAACAAGAGATCGCCGGGGAGCAGCGTCATCACGCGGCTCGCGTAGGCGATCACGTCGGCGATCGGAAAGATCATGTCGCGCGTGTGCCCGTCTTGCCGCGTCTCTCCGTTCACGCGGCACGTGATGTGGAGCGCGTGGGGATCGAGCCCCGCGACGAGCACCGGGCCGACCGGGCAGAACGTGTCCATGCCCTTGGCGCGGGTCCACTGGCCGTCCTTCTTTTGAAGGTCGCGCGCGGTGATGTCGCCCGCGAGCGTCAGGCCGAAGATCGCGGCCTTCGCTTCGTCGATCGAGGCCCGCTTGAGCTGCGCGCCGATCACTACGGCGAGCTCGGCCTCGTGATCCACGCGCGCCGAAATGGAGGGCGGGGGCAGCTCGATGACGCCGTTCGGCGCGAGCAGCGACGAGGGCGGCTTGAAGAAGAGCAGCGGCTCCGCGGGCACCTCGTTGCCGAGCTCTTTCGCGTGGGCTTTGTAGTTGCGGCCCACGCACAGGATCTTGCTCGGCGCGACGGGCGAGAGACGCGCGTAGCCCTCGGTGATGCCGTCCTCGCCTGCGCCTTCGATCACCTCGCCGGTGCGCGAGCCGCCGAGCCACGGCGGCGCGTCGAGCACGAACGCGCGGCCGTCTTCGAGCGCGACGAAGCGCGCGCGGCCGTCTCGTTCGAGCTTCGCCCAGCGCGCGACGCGCCCGATCACGAGGCCCTCTGGGCTTTGCGCGGGCGCGCGACGGGCGCGGCCTTCTTGGCCTTCGCGTTCGCGGCGTCGATGCGCGCGGTGAGCCGCGCGAACGCGTCGAGCAGCGCGGTGCGGATGCGGCTGTACGATCGCGGCCCGACTTTGCCCTGCTTCTTGGCGCGCTCCAGCTCCACGATCTCGCCGAGCAAGGCCTCACGCGCTTCGATCAGGTCTCTCTTGGCGTCCTCGTCGAGGACACCGTCGTTCGACGTGGTGAGGTATGCGATGCCGGTCGCGAGCGCGACGAGCGCGAGCAAGACCGCGACCCAGCGGCCGTTGCCCGGCGTGGGAAGGCCATTGATGCGGATTTCGAGCGTCTTCGGGCCCTCTTCGCCCTGCGAACGCCAAAACGCGACGGCGACCTTCTTGCCGTCGCGTGTCTCGCTGCGCTCCGGCGGGGAGTAGCCCGGCACCGCCACGCTCATGTTCTTCGAGACCTCCACGATCACGCGGGACTGCACCATGTTGGGCGGCAGCGTGACGCGGAGGGTTTGGCTCTCCGAGCCCGAGAACGGCACTTGATACGAGAACGAGACCGCGTGCTGGCCGGGCGCGAAGGTGCCTCGCACAACCGCGGTGCCGTTCTTGTCCTCGATGGAGCGACCGTCGCCCGGGTCCTGCTTGTTGAAGGCGCGGTTGTCCTGCGGCAAAGGCAGCGCGATGTCGGCGGACCACGCTTGCTTGCCGAAGTTCAGCATGGTCACGCCCTGCTCGATCTGGAGCGAGTCCTCGCGGAGCGAGATGAAGACATCGCCCTGCGTGAGGATCGTTTGGAGATCGGTGGTCGCGTCGTACACGTGCAACACCACGCGCTTGCCGACCTTGTCGTTGAGCATGACCATGGGCACCGCGTACATCGCGGGCCCTCGTTGGGTCACCACCTTGTAGCGGTGGCCCGAGCCGAATTGCAGGCGATCGAAGCGGGTGTTTCCCTCGGCGTCCGTCGTGCCTTTGAGCATCTCTTTGGAGTCGCCCTTGGCCACGGTGCTGTGGAGGATCTCGAGCTCGACAGGCGCGTTCGGCACGGGCTCGTCGTCCGCGTTTCGGATGGAGGCGATGAGGGTGCCGGGGGGCAAGGTCGCGTCTTCGCGCGCGCCGTCCGGCGGCGGCCGGAACATGCGAGGATCCCCGCCGCCGCCGTCGCGATCGCGACGCGTGGGAGGATGACCGGGCGGCCTGCCGTCGCCCACGGGCGGGTGGCCCGGCGGCCTGCCGTCGCCCGCGGGTGGATGGCCGGGCGGGAGCTCGTCGTCGACGGATGGATGACCCGCGGGCAATCCGTCGCCGACCGGCGGATGACCCGCGGGCAGCTTGTTCGAAGCATCCGGCTTCGCGGAGGCATCGGGCTTGGCCGAGGCAGATGGTTTGGCCGACGCCGAAGCCGACGGCGCGGGCTTGGGCTGACCCACGGCTTCGATCGGCGCGAGGCTCACGAGGCCTACGAGGCCCACGAGGCCCAACGACACGATTCGGATCGCGCGCTTCACGGGGCCTCCTTTTCGGCTTGATCGGGCGCGGCTTCGGTCGGCTTTTTTTGGCGCGCGCCGCACTTCTTGCAAAAGAGCGCGTCCTCGTCGTTCACGGTCCCGCACGAAGCGCAGGTCGGGCCCGCGTCGTCGTCCGCGTCGTCGCGCGGCGCGGGCGCGGCCTCGGCCTTGGGCGCGGCTTTCTTCTTCTTCTTTTTGCGAGCTTTGGGCTTGGGCGCGGGCGCGGCGTCCTCTTCATCCTCGTCGCGCGGGGCAGGGGGAGCGTCGCCTTCGAGGAGGCCCTCGTCGCGCAGGCGCTCCGCGACGAACGCCGCCGCGCGCTCGCGCTCGGGCCCGGCGCCTTCGTCGATCGCGCGGAGCAGGCGCTTGCCCTCCTCGCGGTACTTGGTGACGAGCAGCTCGTAGTCTTCTTCGCTGATTTTGCCGACGCTGCGCTCGAATTCGAGGTCCTTGAGCGCGCGGAGCACCGCGCGTTTTCGCTCTTCTTCGGCGGGCGGCGCGCCGATCGCGTACGCGTCCGCGCCGGTGAGCGGCGTCTCGCCGAGCAAGGTCCGAAGGCTCGACCAGAACACGACGATCACGCCGAGCAGCGCTCCGCCCGCCAAGACCAAGATCGCGGCGGCCGCTCCTTGAATGCGCGCCGCGATGCCGGCGCCCACGATGATCGCGGCCGGCACGATCACCTTGGCGTTCTCGACGAGGCTCTGTTCGAAGGACGACGTTCCCTTGGGCGCGCGCGCCTCGGTGGTGCGCTCCTCGCCGGTGCCGGAGCGATCGCGATCCGTATCTTTTTCGCTCATTCGTCGTCGAGCTTCGAGAGCTCCTCGTCGAGCTTCTTGTCGTAGTCGTCGCCCGTCGCGCCGGCAACGTCCCCCTTGGGCGTGGGCGTGGGCTTCTGGTTCTCTTGGCCGTCCGCGCTGCGCTCGCCGCGCCGCACGTACCTCCGCAGCGTGTAGCCGAAGATCACCGCCATGCCGATGATCGCGAGGAACGGCACGATGTAGAGCGCGCGGTTGATCCCCTCGTTCTCGGGCACGAAGAGCGCTTTGCCGCCGTGGCGCCGGACCCACTCGGCCTTGATTTGGTCGAGCGTCATGCCCTGCGCGAGCATGCCGCGGAGCTCGCGGCGGTAGCCGTCGGCCATGCCGCACGTGCACGTGGAGAGCGCCTCGCGCGGGCAGCCGCAGGGGCAGATGAGGCTGCTGAAGACCTGCCGCTCGGCCTCGTTTTGGATGCCGATGATGCCGCCGGTCCGGTCCATCCCTTCGCCGCTCTGCTGCGCGGCGAGCGAAGGTGCCGCGAGGAAGAGCGCGAGCGCGAGGAGGTGAGCGGCCGTTTGAATCTTGGTCTTCACGGAGTCGGGGGGCTCGTGGGGTTGGCGATGAGCGCGGGGGGCGGCGCGTCGCGAGCCGGCCCCGCGCGCACCTTGGGCCCGGAGGCATAAGCCTTCGCCGACGCGTTGGCGAGCGCGAACGCGAAGAGCACGGCCGACGAGATGGACGCCGCCGCGCGCACGTAGCCGAACGCGCCTGCTTCTTCGAGCGAGACCTCGGGCCACATGGCGATGAGCGCGCCCAAGATCAGGATGCCCGCGCCGAACCAGATCCACGAGATCAACACGTTCACGTGCATCTGGAAGGCCGCGACCTTGGTCTCGGGGTTCATCATGCCCACGATCATGTAGAGGTCGTTCCACGGCGTGATGTGCCGCGCGACCTCGGTCGACGGGGAGGTGCCCTCGGCCTTGTAGATGAACTTGGCCGGGCTGATGCGGCCGACGTGCTTGCCGTGCCGGGCCACGTCGACGTCGGCGAAGATCATCCGCTTCTCTTGGTCGACCTCCATGCGCGTGCCGCGGTACGTAATTGTGTACTCTTCGATTTGATACGTCTCGTTGGGCTTGAGCGTCGCCTCACGGTCGACGCTCCACGCGCGGCCGACGAAGCCCACGAACATCACGGCGATGCCCACGTGAACGATGTAGCCGCCGTAGCGCCGGCGTGACTTGGACACGAGGTTGTAGAAGGCCGCGAACAGCGACTCGTCACGCGCCTTGCGCCGCGCCGCGATGCCGCGCTGAAACTCCTGCGCGACGACCGTGACGTTGAAGAACACGATCATCATCGTGAAGAACGGGTACGACGACGCGATCTTCGCGAGGACCGCGCCCATGGCCGTGGGGTAGATCGGGTCGACGTGGACGAACGCGGGCACGCCGAGGCGCTTACCGAGCGCGAGGTGCAGAGCCGCGCCGACCGCTGTTGCCGCGAGCGGCCAGAGGAAGCTCCGTTTGAGCAGCTCCTCCGAGGTCTTTCGCCACCCGAAGAGCGGCGCCGCGCCCATCAGGAAGAGCACGCCGAGCGCGATGGGCGGGATCCACAAGTTGTAGAAGGTGGGCCCGAGCGTCGATGTCTGCTTGAGGACCGCCTCGCTGATGCGCGGCCAGAGCGTGGTGAACGCGATGAACACCGCGAGGCTCAAGAGGCCGAGGTTGTTGAAGAGGAAGGCCGCCTCGCGCGAGAGGATCGACTCGAAGTACCCGTCGCTCACGAGCTTGGGCAGCCGCAGCACGATGAGCGCGATGCACACGCCCGCGATGATGCCCATGTACCAGAGGAAGAACGTGCCGATGCCCGACCTCGCGAAGGAGTGGACGCTCGCGATGAGGCCCGATCGCGTGAGGAACGTGCCGAAGATGGTGAGCCAGAACGTGAGGCAGATGAGCACCACGTTCCAGATCTTCATCATGCCTCGCCGCTCTTGGATCATGATCGAGTGGACGTAGGCCGACGCGCTGATCCACGGCAAAAACGCGGCGTTTTCGACCGGATCCCAGTTCCACGGGCCGCCCCAGCCGAGCTCTTCGTAGGCCCAGAGCATGCCGAGCACGTTGCCGATCGTCAGGAACAGCCACGAAAACAGCATCCATTTGCGCGTGGCGACGATCCACTCGTTGTCGAGCCGGCCCGTCGCGAGCGCGGCGACCGCGAACGCGAACGGCACCGCCGAGCTGGTGAAGCCCACGTAGAGGCTCGGCGGGTGGATGATCATGTAGAAGTTGCGGAGCTGATGGTTGAGCCCGTTGCCGTCCACGGGCGCGCCCGATGGGCTCGTGTGGAAGGGGTTGGTCCCGCCGAAGATCATGAGCACCGAGAAGAAGAGGATGATGCTCATGAGCGTGGCGATGACGTACGGCTGGAGCTCCAAGTAGCGCCGTTCGAGCCACACCACGCAGCTCCCGGTGAAGATCGACGTCAGGAACAGCCACCAGAGGAGCGAGCCGTCTTGTCCGCCCCAGAGCGCCGCGATGAGGTACGGCGTGCTCATCGTTCGATCGCTGTAGTGCGCGACGTACGAGAGGCGGAAGTCGTGCGTGATGAACGCGTACGCGAGCACCAGCACCGAGAGGCCGACGAGCGCCACCGTTCCGTAAGCGCCGAGCCGGGCCGCTTGGAGCAGCCTCGGTCTGCCTTTACCGGACGCGATCGCGACGGCCATCGTGTAGGCGGCCGCGACCAAGATGGCGTAGAGGACGCCCGTTCCAAACTCGGGGAGTGACTTCCACATAGTAAGTTTCGGCAGCTTAGGGCCGTGTCGCGAGGAGGGCCAGTCTGCCCGCGAAGATTGGAGCTTTCGAAAAAGCGGATCTGGGTTTCGGCGCGGGGCGCGCTAAAGAGGCGGCGTGACAGACGAGCCAGAGCAGCCGCCGAGGGCGATCGCGTCCTCGGTGCACGTCGCGCTCTTGGTGGTCCAGGTCGCGTTCGCGAGCCTGGCCGTCGAGGGCAAGGTCGCCATGAGCCCGCAGTTTGGGGTGTCTCCGGCCGCGCTCGCGATGGCGCGCATCACGGGAGGGGCCGTCGTCTTCGTCGCGGCGCATCTCTTCTTCAAGACGCCGCGTGTCCGCTCCCTCGCCGACGCCGCGACCCTCGCTGCGCTCTCGCTCTTTGGCATCGTCGTGAACCAAGCTCTGTTTCTCGCGGGGCTCCGGCGCACGTCCCCCATGTCGGCGACGCTCCTCGTCGCGACCATCCCGGTCTTCACCGCGCTGCTCGCCGCGCTCACCGGGCGCGGCAAGCTCACGTCGCGGAGCGCGGCGGGCATCGCGTTGGCGGTCGCGGGCGTGGTGGTCCTCACGGGCTTCGCGATCCCGGCGCGGGGCGACGCGTTCGTGATGCTCAACTCGCTCTCGTACGCGGTGTACGTCGTGTTCGCGAAGGGCGTGCTCGAGCGCTACGGGACGCTCACGGTGATGGCGTGGGTGTTCGGCTGCGGCGCGCTCTTGTTCGCGCCGTTCGGTGCGCCCGCGCTCGCGTCGGACGTCGTGCAGTGGTCGCGCGGCGCCACGGCGATGGTCGCGTTCATCGTTCTGGTGCCGACGATCCTTGCGTATTCGCTCAACGCGTGGGCGCTCCGGCGAGCGTCGCCTGGGCTCGTCACCATTTACATCTACGTGCAGCCGATCGCCGTCGCGCTGCTCGCGTACCTCCAGCTTCATCAAGCCATCGCGTCCAACGTCGCGATCGCGGCGTTGCTTGTGCTCGGCGGGGTGGGTCTCGTGGTAAGAGCCCCGCTCAAAGCTCCGGCTCGCGCGTGAGCCGAGGACTATACTCTTCCTATGGCCACGACCTCCGACAGTGCTTCGAGCGACCTCATCTACGATTGGAACGAGGTCGGTCGAAAAGGGCGGCTCATCCCCGAGGGCGTCACGTTCTTCGACGAGACCCTCCGCGACGGCTTGCAGAACCCGTCGGTCGCCGATCCGAGCATCGAGTCCAAGCTCGAGCTCTTGCACCTGATGGCCAAGATCGGGATTCACGTGGCCGACATCGGCCTGCCCGGCAGCTCGAAGCGCGCCTTCGACGACGTCCTGCGCATGTGCCGCGAGATCACCGACAACAAGCTCCCGCTGCGCGTCGCGTGCGCGGGCCGCACGGTCGAGAGCGACATCACGCCGATGATCGAGATCTCGCAGCGCGCGGGGATCCCGGTCGAGGTCTATGCGTTCATCGGATCGAGCCCCATCCGCGCGGTCGCCGAGGATTGGGACGTCAGCCTCATCGCCAAGCGCTCCGCGGCGGCGATCGACGTCGGTGTAAAAGCGGGCTTGCCGGTCGCGTACGTCACCGAGGACACGACGCGCTCACGGCCGGAGATGCTCTCGACGCTCTTCAAGACCGCGGTGGACCACGGCGCGTCGCGCCTTTGCCTGTGCGACACGGTCGGCCACGCGACGCCTGACGGCGTCCGCAACCTCATCACGTTCACCAAGTCCATCGTCGCGGGGATGGGCGCGTCGGTCGGCATCGACTGGCACGGCCACAACGACCGCGGACTCGCGCTCGAAAACGCGCTCTGGGCGCTGGAGTTCGGGGCCGATCGCGTGCACGGCACCGCCCTCGGCATCGGAGAGCGTGTGGGCAACGCGGCGATGGAGCTCATCCTGCTCAACCTGAAGCTCCTCGGGATGCTCGAAAAGCAGGACCTCACCCACCTCCTCCAATATTGCGACGTCGCGGCCAAGGGCGTGGGCTGGCAGGTGCCCATCAACTATCCGCTCGTCGGCCGCGACGCGTTCCGCACGGCGACGGGTGTGCACGCGGCGGCCATCATCAAGGCCGAGGCGAAGGGCGATGCCTGGCTCGCCGACCGCATCTACTCGGGTGTCCCGGCCGGGATGTTCGGGCGCAAACAGGAGATTTGCGTCGGGTACATGTCGGGCGCATCCAACGTCAATTACTGGCTCCGGCAGCGGAAGATCGAGCCCTCCAAAGAGCTCGTCGACGCGATCTTGGCCAAGGCCAAGGCCACCGATCACATCCTCACCGACGAGGAGATCCTCTCGGTGGTCAAAGGCCAAAGCCGCTGACCGTCCGCCGCCGGGAGGCGCCGGGGCATCCGGCCTGTTCCACGTGAAATTTCCCTCCTTTTGCGCGCCGGCTATACTTCCGATTGCGCCGCGAGCGAAAGCGCGGCGGGAGGCCCGAATGGTCATCAAGTGGAAAGGCGCGTGCGCTGCGGGTGTGCTCCTGGCGGGAGGCGCGCTGCTCTCCTCGGCCTGTGTAAAGAACGAGGGCAGCCTCTTCGTGCAGGCGGTCATCGCGCCGAGCCTCGACTCGTGTGAGTTCGACTGCTCGGGCACGGCCACGTTCTACACCGAGGGCGCGTACGACGGCTCAGCGGCCACGGATTACTCGGCCATTCTGCTCGTGGGCAACCAGCTCGTGGCGAGGGGCGATCCCAACAAGCTCCGCGTCGAGACCTCTCGCGTCGAGCTCTACGGGGCAGACGTCACGGTCCTCAACGCGAGCGATCAGATCCTCACGCGCGTCGACGGCTCGGCCGCTCAATACAGCGTCGACATCAGCGGGTTCGCCAACCCGGGCACCAACACCTCGCCCGGCTTCGGCTGCTCGTCCGTGCTCTTGATCGATCACGCCACGGCCGCCGACTTGGCGTGCGAAGCGTTCCGTACAGGCACCACACAGCGCGTGACGGCGAGCGTGATCATTCGGGGGAGGTCGCTCGGCGGGCAGGAGCTCACGTCGGCCGAGTTCAAGTTCCCCATCGAGGTTGGCTATCTGAATCTCTGCGCGGTGCCCGGCGGCGTCGCGTGCGACTCCACCACGGACAAGCCCGCCGCGAATTGCCAGCTCGGCTTGAACACCCCGGTCGATTGCCGCTTTTACGGGGTCGACTGCGACACGGTCGCGATGGCGGGTCTCCGCTGCTTCACGGATCGCGACTGCGCCTGCCTGGGAGGGACGTGCGTGCCCGACCCGAACACGTCTCTCAGCCACTGCCAATAGCGCGCCTTACTTGATGGGCTTGGCCTCGTTCGACGTCCCGCGGATGGCGTTGATCAGGAAGATGGCTGGCACGGCCATGATGCCGAGATCGAGCTGAGCGCCGATGACGATCGACGTCTCGCCCGAGTGCCCGAGCCCGTAACGGACCTGCACCAGCACCCCGCCGGACATCACGTACGGAAAGTGGAAGTTGTAGCTCCGCGGGCCCCAAAGGAACGTGCCCACAATCCCCGGCTCCAGGCCGAAGGGGCGGCCCTCGAAGCGGCCGTATCCCCCGAACCCGAAGATCATCGGGAACGTGTCGATGACCGGGAACAGCGCGGAGATCCCCCCGCCGAATTCGAGCGTGTCAAAGCCATGGGTCATGACCTCTGCGTACGGCCCGAGGCCAATATCGAAGTTGCTCTTGCGGAGGAACATGACGTCCCCGCGGAGCCCGAGGTGCATCGCTGTTCGGCGCTTCCAAAACTGGTGACGGTAGCCTTCGCCTGCGACGCCGATGGTGACACCCGCCGTGGGGCTCGGCTGGGCGCGTGCCGAAGAGACCTCAACGAGCAGCAGAGCGGCGACCGGCGCGGCGACCGCGAGCCCCGTCAGCCGGCGCCGGTGCGTAAACGACCCTGTCGAAGCAAGTCTCGTCATGGTTTCAGCGTTCACGCGTGTCGCGCCGGCGCCATGCTAAACCAAGATGGAGGGTAGCGGGCGAGTCATGGTAGCCTGCCGGCGATGGCGGGTCGTTCGGTGCAGCTTCGGGTCGGAGGTAACTCGTATCGCGTGGTGACCTCCGCCACCGACGACCAGCTCCAGCGGTTGGTGGCCGTTGTCGAAGGGAAGCTCGCGATGGTCTCGCCCCCCGGCAAGCCGGTTACACCGCACGCCATGTTGCTCGCCGCCATTGCGCTCGCAAACGACCTCGAAGAAGAGCGGGCCAGGTCGGCGGAGCTCACGTCGCGCGCCCGTGGTGTCTTTGGAAAGCTGTTGAACCGCGTCGACAGCGCGCTCAAGAGCCTCCCTGAGTCAGGCGACCGGCGCGACGGAGAGCGATAGGCGGGCCGCTGCGACAAGCCCACGAGATGACCCCCAAGCGCGCTGTCTTCGAGCACCTTCAACGCGAGCTGGAAGCCCTCGAACGAGACGGCCTGCTTCGTACACCTGCTCGGGTGTCTTCCGAGCATCATCTGAACCTCTGCTCGAATGACTACCTCGGGTATGCCCGCGAGCCTTGGCCCGTGCCGGGCGAAGCGTTTGCGAGCGGGGCCGGCGCGTCGAGGCTCGTGACCGGAAACCATCCGGCGCACGAGGCTGCGGAGCGGGTGCTCGCGGATTGGCTCCAGACCGAGAGCGCGCTTCTGTTCTCGTCCGGGTACGCTGCCAACGTGGGGCTCGTCTCGTCGTTGGCCGGTCCGCGGGACGTGGTGGTGTCCGATGCGCTCAACCATGCCTCCATCATCGACGGGTGCAGGTTGTCCGGCGCGCGCGTCGAGGTGGTGCCTCACCTGGACGCGAAGGCCGTCGAGCGTGCCTTGGCTTCGGCGAGGGACGCCGCCCGGCGTTGGGTGGTGACCGAGTCGTACTTCAGCATGGATGGGGATTCCCCGGACCTGCCGGCGTTGCGCGCCAGCTGCGATGAGCACAGCGCGGGGTTGATCGTGGACGAGGCGCACGCGATTGGCGTGTTCGGTCCAGCGGGCAGGGGGCTGTGCGCCGCAGCGGGGGTTCGACCGGATGTCGTGGTGGGGGGAGGGGGCAAGGCGCTGGGGTTGTCCGGCGCGTTTGTCGCCGGGCCGGCCGTGCTCCGCGCGTGGCTTTGGAATCGGGCGCGGAGCTTTGTTTTTTCGACCGGAGTCCCACCTCTCCTCGCATACGCGCTCGCCGAGAGGGCCAAGCGCGCAGCAGCCGATGAGGCAGGGCGTGAGCGGCTCCGAACGCTCTGCAACCGGTTCGCCGAGGGTCTTCGGGCGCTTGGGTGGGAGGGCACGGCGCGGGGGCCCATCTTCCCCTGGGTCTTGGGGCCGGCCGAAGCGGCGGCGCGTTTCTCGTCGGCGCTTTCGGCGCAAGGGGTTCGCGTGCTTCCCATTCGGCCGCCGACCGTTCCTTCAGGCACCTCCCGCCTGCGGATCTCCCTTCACGCGGCGCTCTCCGACGAAGACCTCGACCTCGCGCTCCACGCGTTCGGGTCGGCGTTGCTATGACGACCTTTCGTATCATGGTCGCGGGCACCGGGACGGAGATCGGCAAGACCCATCTCGGCGTTGGCATCGTTCGGGCGCTCTCTTCGCGAGGGGAGGGGATCATCGGTCTCAAGCCCATCGAGTCCGGCGTCGATCCTTCGGCGACTCAGGGCTCAGATAGCGCCGCGCTCGCGGAGCACGGAACGTTTCACGTGAAACATCCCCCGCCCTATCTCTTCCCCGAGCCTGTCTCGCCTCACCTCGGGGCGCGAAGCGCGGGAAAGATCATCGACCCCGGAACTGTCAGCGGGTGGGTCCGGCGCATCGAGAAAGACTTCCTCAAGAGCTGCGACGGCTTCACCTGCCCCTATGTGCTCATCGAGACAGCCGGGGGGCTCTTTTCGCCGCTCGGTCTTGGGCTCGATAACCTCGACCTCTGCCAAACGCTCCTCCCCGACTTCATCGTCTTGGTTGCGCCGGACAGGCTCGGCGTCCTCCACGACGTCACGGCGTGTCTTCTGGCGGCCAGGTCGAGGGGCAAGCCGTTCTCCCCCTTCGTGGTGCTCCAGCCCCCCGCCCAGCCGGACGCCTCCACCGGGCACAACCTCGGGGAGCTGCTCTCGCTCGGGCTGATCAAGCTGGGCGCCGTGATGCCCCGAGGCTCGCCGATTGACCCTGCCTATCAGAAGGCGCTGCTCCCTTTGATCAATCACATCCTGGTGGAGCATGTTTCACGTGAAACACTCCCGCGAATCAGACGCTCTTGACCTTGCCCCGCTCGAGGACCAGTCGCGCACCCGCCATCTCGCGAAAGTGCTCAGGCTCGTGAGAGACCACGAGCACACCGGCGCCCCGCGCGATCTCTTCGCCGACCACGCGAATCATCCTCGCGACGCCTGCCTTGTCGAGACCAGTCGTCGGTTCATCGAGCAAGACGAAGGACGGCGCATGGACGAGCGCGCGCGCCAGCGCGACACGCTGGCGTTGGCCTCGTGAGCACGTCCGAACCGGGCGAAGAGCAAAAGCTCCGAGCTCGAAGCGGTCCGCCGCCGCGTCCCACGCCTCCGCGGGAGAGAGCCCGTGCAGGCGCGCGACGAGCTCAATGTTTTGGCGGCCCGTCATGTCGGGGTAGGCCAGCGTCTCGTGGGAGAGCCATCCCATGAAGGAGCGGGCGAGCGAAAGATCGTCGCCAAGCGGCTCGTACATCACGCTCCCCGAGGTCGGCCGGATGACCGTCCCCAAGATACCGAGCAACGTGGACTTCCCGGATCCGTTCGCGCCCTCGATCAAGGTCAACGCGTGATCCGAAAACGTCGCGTCGACCCCGCGAAGCGCCACGGATGAGCCATACGTCTTGACGAGACCCTTGGCGACGATTCGCTCGATCATCCGGCGCTATCTCTTCTTGGGAGGCACGGGCAAATCCCGCCGGACCATGGTCAACGTCTCGTTGAACGAGGGCGGGGGATCCACCACCGTGCGCTCTTCGTCGAACTCGGGCGGCAGCGGATTGGGGACCGTATCGCGCGCCCCATAGATAGGTGTCGGATCCTCGGACTCCTCGCTCGGGGGATCTGCAGACGCTTGAGGAGCGCGCAAAGCACTCACCGGAATGCGCGTGAACACCGCGGTCGCGTCCGGGTCCTCGGTCGGATGATCGTGAATCAGCATCGGGAGCGACGTCGACGATGCGTTGACGATGTCGGACGAGGTCTCTTGGCGGCCACGGCTCGACGCCGGGGCCGGCTCCGGCCGCGGCGCGGCGGCTCCGTTGCGTTGAGACGCGGGCTTTACCGCGGGCATCGATCCCGAGGCCTTGTTCCCGCTCGCGGGGGTCTTGCCCATCGCTTCGGCGAGCGCCGCGTGGAGCGTGGTTTGGAGATCTTTTGCCGTCTGAAAGCGATCGTCCGGGCTCTTGGCGATGGCCCGATCGACGACCTTCGCGATGCCGTAGGGGATGCCGGATCGAAGCTCGCGCATCGATCGCGCAGGCGTGCTCAGGATCTGCACCAAGAGCGCGTTGTAGTTGTTGGCGTCGAACGGTCGCTGTCCGGTGAGCCCCTCGTACAAGATGATGCCCATCGACCAGAGGTCGACGCGGTGATCGATCTTGCGGTCGCCACGCGCCTGCTCGGGCGCCATGTAGAAAGGCGTGCCTGCAGCGAGCTTGGCGCCCGTGGGATCGGCGACGGTCTCTTCGACGTCTTCGGACTTGGAGATGCCAAAGTCGAGGAGCTTGGGGATCGCCCTCCGGCCCTCGGTGCGCGACAGGAAGATGTTGTCCGGCTTGAGGTCGCGGTGGATGACGCCCTTCTGGTGGGCCACCACGAGCGCCGCCAGGACTTGGAGCGCGATGTCGACGATCTCGACCACGGGCAGCGCCCTTTCGCGCGCGATGCGTTGGGCGAGCGTCTCGCCGTGAAGGCGCTCCATCACCAGATACGGGCTCCCGTCGTCCAGGTGGCCCATGTCGTAGATGCCGCAGATGTTCGGGTGTCCGAGCGTGCCGGCGATCTTGGCCTCGTGCCTCAGCCGAGTAATCGCCTCGTGATCTTGGGCCAGCCGAGGATGAAGCACCTTGATGGCCACCAAGCGGCCGACTGCGAGCTGCTCCGCCTCGAAGACGACGCCCATCCCGCCTTCGCCGATGAGGTTGGTGATCCCGTAGCGATCGCCCAAGACCCGTCCGATGAGCCCGCGCGGGTCGCCCGCGGCATGAACCCTGGGAACGGACGGGCTGGACGGGCCCGAGCGGCTCATCCCGGGAACGGGGACGGCCGCCGGGATCTTCATTTGGCTCGACGACTTGCCCGGCACGTTCGGGGCAGCCGCCGGCCGTTGCCCCGAGCCCGCGCGCGTCGCCGCATAGTGGCCCGACGGCGGCCTGGGTACGGCGGGGGCGGGCGGGATTACGGCAGGTCGTTGGGTGGAGTCGGGTCGCCGCGCGGCTTCGCCCGGGCCTCGGAGCGGGCGACGCGTCACCGGGCAGATCACCACCCAGGGCTCATGCTTCATCCCGCAATGTGCGCACCGGCCGTCGCTCACAGTCCCCGTAGCCCACGTCCTCGAGAAAAACGAGGGCGGAACGATAGCTCAGTTCCCGCGCAAAAGGGAGCTTTCCTCACGCGGAGAAACGCCGAGACACGGCTGTGTCCGTTGAGCCCTACCGGCGACAATCCCCTTGCTCTGTGAGCGGCCCGTTAGGGCGATAACCCCTTTGGGCTCCCACCACGCCCCTGTTGAGAGCCGGTGGACATCTTCCGGCGAACCCATGGGAGGACGAGGGGGGGTGACTTGGCCTCTGGAAAAGTTGGCCTTTTCCAGCCGCCTTTCTCCCCACTCAAGCGGTGACGCAGGTGCCCAAGATCGTTACTCTTTTTGAGTTTTCCCCGGAATGAACAGGCCTTACTACGACGGCCCTTCAAATTTCCATTTCGAAAAGGAGAGTAGAGCGCGCCGTGCGGTGCGCGAGAGCGCGGTGTTTCAGGCCCAAAGGAACGCGCCGGAGAGGAACGTTTTTCATGCTCGGCAGAGGCCGGAACCTGCTAAGAGGGTCGCCCGCTAACGAGGACGCGACCATGGACCTCATCATCCCGAAGAAAGATCTCCTCCGGCTCGTGGATCGTTGTCAGGGCGTGGCCGATAAGAAAGCCGCGATGCCGGCGCTTGCCAACATCCTCCTGGCGGCCGAAGGCAACGTCCTGCACGTCGCGGCGACGGATCTTTACCTCGGGGTCTCGGGCCAAGCGCACGCCGAGGTCGCGCGTCCGGGCTCGGTCGCCGTCCCCGCAAAAGACCTGCTCGAGCGCGTCAAGCACATGCCCGACGGCCCGGTTCACCTCACGTCGACCGAGCACGCGCAGACCGTCATCAAGGCCGTCAGCTCGCCCCGCCGCTACACCTTGCACGGCATCCCGGGCGCCGACTTTCCGCAGCTCCCCAAGCCCGCGGCCAACGCGCCTTCGCTCGACCTTCCGACCGAGCTCTTGTCGCTCCTCATCGCGCGCACGCACTTCTCGATCTCGTCCGACGAGACGCGCCCCCACGTGAACAGCGCGCTCTTCGAGTGGTCCGGCGACCGCGTTCGCATGGTCTCCACCGACGGTCACCGGCTCTCCAAGATGGAAGCCACCGTCACGGGCAGCTCGGCCACCGCGACGATGCTCATCCCGCTCAAGGCCATCGGCGAGCTTCGCCGCCTGGCCGACGGCGCCAAAGGCGAAAAGGACAGCACCGCCGTCTCCATCAGCCAAAGCGGCCCGAACGCGTTCTTCGGCATCGCGGGGATGCAGTTCTCGGTCAAGCTGGTCGACGCGCAGTTCCCGCCGTACCAACAGGTCATCCCGGCGCTCAGCGAGCGATCGATCCGCGCGCCCCGCATGGCGCTGGCCGACGCGCTCCGCGCCGTGTCGCTCGCCGCGAGCGATCGCACGGGCGGCGTCAAGCTGTCGGTGTCGAACGGCACGCTCCGCATCAGCAGCGAGAGCCCCGAGAGCGGCAACGGCTTCGACGAGCTCCCGGTCGACTACAGCGGCCCCGACCTCACCATCGGCTTCAACGCCAAGTACTTCCTCGACGTGCTCGGCGCGATCGACGACGAAGAGGTCGTGCTCGGCGTCTCGGGCGAGCTCGATCCGGCCCTCGTCCGGCCCGGGACCGAGTCGAGCGAGCAGAGCTACGTCGCGGTCGTGATGCCGATGCGCATCTGATTACAAAGATGGGACCTCGGCTCGAAATCACCGAGCTTCGCGTCCTCGATCTCCGCAACCTCGACGACGTACGAATCGAGCCCTCGCCGGGGCTCAACGTGATCTTCGGCAGCAACGGTCACGGCAAGACGAGCTTGCTCGAAGCGATCTATCTGGTCGCGACGTCGAGGAGCTTCCGCACCGCGCGCTCGTCCGAGCTCGTGCGCCACGCCAAAGAGCATGCCTCCGTGCGCGCCCGCTTCCTCGAAACCGCGCCCGGCGAGCCCTCGCTCTCGCGCGATCAGATCGCCGCGATCGAGCGCGGTTCGGTCGTGGTGAAGGTCGATCAGAACCGCCCGGCGAGCCTCGCCGAATACGCGACGCGGTCGCCCATCGTCGCGTTTCATCCCGCGGAGATGACGCTCGCGAGTGGGCCCGCGTCCAAACGTAGGACGCTGCTCGATCGGCTGGCGCTGTTCGTCGAGCCTTCGAGCGGCGAGCACCGCGCGCGGTACACCCACGCGATCAAGGCACGGCAAGAGCTGCTCAAAAGGCGCGGCGACACGGGCGAAATCGAGGCCTTCGAAGCGCTCGCCGCGCGCCACGGCGCCGCGCTCACCCGCGCGCGCGCGCACGCCTCCAAGGTGCTGGAGGTCGAGCTGCTCCCGGCGTTTGGTCGCATCGCGGCGCCGTCGCTCGCGCTCACGGCCACGTACGCGCCAGGCGGATCCTCCGACGCCGACGAGACGCGCGCCGCGCTCGCGTCCGCCCGCTCGCGCGACACGGGCAGACCGAGCGCGTCGTTTGGGCCTCATCGCGACGACCTCGACCTGTGCTTGAACGGTCACCCGGCCAAGGTCGTGGGCTCGCAGGGGCAGCTCCGCGCGCTCACGCTCGCGCTCAAGGCCGCCGAGACGCGCGCCATCGCGGCGGCGCGCGGGGTCGAGCCCATCCTCCTGCTCGACGACGTTTCGAGCGAGCTCGACCCCGATCGCAACGAGGCGCTCTTTACGTTCCTGAGCAGCTCTCAAGGCCAGGTCTTTCTCACGACCACGCGCAGAGACCTCATCGCGACTCGGGGCGCGAGCCCTCATGAGCACGAGCGCAGAGACTTCTACGTTCACGAGGGCAAGATTGCGCTGGCAGAATGACGAGAAAGAGTTGCTAAGAGAGCCAATTTAGGCTAATTTTTCGCGGCTCTAAGCGAGGTTACGCGCGCTCGCGAGCAGCACCGTCCGAGCCGGTCCCGACGCCCAGCCAACAGCGGGCTCGGGTCTCCCGCGAGCGGGCCCTCTGCCCCCCGGGCCGATGGCGGCAAGACGCACCTCAAAAGGCATAGCAAGCACAAAACCATGAGCGACATCACGACTGAGATGCCGATCGAGCGACCCACAAACGCGGAGTCGATCAACGGCGCCCCCGAATACGACGAGAACAGCATTACCGCGTTGGAAGGGCTCGAAGCCGTTCGGAAGCGGCCCGGCATGTACATCGGCGACGTGCACGACGGGTCGGGCCTTCATCATCTCGTCTGGGAGGCGGTCGACAACGCGGTCGACGAGCACCTCGCCGGGTTTTGCAAAGAGATCCACATCACGGTCCACTTCGATGGATCGGTGACCGTCGAGGACGACGGTCGGGGGATCCCCGTCGGCAAGCACGCGCGCGGCGTGAGCGCGGCCGAAGTGGTGATGACGGTGCTCCACGCCGGGGGCAAGTTCGACAACAAGAGCTACAAGGTCTCGGCGGGCCTTCACGGCGTGGGCGTGAGCGCGGTCAACGCGGTCTCGGAGTGGCTCCGGCTCGAGATCAAGCGCGAAGGCCGGGTGTGGATTCAGGTCTATGACAGGGGCGCTCCCCGGGACGAGCTCAAGCCCATCGGCGCCACCGACAAGACCGGCACCAAGGTCACGTTCAAGCCCGATGCGCAGATCTTCTCGGTCACCGAGTTCAACTTCAACGTGCTCGCCAACCGCCTCCGCGAGCTCGCGTTCCTCAACGCAGGTCTCGTCATCCACCTCGAAGACCAGCGCCCCGATGGCCGCAAAGAGACCTATCAATACAAGGGCGGTATCGCCGAGTTCGTGGCGATGCTCAACAAGGCGCAGGAGCCCATCCACGAGGACGTGATCGCGTTCGTGGTCGAGACGTCGCCCGAGACGAGCGCGGCGCCGGGCGCCAAAGGCTCCAGCCCTCCGGCCGGGCCGCCCATCACCGTCGAGGTGGCGATGCAGTGGAGCAGCGCCTACACCGAGGCGGTCTACTGCTACACGAACAACGTCCACAACAAGGATGGCGGCACGCACCTCACCGGGCTCCGCACCGCGCTCACGCGGACCATCAACAACTATGGCAAGGGGCAGAACCTCTTCAAAGACTTGAAGCAGGACCTCGCCGGCGAGGACGCGCGCGAGGGGCTCACGTGCGTGCTCAGCGTCAAGCACCCCGATCCGTCGTTCGACTCGCAGACCAAATCCAAGCTCGTGTCGAGCGAGGTCAAAGGCATCGTCGACAACGTCGTCGCGGACAAGCTCGGGCAATACTTCGAGGAGCACCCGCAGCAGGCGCGCAAGATCATCGACAAGGCCGTGCTCGCCGCCAAGGCGCGCGAGGCGGCGCGCAAGGCGCGTGAGGTGATCCGCAAGGGCTCGCTCGACGTGACGTCGCTCTCGGGCAAGCTCGCCGACTGCCAATCCAAAGACCCGGCCGCGAGCGAGATTTACATCGTCGAGGGCGAGAGCGCCGGAGGCAGCGCCAAGCAAGGGCGCGACCGGCACTTTCAAGCCATCTTGCCGCTCAAGGGCAAGATCCTCAACGTCGAGCGCGCGCGCCTCGACAGGATGCTCTCGTCGGCCGAGGTGGGCACGCTCATCACGGCGCTCGGCTGCGGCATCAGCGGTATCCGCGTCCGCGAAGGCGACGCCAAAGACGAGAGCGACGGGATCGACCTCAAGAAGCTGCGGTATCACAAGATCATCCTGATGACCGACGCCGACGTCGACGGCTCGCACATCCGCACGTTGCTCCTCACGTTCTTCTTTCGGCAGATGAGGGAGGTCATCGAGGGCGGGTATCTCTACATCGCGCAGCCGCCGCTCTACCGCGTCAAGAAGGGCAAGAAGGACCTTTACTTGAAGGACCAGGCCGCGCTCGACGAGTTCGTGATCACCAACGCGGTCGACGGCCTCCACATCGTGCCCAACGGGGCCTCACACGGCCTCACGGGTCAACCGCTCTATCGGCTCGCGCAGCGGCTCAAGCGCTTCAAGGCGGTGCTCACCAACCTCGACAAGCGGTGTGACGCGCGCATCGTCGCGGGGCTCCTCCGATCGAGCGCGCTCGGGCTCGAAGGGTTGCGCAGCGTCGAGACGGTCGCCAAAGCGACCGAGGCGCTCGTCGCGTACTTGAAGCGGCGTTATCCCGACTTCTTCCCGCTCACGGCCAAGCACGAGTGGGAGAGCGAACATGGCGCGTGCAGGATTGAGGTCACGCCGAGGCCCGGATCCAACGCGCGTCGTTGCGTGATTGATTCGTCGCTCGTGAGCTCGCCCGAATACCAAGAGGCGTGGGCCATCGAGGAGGATCTGCGATCCATCGGGCCTGCGCCGTACCGCGCGCGAGCGGGCAGCGCGGAGGATGCGGTCGAGGACGGCGAGGCGCTCGCCGACTACATCGAGGAGCGCGGCAAGAAGGGGATCGCCATCAGCCGGTACAAAGGTCTTGGCGAGATGAACGCCGAGGAGCTTTGGGAGACCACGATGAACCCCGACGGCCGCACGCTGCTCGAGGTGAAGATCGATGACGAGCTCGAGGCCTCGCAGCTCTTCGCCACGTTGATGGGTGAGCAGGTGGATGAGCGGCGCAGGTTCATCGAGGACAACGCGCTCCACGTGAAGAACTTGGATATCTGAGGCGTCAGCGCTGCGCGGACAAGCAGCTTCGCTCACGGCTTGACGTCGCGGCGCTGAACGCCGCGGTCCGATCGGGCAACGGACCGGCGGTAAGGTGGATGCCTCGATGACCGCTCCGCAGGAAAGCAACGCCGGCAGCTTCCGCATCCGCGCGCCGGACGGCGCATGGATCGAGATCCCACAGGCCGTGGACGATCACGCCGATCCCTACGCGACGCTGAGCCCCGCCGCGCGGCGAGCCTATTACGAGGCCGAGGGCTACGTGGTCGTCCGCGGCCTCATCCCCGCCGCGGCCTGCGACGAGGCGCGGCGCGCGTTCACCCGCGAGATCCGGCCCTACAAGGGCTACATCTACCGGCAAGCGAGCGCGGTCCCGGAGCGAAACGTCTTCACGGAGCACGGGCACGTCGTCAACTCCCTCTTGAACATCCAAGACCTCGACGCGCGCCGCTTCCCCGACTTTCGCCGCAGCGGCATGAGCATCCTCACCCACGATCGCCTGCGCGACGAGGTCCGAAACCTCCTCGGCGAGAGCGGCACCATCGTCCAAACCATGTACTTCGAGGGCAACCCCGCGACGTGGGCCCACCAAGACACCTACTACCTCGACTCAACCTCCCTCGGACGCATGATCGCTGCCTGGATCGCGGTCGAAGACATCGCGCCGGGCGCAGGCCGCTTCTTCGTTTACCCGCGGAGCCACCTCGTCGACATGGCCCGCAACGGCGGCGACTTCGACATCGCCTTCCACCACGACCGCTACAAACAGCTCGTGCTCGACACGATCCGCACGCAGAGCCTCACGTGTCGCGCGCCGGCGCTCCGCAAAGGCGACGTGATCTTCTGGGCCGCGCGCACCATCCACGGCAGCCTCGAAACGAACGCAGCCGCGTCGCGCTGCTCGTTCACCGCGCACTTCGTCCCTTCGTCCACCGGGCTCATGCAGTTCCAAACCCGGCCGCGGAGGCTCAAGCTGCGCACGGTGAACGGCGTGCCGGTGCACCACCCGAAGGATCAAAGCCTCCTTCAAAACCAGGCGATCCTCCTCCTCGAGACGCGCTTCCCACGCGCGTTCCGCGAGGCCAAGCGGCTCGCGATCAAGGCCCTCACGAGGTGACACGCCCTCCGCGCGCGCCGGCCTCCCTCACGTCTCCTCGCCTTGACGGGCCTGGAGTCGGCCCGTAAGGTGCGCGCCCCGCACGCAGGTTCGGAGCAACGAATGTCGCGACTCGTCCTGGGGATCAACTCAGCGCACGGTGACTCCTCCGCCGCGCTGGCGAGCGAAGACGGGCTCCTCGCCGCCATCGCCGAAGAGCGGATCAACCGCAAGAAACACTGCGGCGGCTTCCCTGCGCTCGCGGTCGCCGAGGTGCTGCGCATCGCGGGCGCATCCGCGAGCGACCTGACCGACATCGCGGTCGCGCGCGACCCCCGCTCGAACCTGATGCAAAAGCTGGCCTTCATCGCGAGGCACCCGCGCGAGAACGTGCCGCGGGCCCTCAGCCGCATCGGCGTCCATCGCAAGGTCGCCTCCTCGCGCGACCTCGTGGCCGACGCGCTCGGAGCCGGCGTGGACAGGGTCCAGGCGCGCTTCCATCAGGTCGAGCACCACCTCGCCCACGTCGCCAGCGCCTTCTACACATCGCCCCTGGAGCGGGCGACAGGCTTCAGCGCCGACAACACCGGCGACTTCGCCACCTCGATGATCGCTCGCTGCGAAGGCACGCGCATCGAGGTCCTCGGCCGCACCCTCTGGCCACACTCGATCGGCGTGTTCTACACGGCGATCTGTCAGTTCGTCGGCTTCACCCGCTTCGGCGACGAATACAAAGTGATGGGCCTCTCGGCCTACGGCGTGAACAGCTTCGCCCCCGAGATGCGCCGCCTCGTGTGGGTCGATCCACGCCGCGGCCTCCGCCTCGATCTCGACTACTTCCAGCACTACCGGCTCACCGAAGGGCTCCTCGAAGGCGAGGACGGCGAGGTGCTCGTGCCGCAGCTCTGGGGCGACAAGATGACGAAGCTCTTCGGCCCTCCGCGCCGCCCCGGCGCCCCGCTCACCGATCGCGATCGCGACATCGCTGCTTCCCTCCAGCTCCGCTTCGAAGACGTGTACCTTGAGCTCGTGGCGCGCGCGGTGAGCACCGCAGGATCACGCGACGTCGCGATGGCCGGTGGCTCGGTGCTCAACTCGGTCGGCAACGGCCGCATGATCACCGAGCGCGTCGTCGATCGCGCCTACTTCCACCCGGCCGCCAGCGACGACGGCACCGCCGCGGGCGCCGCGTTGCACGTCGCGCACGGCGTACACGGGCTTCGCCGATCGTCCACGAGGCACCACGCATACCTCGGCACCGAGTGGTCCGAAGACGCGATCGAAGAGGCCCTCCGCGCCTCGAAGCTGCCTTCGCGCCGCCTCCACCGCGAGGAGCTGCTCGCGACGGCGGCCGGCGCCATCGCCGAAGGCAAGATCATCGGCTGGTTCCAAGGCCGCGAAGAGTGGGGCCCGCGCGCGCTCGGCAACCGCAGCATCCTTTGCCACCCGGGATGGCCGGGGATGAAGGCGATCCTGAACGGCCGCATCAAGAACCGCGAGCCCTTCCGCCCGTTCGCGCCAGCGGTGCGCATCGAGAAGCTCTCGACGTGCTTCCAAGGCACGCACGAGGTGCCTTATATGATCGTGGTCTACAAGGTTCGCCCCGAGTGGCGCGAGCGCCTCAGCGCGGTGACCCACGAAGACGGCACCGGCCGCGTGCAGACGGTGCGGCGCGAGGACAACCCGCTTTATTACGACCTCATCGGCGAGTTCGAGAAGCGCACCGGGACTCCCGTGCTCCTGAATACGTCGTTCAACGAAAACGAGCCTATCGTCCACACCCCCGCACAAGCGATTGACTGCTTCGCGCGCACGAAGATGGACGCCCTCGGCATCGGCCCCTTCTGGCTCTCGAAGTGAGCCAAATTAGGCGAGCAGCTCCGCGGTGGGAACAGCCCAATTGGCAGGTGCCTTGACCGCGTACGAGAGCGCCAAAATCTCGATGAGCACGACACGATAGATGGTGTCGACGTCATCGACGTCGACCTCACCCGCGCTGGCTTCGAGCGCCGAGTCCACATGCTCGTTGACGAACGCCACGATATGGGGTTGCTCCATCGCGATCACGTCGTCCGAGTCGAGCGCTTCCGCAGGGTCGTTCTTGCGGATCTGCTCGTCGACCTGGAGCGACTCCTCGACGCCGCTCAGCTCGGTGGGCGAGACCTCGGCGAGGTCTTTGCCAAAAACGTCGTCGAACGAGAGCCAAATGGCGAGCGTCAGAAAGTACCCGAGCGCGAGCGCCGTCTCGTCGAGCGGGCGCGACAAAGCGCGCGCCACGCGCTCCGCGAGCGCCGGCTGGGTGCGCTCGAAACGCGCAAACGCCTCGTCGAGCGCGGAGCGCGCGTGCGCGTCATCCTCGCCGAGGCGCTCTTCGACCGCGATGAGCGAGCGGAGGGGCACCTCCGCATAGGGCGGAACAGGGCGAATGGCGGCGCGACGAACCCACACGATGGCTACCGTATCACAACCGTCAGCGGTTCTTCCACGCCTCGAACGCCCGGCGGCGCTCGTTGGGCGGCGGGTCAAACGGCCCTTTGAGCTTGGCCACGTCGCTGCGCGCCGCCTCGATGGCGAGGACCAAATCGGCCTCGGGCGCTTCAATGGGCGCATTGAGCACCTTGGCCGAAGGTGCTTTGTGGAGGATCGCGTCGTCGATCAGGATGTCTCCGCCCGTGCTGTTTTGAATCATGAGCGAAGGCTTGCTCTCACGCGGCGAGACGATGACTTGATAATGACACCACCCGTCTGCGCCGGGCGTCGTGTCGACGGCGGGCACCTTGACGTTGGGATCCGTCCCTCCGATGGAGAAGATGTCGGTGACCGTGCCCTTGACCTGATCGCACGTCCCCATCGTGACCTTGGCCCAAAACGATGCTTCGAGCTGGTTGCCTTGGGACGCCACGCCCAAGCCCAAGATGCCTTTGCCCTTCTTGATGAGCGCGCATTTGAGGCCCGAGCGGCACTGAGGCCCGACCTCGACGTTGGGGAACGAATAGCCGTACGGCGGCCCCGAGAGCCAACCATATTGATCGGAGAAGGGGCTGTACCACTCGAAGTCCCCGTCCCAAAGGAGGTTGTCCGAGGCGGCCACGTTGCCAAACGGGTTGCGCGTCATGACGGTGCGCTTCGGGCCCGCGTCGGCGCTCCCGCCGCCTTGCCCCCCGCTCCCGTCGACGCCCCCGTCGGCGAAGCTGCCCACGGGGCTCAACGGCTCCTCGACACCACAGGAGGCCAGCGCCCCAAAGACCCCGACGACCACCAGCGAGATCCAGATTTTATGCGTCCGGGCGCTCACGGCGTACCTCCCGCGGGCTTGAGGTTCGCGCGCACCCACGCGAGCGCCGCCTCGTAAACGCTGTCTTTGCCGGCGATCAAGTCCGACTGTTTGGGGAGCACGACCTCGTCCGGCTCCACCCCTTTGCCGTTGTGCGTGGTGCCGTCGGGCTGGATGTCGTCGCCGACCGCGAGGATGTATCCCATGCTGAGCCAATATCCAAAGCTGTAGCGCGTCGAGAAACCACCGTTGGTCTGGAACGGACCGAAGATACGGATATTGGGCGCGGCGCCCTTCATGCCGAGCGGCAGCCAATCGCTCGCCGACACGTCCTCGGTGACGAGGAGCGCGACGGGGACGTCGGTGACCGGCGTGAGCGTGCCGGCATATTGCACGTAGTTGTTCGCGACCGCCGCGTCGAAGAGGGCTTTGGCCGTCGTCACGTCGGGCTGCTCCTCTTCCCCGAAGGTGCGGTCCACATAATAGTCGTTCGCGTGCCTCGGCACCGCGAAGCGCCATAAAATCTCGGGCGCCGCGATGGTCCCGCCGAAGCCCGTGCGATGATCCATGATGACGCCGCGCGCGCTCGCCTTCCATGTGCTCACGGCCGCGTTCAAGTCGGCGCCGACACCGTCGGTCCCGTTCGTGGTGTAGAGCGACTCCCACTCAATCCCGTAGATGTCCTCGCCGGGCAACGACTCGTTGACGACGCCGGCGTACACCGAACCTCCGGTGTTGTGACCCGCGGGAGAGCTCGGCAAATGGCGCTTGGGCCGGTTGTCGCACGTCACCCCGCCGCCGCCCATCCCCATGGAAGGAGGGATGTCCTCGACATGAATGCTCTCGACGGCGCCGCACGCCGACGCGTCGCACCGGATGACCTGGAGCGTGTCCGCATACCGCGCGATCATGCCGCGGAGCCCCGAGGCGAGCTCGGCATAGGTGACGTGGTTCGAGATGGCGGGCTGACCCCAATTGACGCCGATGAGCTTGCGCGCCCACGCGATGGGGTGCTCGCCGTCGATGGAGACGAGCCGATCGCCCGCGTGGAGCCCGAGGTCGTTACCATTGCCCACGTGCGAGACGAGCACATCGAGGTAGTCAGGGTCTTTGGGGGCCGCGCCGTGGGTGAGGTCGGCGTCGCCCTCGATGAAGCAAACCGCGATGGGACGCGGGTTGCGAAGGACGAAGTCGGCGAGCCCGTTGGTGGACGTGTGGCCGTCATGGAGCCTGCGCACCGCGTGGGTGAAGGCGTTCCAATAGGTCCATTTGTCCTTGGCGGTGCTCATGGCGTCGAGCAGCTTCATCGACTCGGGCATATCGATGGTGCGCTCCAGATAAGGCCCGAAGAGGAGCTGAATGCGCGCCCGCATGTACGCGGCCACCTGATCGCGGTCCTTGGGGATGGGCGGCACCCACCCCGAGACGTTGCGGCACTCGGACCACACGCACACTTGATCGGCCGCGCACGCGCCCACGTCGGCCACGCCGTTGCAATGCGCGTTGGGCACGGGCGGGAAATCGGCCGCGCCGCCGTCGGGGATGATCTCGACCGCGTCCATGTAGGCGCCGTACGCGCTGAAGCCGCCCACCGAGACGCGCTTTGCCCGGGCGCCGTCGACGCGGATGTGATCGTTCGCGAGCTCGTACCAACCGTCGCTCGTGACGCGGCCCGTGGGATAGAGCGCGGCCACCTCGCTCACGCGACCTTCGGTGTACGAGATCTCGAGATCGCCCACGACCTCGCCGCCGCGCGCCCACATCGAGACGCGGTAGCTCCGCGCCTCTTTGGGAAGCTCGACCTCGACGTCGACCCCTTGCTGCGAGACGAGCTTGAGGACGTGTGAGCCCGACAGCGCGCCTTCGTCCTCGACGGGGATTGGGCCCATGGGACCACCGTCGACCCCCGCGTCGGCGTCCGGCACCTCTTCGAAATCGAATTTGGCCGCGGCGAGCGGGTCGAAGACGAAGGTGCCATCTGCGGTGAAGCTGCCGGCCCACGCAGGCGCCGCGGAGAGCCAAACACCGCCCGCGACGAGGCCCGCGAGCATGCCTGCGATATGGCCCGTAGCGAGCTTAGAAGGCAGGATCGTGCGCGACATCGCGCGGACCGTAGTCGCGGCCCGCTCCCGAGGGAAGCCCTCGTTTTTTGAAACGAAGCTCAGCGGCTGAGCAGCGTGATCGAAGCGCGCGTCACTTGGAAGAGGAGGAAGAGAGAGATCAGCCCCGCGATGCCGAAGAAGATGGTTCGCCAGGGCTGCTTGCCGCCGAGGTACACGAACGAGTGCATCCAACGCGCCGCGGTGAAGCCGCCGAAGATGGCCCACGCCATCTTCGGGGGCGCGCCGAGCAGCACGTAGAGCAGTCCGAGCACCAAGAAGGGAAGGATGTTGGCCATCGCGTTGGCGTGCGCGCGCAGCACCCGGGCGACCTCCGGCGGATCGTCGGGCAGGAGCTTGGCGCCCTTCGACACGGTCGGGATGTCCTCCTCGTTGACGGCGGTCTTGGTGCGCGCGCGGACGGCGCCGCTAAAGCCCCAAAGGCCCATCAGGTTGAAGCACAGCAGGGCTGCGAACAGGCAGTAGATGGCAAACGAAGGGGTGGTCCAGAGCGTGGGCATGGTGCGGGCTCCTCGCGCGCTTGGTCTCGCAGCGCAGTGAGGACGTTACACGAACCTCGCTTGTCGCTCACGTTTGCGGCGAAGAGCCCTCGATCCCCGCGGGAGAGGCCCCGAGGGTGAGGGCTCGGGCCCTCAAACCACATGACCAGGACTCGTAATTTGCTGGACGCCGGAGTGGGCATGTGATGTGCAAACGGCGCCGGGCGCGGGCAAACGCCGCGCAACCTCTTTTGGAGCCATCATGAACACTCGCGCCTTCATCGCTCGTATCGGCAGCGTCCTCGTCGTCTCCGCCCTTCTCGTAGGCTGCGGCGGCCCGCTCAAGTATGCCATCCGCGGCACGCAAAAGGTCCCGGACGCGGACGCGAAGATCGTCGCCGACGTGAACAAAGACGCCGCGATGACCAAGCTCATGATCACCGCGGAGCACCTCGCGCCGCCGGATCGCGCGGGGGACGGCGCGTCGACGTACGTAGTCTGGGCGCGCAGCGGCGACAAAGGCACCTGGCAGCGCATCGGCGCCCTCGCGTACGACAAGGGCGATCGCAAGGGCGAGCTGAAGGAGGCGAGCGTCCCGCTCACCGCGTTCGACCTCAGCATCACCGCCGAGAAGAAGCCCGCGCCCGAGTCCCCCTCGACCGACATCGTCTTCTCGCAGCGAGTCGAGTGACCTACCACGCGCGCGAGCACCGCGAGGGCGGCGACGGATCGATCGCGATCGAGGGCACGTCTCGCAGCGTGCGCTGGATGGCGCTCGCGATGCTCGCCGCCTTCCTGCTGCTCCGGCGCGTGCCGATGGTCACGGTCGCGCTGCTGCTCTTCGGCGCGTACATCCTCGTGTTCCCGCCCAAGCGCCGCGTCGTCTTCGACGCCTCGGAGCGCGCGCTCCGCGTCGATCACGCGGGCGCGTTCCACGAGCGCGGCCGCAGGGTCATCCCCTTCGCAGACATCACGCGCGTCGACCTCGTCACCCGCGGCGGCGCGACCGATCTCCTCCTTCGAACGAAGCAGGGCGACCACCACCTGCTCGTGCTCGACGATCCCGCGGCGGCGCAGCAGATGGGCGAAAAGATCGCGCGGCTCTTGTGAAGGGTTGCCCTCGCGTCGCAAGGGCGGTAGCTCGTGGACCGTGGCCAACCGAGAGACCATCGATCGCACCCTGAAAGAGCTCTTCGACGCGGAGCGCAGCGTGCGCCGCTTGCACGAGGAGCTCACGTCGTCGCCGCCGGGCGAGCTGCTCGACGCGATCGCCGATGCGATCGCGGCGGCCGCGCGCGAGCCGAGCGAGGACGAGGCCTCGCTGCGCCTCGTCCGCGTCGCGTCGCTCCTCGGTGAGCACGAGGGCGCCCGCGTCGTCGATCTGCTCATCGACGTGCTCGCCTCCGAGCACCCCGAGGCG
Source organism: uncultured Polyangiaceae bacterium (assembly GCA_964437785.1). GTDB lineage: Bacteria > Myxococcota_A > Polyangia > Polyangiales > Polyangiaceae > CAYTJL01. The sequence goes on from CAYTJL010000032.1 coordinate 51,013, forward strand.
CGCAGGGCCGCGGGCGAAGAGCTGGAGCAGCTCGCGTTCGATCGCTTCAAAGAGGTCGCGATCGGCACCGAGCGCGCGCTCCGCAGGCTCCCTGTCGGGTCGCCCGCGCTCGCCGAGCTGCCGTACGTGCTCGCCGAGATCCCGGAGCCCGGGCTCATCAAGCTGCTCGGTCAGTTCTTGAAGCACCGCGATCCCGACGCGGTCGCGGCCTCCATCGAGGTGCTCGCGGACATCGGCGATCCGGCGGCCATCCGCATGATCGAGCCGCTCGTGGGCGACGATCGCACGGTCGAGCTCGCCGAAGAGGGCGAGGAGGTCGCCGACGAGGTCTCCCTCGGCGAGCTCGCGACCGAAGCGATCGAGCACCTCAAAATGGCCGAGAGCGACGAGGAAGGTGCGTGATGCTCGGGCCGCCGCTCTCCGCCGTGGAGGCGCAGCTCTTCGAAGACTCCGTCGTCCCGCGCTATCTCTCGTTCTTCGGCGCCTCCGCCCTCGAGATGATGCTGGTCGGGCCGATCGCACGGGTCGCGCACGTCGGCTGCCGCACGGGTTTCCCTGTGGTCGAGCTGGCCGACAAAATCGCGTCCGTCGAGATCCTCGGCGTGGACGGGTCCCCGGCGGCGCTCGATCTCGCGCGCGCACGCGCGGGCGTGCTGTCCGAGGGAGCGCGCGCCACGTACGAGGTCGCCGAGGCGCTGCCCACCCCGCTGCCCGACGCCTCCTTCACGCACGCGCTCACGCTCGCGCCCGTCTGCGACGCCGAGCAGCGCGGCAAGCTCTTTCGCGAGCTCCGGCGCGTCTTGGTCGACGGCGGTCAAGCCCTCGTGGCGATCCCGCTGCGCGGCTCGTTCTCCGAGATCGGCGACATGGTCCGCGAATTCGCGCTCCGGCAGGACCTCGTCGATCTGGGCAAGGCGGTCGACGCGGCCGCCGCCAGCAGGCCGAGCCCGGAGACCCTGGTCGAAGAGCTGGAGGACGCCGGGCTCTCCGAGGTCGACGTCAATCCGCAGCTCCTCGCGGTGAGCTTCAACAACGGTCGTGAGTTCATCGAAGATCCCATCGCGCGATTCGTGATCTTCCCCGACCTGCGGGCGATGCTCCCGATGGACAAAGACACCGCCGCTTCGTGCGTCAAATACGTCGGAGACGCCATCTCCAAATATTGGTCCGAGGGCGTGTTCGAGCTGACGCTCAACATCGGTTGTGTCTCCGCGCGAAGGCTGTAGTCATGCGGCTTTGGGGCAAGGCGCTGATCCTCTGTTTGGCCCTCGCGCTCGGGGGCTGCAAGCGGTCGTATGCGGTCGGCGACCATGTGATGGTGGAGTGGGAGGGCAAGGATTATCCCGCCATCATCATCGAGGCTCCCGGGCCCGCCAAATTCAAGGTCCGTTACGACGGATACGACACCATCTGGGACGAGACCATCCCCAAGGCCCGTATCAAAGGGCTCGTCGACGGCCCCGTCACCCCGCCCGAGCCGCCCGCCAAGGTGCGCGCCAAGGCCCTTCAAGCCGCGCAGGGCAACTCGTACAAGACCGGACAGCGGGTGAGGGTCGAGTGGCACGGTCAATATTATCCGGCGATGATCACCGGCGTTGTCGGCCATGAGCGGTATCGCGTCCACTACGATGGTTATGGCAACGAGTGGGACGAGATCGTGGGCCTGCAGCGGATTCAGGCCAAGTAGAGGTTTGCTCTAGCTAGAGTCGTTGCGAGCAGACGTGTCGTTGATCACTCGATGGGGCGGCGCTCGGCCTCTTCGATTTGCCCGAGCGCCGAGGTGAGG
>CAYTJL010000033.1:0-45758 GCA_964437785.1 uncultured Polyangiaceae bacterium
GGGCGAGCAGAAGCTCGATTTCGTGGTCACCCGGCGGTCGTTCGTGAACGAGTGAAGGTGGGCTGAAGAGCCTTTATTTCACGGCGAAGAGCCGCTCCAAAATGGCCGCGGGCTGCGCGCCGCCGAGGATGGACGCGAGGGCGTCAAAGGCACCTGCGGCGACCTTGGCCTGTTTGGCAAAAGCAGCGACCTTGGGGATGAGCGTGATCGCCTCGACGCGCAGCTTGGCCTCTGTCACCGCATCATCGAGCGATTTGCCGCGCGCGAGCGCCTTTCCCAAGACCACCTCGGGTCGATCGTCGAGCGCGATGGAAGCGAGCAAGTCGCCATAACCACCCAGACCATACATGGTCTTCTCCTCGGCGCCCGCCGCGGTCGCGATCTTCGCCGCCTCGTCGACACCGCGTGAGATGAGCGCCGCGATGAGGCCCGGCCCCGCGCCCGCCTGCTCGGCGAACCCGACTCCGACCGCTACACACCCCACCAGCGCAGAGGCCCACTCCAACCCTTTGACGTCCGGCGTCGCATACACACGGAGCGCCGTGTGCTGGAGCGCGCCTGTCACCGCCTGCGTCACCTCGGGATAGTGCGAGCCAATCACCATGGCCGAGGGCCTGCCGTGCCGGAGCTCGTGCGCTTGCACCGGACCGCCGAGCGCGCCGAGCCTTCGAACAGGCGTCTCTTCGCGCGCGATCTCGGACACCGTAGAGAGCGTCTCGCTCTCCAACCCACGAATGCCGTGCACCAACAGGTGCGTACCGTCGAGATGATCGCCGAGCTGACGAAGCGACGCGCGCACCACGTTGGACGGCACCGCCACGATCACGAGCTTGGATTTGGCGACGTCGGCGAAGCTCTCGGTCGCGTGGATGCCCGCGGGCGCCCCTTTGCGCCGCGTGTGCAGCGTCACCTCGGCGCCTGCGCGGCGCGCGGCGACGCCGAGGGCTACGCCCCACTCGCCGCCGCCCACGATGCTCACCGAGGGCCGCGGCCTCGAAGGGCTCTCCGAGCTCACGCCGCTCACGCCGCACCTCCCATCGCCGCGACCGAGATCGGCTTTGCGGGCAGCATCCCCGGAGGCGCGATGACGTCCCATGAGAGGCCGTGAGCCGCGAGCCGGTTTTGATAATAAAAGAGCAGGTTGGTGTCGCCGATCGCGATGCCCTCGGGCTTGCTCACGAGCACCGGCGTCGAGTGGTAGCCCGCGAACGCGCGGAGCGCAGCCTCGATGATGTCGCCGCCCGAGGCCCTCCGCAGCGTGTCGCTCAAGCGGATGCCGCCCTTCGCTTCGATCTCGACGATCTGATCGCGGAGGATCGCGGCGTCGCGGCCGAGCTCGTCGCGCGGGACGATGAGCGCGTCGCGCTGCCGGAGCACGGTGAACAGATCGGGCGCGGGCGCGGCCTTGCGCGCGCGCGCGAAGCACACGGCCGCGGCGAGGTGCGTGGCCATCACGATGGTGTCGCGCGCGTACGCCTCGCAGATCGATTCGCCGAGCTCGCGCGTGTATTGCGTGTCGCGCGCGCCGTCGATCACCACGTTGCCGTTGCGATCTTTGACGTACGTCGCGGGGTCGACCACGCGCCCGCGTTTGTCGCGCGAGGCGCCGCTCCTGTCGACCGCGTTGCCGAAGGGATCCATCGGCTCGCCGAAGCGGATCACCACCGAGCCCTGCATCCCGAGGAGCTTCTGCATGAACGACGCGACGCGACCGATGCGCGTCGACTCGTCGTCCTCGATGATGTAGCGGCCCTTGCCCGCCTCGGTGAGAAAGTCGGCGATGAGCGTCTCGGCTTCGAGCGTGATGAGGTAGTTGATCGTCGCGGGCACGAAGAACACCCTGCGCTCTTTGCCCGCGAGCAGCGTGCGCGCGTACGCCTCGATCGCGCTGCCCACGAGCCCGAGCTTGAGCCTGCGCTCGATGCCGCCCGATCGACAGCGCGTGCCGCCCGGGAAGAACAGCGAGTGATAGCCGCGCTCGAGCAGCACGCACGAATAGGTCTTCAGCACGTCTTTGTAGAGGTTGTGGCGCAAGCGCCGGTCGACGCGGTACGCGCCGAGGTTGTGCATGAAGAACGACAAGATCGGGTTCGTGAAGAGGTTCTTGCCCGCGCCGTACGTCGCCGGCGGGAGCCCCGCGCGCTCGAGCGCGTAGCCGAACACGATCGAGTCCATGTTCGAGAGATGCGTGGGCACGTACACCGCGGTGCCATGACGAACGAGGTCGCGCAGCGTGTCGAGCGGGCCCTCGACGAGGACTTTGTCGTCGAGCTCGTCGAGGCTCACGAGGCGCTCCGGGTTCTTCACGAGCGACGCGAGCTTGCGCGGCGCGAGCAGCGCCGTGACGATCGGCGGGAGGAGCCGCGTCGAGACCTGGAACACGCGCGGGTTGAAATTGCCCGCCACGTCCCATCCGTAGTGCTCCGACAGCTCGCGCAGCTTCCGCCGCCGATCGTCGTCGCTCATCTTGCCGATGGTCCGCGCGAGCCTCTGCCACTCGGCGAGCTTCTCGCGGTCGCGCGGCTTCTTCGAGCCTTCGAGCCGCTTGGTCTCGTGATAAGCCGCGTCGTTGAGCGTGAGGAGCGGATCGCGCGTCGAGGTGACGACGCGGTCGACAACGGCCCTCACGATGTCCTCGCGATCGGCGTTGAAGCCAAAGATCGGAGCGTCGATGGTGGTGCTCACCGCGCCTTTATACCGCGGTGAGCGCGCGACCTTGTCCGCCTATTTTTCGAGGGCGCGCGGCGCGATCAATCGACGACGCGGAAGGCCGTGTGCACGAGGCCCATCTGGACCTTGGGGACCACGTGACCATCCGTGAGCGCGAGATCGATCGTGTGGAGCTTGCCGCCCTGCTTGTGCACCTTGGTCACGCTGACCTTGGAGCCCTTCGCGATCTCGGCCTTGTGAAGCGTGACGTCCTGCGTGGCGACGAGCTCGGTGCCGACCGCGATCTCGCGCTCATCTGCCGCCACCATCGCCCCTGTCGCCACGCTCATCGCCGGCACCGAGGCGCAGGCGATCGAGGCTGCAAACAGGAGACGGAGAGCCAGCTTCATCGGGTACGATACTACGCACCTGCGATCGCCGTGTCACGGGCTGAAATACCTTTTTTTCAAGCTCCTCCGCACCTACATATCCCATGAGCAGGTAGGACATGCGCGCACCTCGCGGCACCCGGCTCAAGGATTGTTGATGGACGCGATGGGGTATTCAGACTCCATACGAGGATAGATCTCTTCGTATTTGGTGGGGCTGCCCATCGGGATGAAGATGCCAAAGACGCCGGTCACGGACGTGAAATTATGGGTCTTGCCCTGATTGGCCTGCGCGAACCCGGTGAAGACGCCGCCCGGCATGAAATACGGGCTCAAGCTGGTCAACGTGTTGATCCCAGCGTCGTTGAACATCCCCGTGTTCAAGAGGGCGAAGGTCTCGTCGGGGAGCTGCGGTTTGCCAGATACGGTGTTTACCTTGACGAGCAGCGGGCCCACCGTGTCTTCATAAGCGCTCACCGTCAGATCGCTCAAGAGCACGGTGACGGGCTGGGCGTCGCCCGCGCCGACGACCTTGGCGCACCCCTTGAGCTGGAGGTTGACCTGGAGGAGCAGCTCGTTCTCACCGTTGACGTCGTAGCGCCAGGCGTGAGCGTCGATGTCGACCTGGTCTCCGCGCTTGACCGACGTAAAGTATTGAGCGGTGTTGGCCGAGATGAAGAGCTTGATCGCGCGCTGCGATCCGGCCGCGAGATCGGCGTACGAGAGGCCCTCTTGCACGAAGATCTGGCACGCCGCGCCGGCCGTACAACCCCCCTTGGACACCGCCGTCACATAAGCGCCTTGCACCCAAACCTCGGTGGGCTGAGCGGGGTTGTCGAGCCAGATCTGATGAATGGTCTTTTGCACGGCCCCAGGCTCGGGCGCGTCGCACGTGGGCCATCCTCCGCCCATGCCCCCTTGTCCCCCCATGCCCCCTTGGCCACCCTGCCCGCCCGAGCTCGACGACGAGGACGAGGACGAAGACGAGGACGAAGACGACGACGACGCGCCGCCGCCCGTGCCCGACGAGCTCGACCCGCCCGCAGCCCCGGAGCTCGACGAGCTGCTCGATGAGGTGGTTTGGCTTCCGCCGCCGCACCCGGCGTAGAACAGGGCCACGGCACCGAACGAGAGCACGACGAGCGAAGAGGATCTCATGCGGGCATCGTACGACGCGAGCATGGAAGAAAAAAAGCCCCCACCTCGCGGGAGGTGGGGGCCGGGGTGAACGAGCTATTGTCTAGCTCAGCTCAGCTCAGTTCGAGGGCGAGAACACGATGGGATACGTGACCGTCACGATGCCGCTCTCGGGCGCCGGGAACGAGAGGCCGTAGAAGGCGCGGACGACGCACGAGACGACACCCGCGTTCGGCAGGTCCGAGCCGCCGTTTTGCACGCTCGAGATCGCGCCGTCACGACCGATGACGAAGCGAACCGTCACGCGGCCTTGGAGGCTCGGATCGCTGCGGAGGCCATCTTGGTAACAGAACTTGAAGCGACCAAAGTTCTGCCGGACCACGCGTTGAATGACCTCCGACGGGAGGTGGCCATTCACTTGGCTCGTGCCGACGCGCACGACGGGGGTAGTGACCTTGTGACCCTTGCTCAAGCGAACGCCGCCGTTGCCAAAGCCATCTCCGCAGCCGTTGGTGCCACGGCAGCCCGAGCCGTGACCGATGGTCGCGATGTCGCGGCCGAGGCCGACACCCTCGAAGATCCCGCCGCCGCCCTCACCAACACCCGTGAGGCCGAGGCCGCCCGCGCCCGCCGCGTCATCGATGTTCGGACCCCACATGTTGCCGAGCTTGCTCACCGCGTCGTTGCCGAACGAGTCATCACGGCCCCACGCGGCGCGAGGAGCGTTGGGATCGCCGCCCAAACCGCTGTTGAGCACGCCGATGATCGTGTAGCGCATCGCATCGTCGATCGCGGCGTTACGGCCGATGTGAACGTCCTTGTTGTCCTTGTCTCCCGCGATGGCATAGCGACCGCTCTTGTTCTTGCTGACGTCGCTCCCCATCTTGCCTTCTTCGTTCTTGGCGCGAGCGCCTTTGCCACCCTCGCCATCATCCTTCTTCTTCGAGTCGTCGACGGCGCCCTCATCCCGCTTGTCTTGCTCGCGCTCCGCGATGGTCTTGAGCGCCTGCGTCATGTAATAACGCTGGTCATTCGAGATCTCGTCGCTGTCCGCCATCGCCGCGTTCGGCATGAAGAACGCCGCCGCCGCGAGCAGGCTCGCGTGAACCAGGAGCGAGAGGCCCGCGTAAGGCAAGCTCTGGTTGTCGAGGCGCACGCCGCCCGCGATCTTCCTCGCGGCCTTCACCGTCGCGACCTTGAACGTGAGGCCGCCGATCTCGAGCTCCGCCGCGACACCCTCGGTGAGCGCGATGGAGGCGCCCGCCGCGACGGCCTGCTTCTTACCCTCGCTCGTCACAGAGCCCTTCGCCGAAGCGGGGATCTCGAGCGTGGCTTTGTCGCCGGCGGCGCGCACGAGCGTAAAGCGCTTTTGACCAATCTTGTCCTCGGACACGAGGAAGTCCGCCTTCTTGCCGGCCTCGTCCTCGCCGATCACGAAGTCGCGAACGGGCGAGAGGTGCTCGATCGCGAGGACGCTGGTCCCCCACGAGATCACGAGCTCGACCGCCATCGCCTGCGTCTCGACCTCGGCCGCGGGGACCTCGGGCGCGGTCTTCACGATCGCGTACGTGTAAGAGCCTTCAGGCGCGTTCTCGGGGACGTCATCCGACGCGGCCACGACAAAGGGGTTCTTCTGATCGAGGGCGCGCATGAAGGGGTTTTGGATCGCGTTGTCGAACGAAAAAGCACTCTTCTGCGTCGTCATCGTAGTTCAACCTTCCCTCGCGCCTCGACGTTCGTCGGGCGACGTCCCATGAGCGCGCGAACATCACGCGCTCGTTCCTCCCAGCGATGTTTCGTCGTCCCTCGGTCACCCGATGCGACGTTGCATCGCGTCCACGCCGTACAATGACAGCGACCCCCGCACGCGGTTCCCGATTTTTTCGACGCCACCAAAGCGGATCGTCGAAGATTGAGCGTCCCCGTGCTTCCCCGGGATCCACGGGCATTTCGAGAAAGTTCCCGGTCCCCGAAGATTCTTTGACGGCGTCCGGTCGACGGCGCCACCTACGGCAATCCGAGGAGGTCTCTCATGGCTTGGTCGCGCCGCGCTCTGTTCGCCCTGACGGCCACGTTGTTCGGCGCGGCGTGTGGACCCACGGTCATCGTGCCGGGCGACGACGGCGATCTCCCGCAGGTCGTCGTCCCCTCCCCCGTCGATCCGCAAGATCCCCCGCCCGACCCGGATCCCGACCCCGATCCCACCTGCGAGACCACCTGCAGCAACGAGCCTGGGACCCTCTGCTCGTGCGTCGAGAGCTGTTCGAGCAGCCGTAAAATCGAGTGCTATCCGCCCGATCCCGAGGGCAAGACCCTCTGCGTGTGCATCATCCCGGACCTGATGTTCTCGGGCGCTTGCTACGAAAAGAAGAGCGAGAACATCTGCGACTTCGACGAAGGCTGCTGCATCAAGTACTTCACCGGGAAGTGATCGCCGCCGCCGCCCGGCGCTGATACGCGTGCAGCGGATGTCCTCGCTGCCGCCGCCCGAGCCATCACCACGCCTCGCGTTCCCCGATGTGCGCGCGGCGATCGAGGTCGCTGCGGCGCTGATCATCACAGCGTGGCTCCTGTCCAACGCGGGCCTGCGCGCGCTCCTCGCCGGCTGCCTGCGCGCGATCGCCGACGGCGCGTGGTCAACGGCGGCGCTCCTCGGGCGCGACGGCGGGACCTTGATCGTCGCGCTCGGCGCGCTCGCGCGCGTGCTCGTCTTGTTCGGGCTGCCCGCGCGCGCGATCGCGCGATCGCCGCGCCGCAGGCTCGCGTGGATCCCGCTCTTGATCGTGACGGGCGTGGGCGCGCTCGGGCTCTCGATCCCTGCGCTGAGCGGCCTCGTGACGTGGGGGTTGTTCTGCGCGTGCGCGGCGCTCGGCTTCGTCGCGTCGAGCAAGCGCGGGTGGAGGATCTTCGCGCTCGCGCCGTGGCTCGTCGCGATGGAGCCGCTCCTCGGACACAGCCCGCTCAGCGACAACGTGTGGACCCCAAAGAGGCTCGAAGACCGGTGCTGGTCTTCGAACGACGGCGTTCATCCGCTCGATTTGAGGCCGGATTTCATGGTCTCGCGTTACTTCGGCGTGACCATGGCGAGGCCGGATCTCTTCTTGGTGACCGGCGAGCGGCGCTCGTTTTGGGCGAGGCGCGACGCGCAGAACCGCGTGACGTTGGGGCCGCCGCTCGCGCTCAAAGGCAACTTCTGGCAGGGCTGCATGCGCGACGGCGCGGCGTGGGTAACGAAGCGCGAGCACGTGTGCAAGATCCCTTTGCCGAGCAGCGAACACGAGGCGCCCGCGCCGAGCTGCACCAAGGTGTCGGGGCCTCGCGCGATCGGCGTCGAGCTCGACTACGTCGACATCCTCTGCCCCGATGATCGCCCCACGGTCTATGTGAGCCAGCTCCTCCGCGGGGGCTTCTTGGAATTCGATCCAGCCTCGGAGCAGACGCGCTTTCATCACGTGATGCCGGGGGGCTTCAATCTCCAGCTCGTCGCGCGCAGCGACGGCGCGGTGCTCGGCATCACCACGGCGCGCTTCTTCGTGTTCGATCCCAAGATCGATCGCGTGCTCGAGGATCACCCCGCGGGCGCGGTGGCCATGGGCATCGACGTGTGCCCCCACGACGACGCGGTGGTGATCAGCGATTTTGCGGGGCGCGTGCGGCTCTTCTCGCGCGGGCCCGAGGGTCGCTACACGTTCACGCGCGCCGCGTTCGTCTCCGCGCCGAGGCGCGTCGCGTTCTCTCCGCGCTGCGATCGTATCCTCGTCACGTCGGGCAGCGATCGCGACGCCCTCGTGCTGCGCCGATCCACGCTCACGGTCACGCGTCGCTTCCGCTTGGGGCCCGGCCTCCGCGACGTTGTCTTCCTCGATGATCGCTGGGCCGCGGCCGCGGACGCGTGCGCCGTGACCCTCGTCGACACGGGGGAGTGATCACCACGTGACGCGGGAGAGATCGTCGACGATCGCGCGCTGCCACGCCTCGATCGCGCTCGCTTCGAGGCGAAGGACCTTGGGCTCCGTCACGTCGGGCGGCGGCGGAGCGAGCGCGGAGAGCCGCGTATAAACGCGCACGCGGAGCTGCGGCGTGACGCGCGCGAGCAGGTGATGAACGCTGAGCGCGTCGCGCGCTCGCGCCGCGATGAGCGCGGGGCCGAGGCCCGTCATGTCGTCACGATCGACGCGCGCGATGGCCTCTTTGAAGGCGCCGCTCGCGTCGTCGAACACCGGCGTTCCAGGGCCTCTCTCGGGCTCTGTCTTGCACGAGGCGCCGGCCGCGACGAGCGACGCGCGGCCGCGATCTTCGAGCGAGACCCAGCCCGACGTCACCTTGAGCGTCGCGGCGCCGCGATCGTCCACCGAGAGCGTGTAGGCGCAGCCCAAGTCCACCGCGGTCGCGGTCGGCGTGCCCACGAGGAAGAGCCTCGGCGGCGCGTTCACGCGCGCGCTGATCGAGCCCCGCGCGAGATCGAGCTTGTGTTGATTCGGGCCCGTCGCCGCGAGAAAGACGCGTGATCCTGCGCCCACCTCGATCTCGCCGACGCTCGCGATCGCGATGGCCGCGCGCGATCGCGGGTCGGTCTCGAGCCACTCGCCGACGCCGAGCTCGCCCTTCTGATCGATCGCGGCGTCCCCGCAGCGCGGCGTGCCTTCGATGCGCGTCACCGCGAGCGATGGGCCGCGCGCGGGCGGAGACGGGCGAACGGACGCGAGGAGAGGCGCCGAACGCTTGGCCTCGATCGCGCGCTCCTCCGCGAGCGGCACGAGCGCGAGCGCGGCCGCGGCCGCGGCGAGCCCCGAGGCCAAGGCCGAGACGCTCCACCACCCGAGCTTGCGCGCGCGAGGGCGGAGCGGGAGGACGGGCGCGCGAGGTTCATCGATCGCGTCGATCGGCTTGGATCGAAGGGGTGCGAGCGCGCGCTCCAGCATCGCTACATCGGGGTCGGGAGGGGCCTTGGGATCCCAGAGATAATCGTCGCTCATGGCGCGCTCTCTTTCGTGATGCCGAGCCGCTCGCGGAGGAGCGACATCCCGCGGTGGAGGTTGACCCTCACCGATCCTTCGGACAGGCCCGTTTGCTCGGCGATCTCGTGGCCGCTCATCCCCTCGACCAAGCGCAGCACCAAGGGCTCGCGGTACGCCTCCGGCAAGCTCTGGATCGCGCGCAGCACGCGCTCGGCCTCGGCGCGATCGACGTCGGGCTTGCCGGCGCGCTCGTCGAGCTCTTCGGTGCGCCGCCGCCCGCGGTGCGCGTCGATGGCGCGATGGCGGGCGATTTGCGCGATCCACGCGCCGAACGCGCTCGGCTCACGCAGCGCGGGGATGCGCTCGAGCGCGAGGACGAACACGTCTTGCACCAGATCGTCGATGTCCGAAGGGCGGGCCCGCGCGAGGAGCACGCCGTGGACGAGCGGCGTATAGGCGCGGATCACGCGGGACCACGCCGCGCGATCCCCGCGCTGCGCGAGGGCGACCATCCCTTCGTTCGCCGAAGCGCTCGGTCGGTCGGGCACATCGCTCCCGCGCGGAGACACGGGGGCATCGTAGGCGAGGAGCACGAAACAGAGGACGATCGCGCGCGAATTTTGTTAACGCGTCACGCGACGACGCGCCCGTAGACGTCGCCGTAGAGCATGGGAGCGGCCTTGATCATGCTCTCCATCGCGGCGATGGCCTCGGCCTTGGGCAGCCAGCGGGGCAGATCGAAGACGAGCGTGTCGCCGGACGAGAAGTTGAATTCGTACGTGCCGAGCGAGGTGAGGTGATTGAGGCAGGCGACGGTCGTGGTGAAGGTCTCGGGGGTGACCTCCAGCGAGAGCGCCTCGATCGGGCGAGAGAGCCCGCGCAGCACGTTGTACTCAAAGCCCTCGACGTCGATCTTGCAGAAGCGGGGGCTGCCGAAGACGTCGATGACCGCGTCGAGCGTGGTGGTCCTCACCACCTCTTCGCGCGCAAAATCCCCCTCTGCGAAGCGGCCCGAGGCCTGGACCGCGTGCATCCACTCTTCGGAGAGCGAGCCTGTCGCGCTCGACCCGGTGCCGTGGAGCACCTTCTCGCCGGGCGCCGCGTCGAGCGCTTTGTTCAAGATGGTGACGCGGGGATTGCCGCCAAAGTGCCGGTACAACCTGCGCGCGCAGTGCGCCTGCGGCTCGACCGCGACGACCCGCGCGCCGAGCGCGACGAAGGCCTCGGTGCGCATGCCCATGTGCGCGCCCACGTCGAAGACGAGGTCTTGATCGCCCATGAGCTGCGCATAGAAGCGGACGAGCCGCTCGCGCTGCGCGCGCTGATCGCGGCCGAACGCGGTGGTCCGCTCGCGCACGACGCGCGCCGTCTTCTCGGCGAGCCCGAGGGCGCCTACCCGATCGAGCGCGTCTTTGAGCACGTCTTTCCACATGGGCCGGCGCTATAGCACGGCCCTCTACAGCCTGTCTCAGCGGGTCAATCTCCGCGGCTCAATTCAGCCCGCCCGCCACCGCGCTCACCAGCTCGCCGCCGTTCGTGTCGCCCGACAGCTCCCAGAACATGGCCCCTCCGAGGCCATGAGACTTGATGTAATCCATCTTGACGCCGATCGACGTGGGGTTGTCATAGCTCCACATCTCAACGCCGTTGAACGTGTGATAGGCCTTGGTGTCCGGGTGATAAAAGCCGGGGTGGCCCTTTTGCACGAGCACTTTGTAGTCCTCGATGCCGGCCTCGTACGTGCCCGGCGCGGCGCCGCTCGCGGGCTGCCAAAGGCCGTTGTTGCCGGCGCCGACACCCGTCCAGCCGCGGCCATAAAACGGCACGCCCACCACGACCTTGCTCGCCGGGGCGCCGCCCGCGAGCCACGCATTGACCGCCTCGTCCACCGAATAATGAAGACCCTTGGCGGGGTTACCGGGTGAGTTGAAGAGGGGCGCGTGCGCGTTGGTGACGCTCTCCCACGCTCCGTGCATGTCGTACGTCATCACGTTGATGAAGTCGAGGTGTTGGCTGATGCCCGCGCCCTCGATCTTGGCGATCTTCAAAGGGTCGGCCGGCGCCGCGATGCTGAGGAGCTTATTGGGGCCCATCGCGTCGAGCTGCGCGCGGAATTCGCCGAGCAGCGCCGTGAAGTTCTGCGTGTCCTCGGGCCTGTAATCACACGTGAGGCCGCACGAGGCGGGGTACTCCCAATCGACGTCGATGCCGTCGAAGAGCCCGGCCCACCGAGGGTCCTTCATGAACAAATCGACGCACGATTTCACGAACGAGGCGCGGTTTTGCGGGAGCGCCGCGTCCGAAAACGCGCTCGACCACGACCAGCCGCCGAGCGAGATGAGCACCTTGAGATGAGGGTGCTTGGCCTTGAGCTTCATCAATTGATGAAAGCTCCCGCGGAGCGCGCCGGCGTCCCACGTGTCGGCCACGCCGTCGACGCTGTCCGCCGCCGCGTAGAACTTGTCGTAATCTGCGTAGGAGTCGCCGAGCTGGCAGGTGTTGTTCACCACGTTGCCAAAGGCATAGTTGATGTGCGTGAGCTTTTGCGCCGTGCCGCTCGTGTCGATGTTCTTGACGTGGTAGTTGCGGCCGTAGACCCCCCACTCCACGAAATACCCAATCACGCGTTTGCCGGCCGTCCCGCCGCCTGAACCGCCGGTGCCGCCCGAGCTGCTCGCGCTGCCGGAGCTGCCTGTGCCCCCGGAGCTGCTGCTCGTGCTCATCGCGCCTCCGGTGCCCGCGCCGCCCGCGCCGCTCCCCGACGAGGACGAAGCGGCGTTGGACGACGCGCCCGCGCCGGATCCGCCGCTGCCGGTCTGCCCATTGACCTCGTCCGTTCCAGCGCACCCGAGGGCGGCGAGGGCGAGGGCGAGCGTGGGGGCAAACCGGCGAGCAGAGGTGATGGTCATGGCGAGTCTCCTTCGAAGAGACCCGATTGCAGCCCTCGTGCCGAGCGGGAACTACGCTCTTTGCGCGAGGAACCTCGATCTTCTGGGAGGTGGGGTGATCGGCGGGATCGCAGCCGGAGTGATCGGCGCGATCACCCCGGCGGGGGCAGGCCGCGGAGCACGCGCTCGTGCCAAATCACCATCTCGGCGCCGCCCGGACCGCGGTTGAACTCATATCCATGGTTGCCGGGCGTGATGAGCAGCTCGTGCGGCACCGAATCGGCGTTCCATCGCGCCGAGATGGCGCGCACCGGCTCCAAGAACGGATCATCCTCGCTCGACACGAGGCGAAGCTTGATGGGGGCTTTGGCCATCGCCTTCTTCGCGAGCGCCGAGAACATCTCGGCTTCGTCCGCGCGCACCGCGGGCTGGAGCGCGCCCACCGCGCCGAACACCTCGGGGTTCGTCAAACCCACCAAGAGCGCGAGGCGACCGCCCATGCTCACGCCGTCGAGGCCCGTCGCCTCGCGCGCCGAAGAGGCTTTGGACTCGGCCCTCGCCCGCGGGATCAAGGCCTTTGTGATGAAGCGGCCAAAGCCCTCTGCCCCCTTCGCCGAACGATCGCTGAGCGCGGGTGAATACGGACAGGCGAGCGCGAGGCCGCGAAAAGGCGCCTTTTCGAGCGATTGATTGAGCGCGGCGAGCCGCTTGGGATCGGCCATGCCCAAGAGATCTTCCACCTTGAGCGGAGGATACGCGACGCGATGAAGCATCTTGTCGAGGTGATAGTCGCGCGGCCACGCGTTCGCGCCGACGTCGAGCCCGCGCCCCGCCTCGCCCCGCCCGTGGAGCGCGACGAGCAGCGGCGCCCCCGGCTCACGCGGGACGAACGCGAGCGCGCGCTCCCCCTCGGGCGCGTCCGGGCTCGGATCGAACGAGAGCGTGCGCCACGACGACGCGAGCTGCGGTTGAGGCTCGGATCGGTGCGAGCAGCCCGCGATCGCGATCGCGGCGCCGCCTTGGAGGAGCGCGCGGCGGGTCACCATCAGGCGCAGCGTACGCGCTTTTTACAGCCCAAACCAAGGGGCCGGATCGATCGACGCGGCGTTGTGACGGAGCTCGAAGTAGAGCGGCGCGCCGCCCACGGACCCGATGCGCACCCCGCTTTGGAGGCTGTCGCCCACCTTCACGTCGACGCCGCCGAGCGCGCCGTAGACCGAGTAGTAGCGATCGCCGTGATCGAGGATCACCGTCAATCCATAGTCCTCGTAGCGATCCGCGAACGCCACGCGCGCGGCGGCCACGGTGCGCACCGCCGCGCCCGACATGGCCACGAGCTCGATGCCCGGCCCGCCGAAGCGGCTCACCTTGCGCACCTCGGCGCGCCCCGCGATCGGGAAGGGCAGGTGCCCTTTGAGCGAGCGGAACGTCGCCTGCGCGTCGCTGTCGCGCGGGCCCGTGTCCGCGCCGTAGATCGCAACGGCGTCGGGCCGCACGCTCGTCTCGAACGCGCGCACGAACGCGGAGCGCCGCTCCTCGGTCTCTTGCAGCGCGCGGCGCGCGCGCACCATCGCCTCGCGCTGCACGTCGAGCGGCGCGCGCTCGGCGCGGACGCGCGCGATCTTGGTCTTCAGCTCGTCGATGCGCTTGATGAGCGCGGCCTCCGCGGCCACGTCCCGATCGAGCGCGCGACGCGTGCGCTCGACCTGCGCCGCGTGATCCACCATCGCCTCGAAGCCCGCGCCCGCCGGCATCAAGCCGGCGCGCACGAGCTTGTAGTACGCGCGACCGCGCGCGACGATGCGCTTCTTCGTGACGTCGAGCCTCGTCTTGGCCTCGTCGAGCTCGGTGCTCTTGGCCTTCTCCTCCTCCGCGAGCTGCGCCGCGAGCCGCTCCAAATCCTCGGGCGTCGAAGGCGCGACCGCGACAGGCGGCTCAGCGAGCGCGCCGCCCGGGATGATCGAGGCCGGGAGCGCGAGCGCGAGCGGGAGGAGGATCGAGGCCCGCTTCATCAGATCCGCACCATCTTGCGCAGGCTCACGAGCGCGGTCGCCGCGCCGAGCCCGCCGCCGAGCGCGATCATCCCGAGCGCGAGCGGCCACGGCAAGAACGAGGGCGCGACGCCGAAGAGATCCTGATCGAAGTGACCGCGCACCACGAGGAAGATCACGCCGAGCAGGAGCAGCGCCGCGCCCGCGCCCGCCGCGCCCTGCGCCGCGCCTTCGACGACGAAGGGCCTGCGCACGAACGCGTCCGTCGCGCCGACGAGCTTCAGCACCTCGACCTCGGCGCGACGGCGATGGAGCAAGAGCCGCATCGTCGAGCCGATCACGCTCACCACCGCGCAGAGCACGACGATCGAGAGCACCGCGCTCGCGGTCACGCCGCCGCTCAAGAGCGACGAGAGCCGTTCGGTCCAGCGCTGGTACGTCTCGACCGACTCGACCGCGGGCAGCGCGCGCAGCTTGAGCGCGGTCGCGCGCAGCGCGTCGTCGGTGATCTCCTCGCCGAAGCTCACCTCCAACGAGGCGGGGAACGCCGCGGCCGGGAGCTGCGCGAGCGCGCGATCGTGATCGTCGGTGACGATCTCGCGCCGCGCCTCGACGCTCGACACGAACCGGACCTTCTTCACGCCGGCCGTCCCTTCGAGCGCGGCCGTGATCGCGCCGACCTCGGTCTCGGTCGCGCCTTCGCGCAGGTACACCGTCGCGCGGCCCGCCTTGGACCAGCGATCGCGCACGGCCGCGATGTTGCTCACCACGAGCAGCGCGGACGCGAGGCAGATGAACGCGACCGCGAGCGAGAAGATCGAAAGAGCGTGGACGCGCATCGCGCCGCGGCCTGCGCGCCACGCGCGCGCGCTCGAGTGTCCGCCGTCACCCGTCACCATCACGCGGCCTCCACGTCGAGCTCGTCCTCATCCATCGCGAGGCCGTTCGGGACATCGGTGGCCTTGCCGTCGTCGAGCACCACGACGCGGCGAGGCCGCACGTCGAGCAGCGTGCGATCGTGCGTCGCGAAGAGCACCGTGGTGCCCGCCTCGTGGATGTCCTCGAAGAGCCCGAGCACGTCGATCGCGAGCTGCGGATCGAGGTTGCCCGTGGGCTCGTCCGCCAAGATGAGCGCGGGCTCGCCGACGATCGCGCGCGCGATCGCGACGCGCTGCTGCTCGCCGCCCGAGAGCACGCGCGACAGATCGCCGCCGCGGCCCGCGAGGCCCACGCGCTCGAGCGCCTCGCCGACGCGCGATCGCACGACCCGGTGCGGCAGGCCCAACACCTCCAGCGCGACCGCGACGTTGTCGAACACGGTCCACGTGGGCACGAGACGAAAGTCTTGAAACACGAAGCCGATGTTGCGCCGGAGCGCGGGCACCGAAGGATCGGTGAGGCGCGAGACGTCGCGGCCGAGGAACAGAATGCGCCCTGTATCGAGCCTTTCGGTGCGGTGCACGAGGCGGAGCAGCGTGCTCTTGCCCGAGCCCGAAGGCCCCGTGATGAACACGAACTCACCGCGCTCGATCACGAGCGAGAGGCCGCGGAGCACAGGCTGATCGGGCCGATAGCTCTTATAAACATCCTCGAACACGAGGATGGGCCGCCGCGCTGCGAGCGGGTCGAAGCGAGGGCCTTTTCGGAGCGCGGGCCGAAAAGAGGTCTGCGGGAGGGGCGCGGACATCGACCCCCACCTAACAGGGGGCATCGACCTCGGAAAACTTTTCTGCACGTCTGCCTCGGTCGGCCGACGAAAGCGCGACGATGGGCGCTATGCTCGTGGGAATGCCGCTCGTGTACAAGGTCGAGGATCGGTCGATCCTCCTCCCGTATTACCGCCGCTACGTCGTCGATCCGTTCCTCCCGTGGATCCCGGCCAAGGTGAGCCCCAACGCGATCACGCACCTCGGGCACCTGCTCAACCTCGGGGGGACAGCGCTGCTCGTCGGCCTTTATCCGACGCGCGGCCCGGTGTTCTTCCTCGCGATGATCCTGCTCCAGATCTACCTCTGGTGCGACAACGCGGACGGCGCGCACGCGCGGCGGACCGATCAGTGCTCGCCCCTCGGCGAGCTGCTCGATCACGGCCTCGACCAGCTCAACATGGTCTACATCGCGCTGCTCTCGTGCATGGCGCTCGGCCTCGCGCCGATCCACTGGGTGCTCATCGCGATCATCATCCCCGCGACGGGACCGGCCACGTATTGGGAGCAGTCCGAGACGGGCACGATGCGGGTCGGGATGTTGAACCAGGTCGAGTCGGTCTTCGTGCTGTCGAGCGTGCTCACGCTGAGCGGCTTTTTGGGCAACGACTTTTGGGCGAGGACCACGCTCTTCGGCGTGGTCTCGCTCCAGCGCGGCTTCTTGATCTGGGTCACCGCGCAGATCCTCTTCAGCGTGTTCCGCAACGCGCAGCGCGTGGCGTCCGAGGCGGGCCTCGCGCGCGTGCTGCCCATCATGCCGTTCCTCGCGTTCGGCGCCGCGATCATGCTCGCGGCGATCACGGGCGCGCTCTCGGTCGTGACGAGCGTGACGCTCGCCGTCTGCCTCAACGTGTACTTCGGCATGCGGATGCTCACGCAGCGCTTGCACGAGAAGCTGCCCAAGGTCGAGCCCGTGCTCGTCGCCGCGTCGATCGTGGTCGCGGGCGTGATCGGGCTCCACGCGATCACGCGGAAGCCGATCGCGACGTCGCTCGATCACGCCATCGCGATCGCCGCGTGCGCGATCTTCGGCGCCCTCGCCATCCGGGACACGCGCAAGAACCTCGCGCTGCTCTCGCTCCCGACCGCGCGATGAACCGCGCCGCCATCGTCCGGGGAATTCAGCTCATCGTCGCGATCACGCTCGCCACGTTCGCGGTGATCATCTACCGCGGCATCGCGAGCAAACAGGCCGATTTGGCGGCGGGGTTCGCGAACCTCAAGCCCCTTTGGCTCGTCGTCGCGGCCATCTTCGCGCTCCAAGAGGGCGTCTGCGGCGGGCTCCGCATCTGGGTGCTGAGCCGCGTGCTCTCCAAGGGGCTCCGCGTTCGCACGGCGATCATCAGCGAATTCGTGCTGATGTTCTGCGCGGGCGTGACGCCGGGCCAAGCGGGCGCCGCGCCTTCGCAGGTGGCCGTGCTCGCGTACGGCGGGATGCGCCTCGTCGACGTGGCCACCGCCGAGCTCCTCACCGCGCTCTGTTCCATCGTGTTCTTCTTGGTCTCCGCGGTCGTCATCTATTCGCTCCGCGCGACAGGGCTCATGGTGATCGAGGGCGGCACAGGTATCGATTGGCTCCTCGGCGTGAGCGTCATCGCCTTTGGCGCCGCGTTCGTCGCGCTCATCTTGTGCGGCGCGTATCCCCCGCTCCTCAAAGGCATCATCCGCGCGGGCGCGGTGCCGCTCGGCGCGCTCTCCCGCGTGGGGCTCCGGCTCCTCGCCCGCTCCGAGCGATTCAAGAGCTTCGCCGAGGAGAGGCTCGCAAAGCCGGGCGCGGCGCGCGCGCGGGCGCTCCACGCGGTCGACGAGGTTCACCGGGGATTCCGCATCTACATGGAGCGCGGCAAAGCAGCGTATTTGACGGCCCAGCTCCTCACGTTCGGGTTCTTCTGCTCGCGCTTCGCGGTGGCGTATTTCATCCTGCTCGCGCTCGGCGTGCCGGTGACGCCCGACCGCTACGTGACCGTGGGGCCGCCCGTCGTGCAGGTGATTTTGGTGCAGGCGCTCCTCAATTTTGCGCTTTATTTGAGCCCGACGCCGGGCGCGAGCGGCATCGCCGAGGCGGGCTCCAACGCGCTCATGGCGCCTTGGGTGCGCGGCGTCTACGAGCTGCCGTATCTGGTCTTGTGGCGCATCCTCGCCTTGTTTTTGTGCATGTTCGTGGGTGGCGTCTACGTGTTTCGCTACCTGGGCACCGACGTTCTGGAGGCCCGCGTCAAAGAGAACGAGGCTCAAAAACGCGCCCTCGACGAGGCGGAGCTCGCCGCCGAGAGCGCGGGAGCGGGGCCCGAGCCCCCGCCGTGAGCCGGCGAAGGGCCATGTCGGCAACGCCCCTCGCCGCGCTCGGTTGCCTGCTCGCGCTCACGCTGCCTTCGTGCAAAAAGAAGGCTCCCCCGCCCGACACCATCGTCGTTCAATCCTTTGAAGGATGGGTGAGCGTCCAGGCGTGGCCCAAACAGGGCAAGCCGGTCGAGATCGTCTCCACGTGGGCCTCGGAGGGAAAACGCTCGCTCGCGATCGCCCCGGGGATGATGGCCGCGTTCACCGACCTCGCCACGCACGACTTCAGCCCGTATCACAAGCTCCTCGTCGACGCGCACAACCCCTCGGACGACACCTTGCTCGTTGGCTTCGAGGTCCAAGACGATCACACCGACTTCATGGATCGCCATCAACGCACCACGGCCGCGCCGCCCGGCGATCACACGTTGGTCATCGATCTCGAAGGCGGGCTCCAGCGCGGCGAGGAGGGCCGGCCTTATCGCGGGCGCGACAAAACCCCGATTCATCTCACCGGAGTGACGCGCCTCGGCTTCATGAACCGCGGCAAAGGCACGCTTTATCTCGACAACCTGAGGCTCATCAAGGAGCCTCCCCTCACCTGCCCTTCCGCGTTCGCGTTCGACTTCGGCCCCAAGGGATCACGCGTGATGGGCAAGACCCTCGGCGTGGACGAGGAGACTCGTTATGATCCGGCGCGCGGCTTTGGCCTGCTCGCGGGCGAGGTGAAGACGGTCCGAGGCCCGATGAGCTACCCGACGCCGCTCCTCGGCGACGGGCTCGCGCTGCCCGAAGGCGGCTTTCGGGTGGACCTCAAGGCAGGTCATTACATCGGGTGGATCGCGTTCGAGCGAGGTGGGTTTTGGGAGGGCGACGCGGCGAGCTACACGCACGCGCAGCTCGCCGTGAACGGCGAGGTGGCGCACGAGCACACGTCTTCGCCCGACGCCGCGCACTTCTTGTTTCAAGACACCGAGGTCACGGATCTGAGCGAGATCGCGGATAAGCTGGTCTTTCCGGCGCACGCGGCGGCGCGCTTCTCGTTCCACGCGAGAGAGGGCCAAAACGTCTTCTCGGTGGTGGCCGACGGGCAGGCCAAAGACGCTCCCAAGCTCCGCACGGCGGGGCTCGTGATCGCGCCCGACACGAACGAGGGGCGAGCGTTCATGGACGCGCATCTCGCCCTGCAAAAGAAGGCGATCGCGGAGGCGTACGTGCCGCGCGACCTCGCCCGGCGCGGGCGCGATCGCAAAGCCATCTCCGAAGACATCGAGATTGAGCCCATCGAGCCCGGTGAGCCGGTGTATCCGGGCGATCGCCCGCGCCATTCGCACAAGGTGTCACCCAAGCTCATCGGCGTGCCCGGCCAGCGCGTGACCGCCGCGCTGGTGCTCTATTCGAACGAGGCGAGGCCCGCGCGGCTGATGCCGCTCTCGCCGTTGCCCTCGTGGCCCACGCCGCGCGCGCTCCACGGTCGTTATCTGCCGGTGCGCCCGATGGAGGGCGGCTCGGCGTGGCTCGCGGTGCACCATTATCGGCCCGACCCGAACATCACGCTCGGGCCCGGGCTGTGCAGGCCGGTCTTGATCGAGATCCCGATCCCCAAAGACGCGACGCCCGGTCATTACAACGCGCATCTGGTGATCTTCTCGGGGCCTTCGGTCACCCTCGACGTGACGTTGCCCATCCACGTCGTGCGCGACGAGATGGTGAAGATCCCCCTCTCGGTGGGGCTCTTGGGGAGCGCGCTGCCGTTCGGCCCCGAGGTGGTCGGCGAGGAGCGGTGGTGGGCGCTCCAAGAGGCTTTGCTCGCCGAGCAGGCGGCCTATGGCCTCAACACCATCACGGGCGGGCCGGGGCTCGACTACGAGGTGAGGACGACCGAAGGGGGCTTGACGATCGAGGCGCCGCGCGCGCTCCGCTACTTCGCGATCGCGAGGAAGCTCTGGCACGGCCGGCGCGTGGTGCCTTATGGCGGCTTCCTGCCGGCGCTCAGCCGCCTGCGCCACAAGCCGTCGGACCTCGCCAAAGCGCTCGTGGATTTTCAAAAGGCCCACGACGTCCCGGAGCACCTCTTTTACGCGTACGACGAGCCGTCGACGCCCGACGAGATGAAGCAGGCGATCGCGAGGACCGCGAGCTATCACAAGGCCGGTGTCCCCACGCTCGGCTTCACGAGCGCACGAAAGGGAGATGCGCTGTTCGAGGAGCTGATGGCGGTGACCACCGCGCCCGCGCTCAACGAGCACGAGCCCGGCGACGTCAAGGCGCTGATGGACAAGGGGCACCCCGTGTGGATCTACAACAACGGGCTCAGTCGTTATGGGCTCTCGGTGCACCTCTATCGGCAGCACCTCTTGGGCGTGCAAGGCAGGCTCGAATGGATCGGGCTCTTGACGCAGGGCTTCGCGTTCGACGAGCTGGACGGGCGAGAGCCCTTTACCGGCGCGTGGGTCGTGCACAAAGATCTCGGGATCATGCCTACGCCGCGGTGGGTCGCGGCGCGCGAGGGGCTCGTGGATCTCAGCGTGTTTTTAGCCTTCGCGCCGCACTTCAAAGAGGACCATCACACCACCGCGTGGGGGCTCGGGGGCTACCAAAAGGACAAGGAGTCCTGGAGCGATAAAACGCTCGCGGAGGGGCGAAGGTGGATGCTGGAGCAGCTCGACCGGCGGTGAGCCGTCAAGCGTCGGACGGCGTGAAGAGGTAAGGCGAAGCTTGGGTGCCGCTGCCTTGACCCGAGAACTCACTGGGCCAGTCGAGCCCATCGTTGTTCGTGAGCAGGTAGTGTTGTCCTGCGGTCGGGGGCGCGCTCCAAGTGCCCCCCCAAACCTGCGCGGCTTCGTCCACATCGGCGGTGGAGCCCGTAGCGATCGGCGAGACGGTCACGTTCAAGTACATGGTCATGGCAAAACCTCCTCAACGAGCTCACAGCAAGGCGCGAGCCATCGCTCGCACACCGTAAAATCCAGAAGATCCGAGCCACGTTGTTGTTCGCGCACATGTGCGCTGGCCGTTTGCGCACAAGCCGCCTCGGAGAAGCCGCTCAGCGCCCTTGGCTCAGCACGCGAATCGCCGACGAGGGGGCATATCCCTCGACCGCGCCCCATCGCACGTGGACCAGATCGCCTGTCGTCGCGCCGAGCTCGACGGACGCCGCCTCAGGCACCGCGTCGATGCCGAGCGATTGTCCCGAGGCGTTCACCAACACCACCTCACTCGCCACCACGACTCCAGGCCTCGTGTGCAGGCGCAACCACCGCGCGCCCCACGCGAGCGGCGCGAGCGCGATCACCGCGACGAGCGCGGTCGGCCACATCACCGCTCCTGCCACGTGCAGAGGGCCCGAGGGCCTCCTTCGCAACACGAGCCCGAGCGCAAAGACGATAGCTGATGCGATGGCCAAGCCCGCCCAAACATCTTCGCTCGCGAGCCCCACCACGAGCCTGTCGAGCGTCGGCCGCGCCACGACCGAGCTTTGCCCGGCGCGCGCGCGGCGCCGCGTCACCTCGGCGCGCACCAGATCGAGCGCGTGATCGGCGTCCTCGTCGTTGGGCCTCAGCAACAAGGCCTCTTCAAACGCTGCTGCCGCGCGGCCCAAATCGCCCGGCCGCTCGGCGCGCGCCTTGACCCGCATCACGTACGCGAGCCCGCGATCGTAGCTCGCGTCGGGATGCACAAACCCCTTGTCCGCGAGCACTTCGAAGGCCTCGATGGCCGCCGCGTATTCGCCGCGCCGGAGCGCCTCCGCGCCCGCTCGAAACAAATCTCCTTCGTTTGCAGGGGGATCCGCCGCGAGCGCGCTCCCCGCCGTGAGGAGCAACGCCGCCGTGATCGCCGGCGCCCAGCGCGCGCTCACGCGACGAGCTCCTCCACGAGCGCGGCGGCCCTGTCGACGATCTCCTGCGCGCGTTCTTCGGAGGGAGGCCCAGGCTCGAAGCGGATCGCCTCGCACGCCGCGAGGATCGCCTGCGCCTCGTTCGCGAGGTCTTCGTCGACGCCTCGATCGACGAGCGAAGGCCCGACCTCGTGGTTGCGCAAACCCCTTGATTTCAAGCCTGAAGCCGCCTCGTTCGCGAGGTGCACCGCGCGCTCCGCGGCGGCGAGCTTGCCTTTGGGATCCGCGGCGCCCGCCGCTTCGAGCGCGCGTTTGGCTTGTTCTCCAGGGCTCTCATCGCCGGCTTTTTTGCGCGCACGCATGCGCCTCGCGACGGCGGCGCCGGCCGACGCGAGGCCGACGAGCGCGGGCGGCGCGACGATCATCGCGACGAGCGGCGCGCCAACGAGGCGAGGCGCGCGCGGCGCCGCGAACGCGCCGAGCTGATACCGCGTCGAAGGCATGCCCAAGAAGGGCTCCTCCGCGTTCGGCTCGCTCGGCTTGGCCGAGGGATCCGCGGGCGGCAGCGCCGGCTTCACCTCGACCATGCCGAGCGCCACACGAGCCACGTCGTAGCGCTTTTCGGCGGGGTTCCAGAACGGCAGCGCGACCTCGCCGAGATCGATGTTGCCCGCCTCCTTGAGGCGCACCACGTAGCCGAACGATCGCGAGCCTTGGACCTTGCCTTGCGAGATGTCGAGCTCGTCTTTCTTCTCCGGGTCGAGCCACTCCACGCCCAAGCGCTCGGGCACGCGCAGCGACTGCGGCATGTTCCCCGTGCCCGACACCTTGAGCATCACCGCGACGGTGCCGCCTTGATCGATCTTGCGCGGCACGACGCCGCCTTGCAGCGCGAGCTCGCCCACGTCGCCGAGCGCGTAGCCCGGCGGCCTGCCTTCGCGCGGCGGCTCCGTCACGTGCAGGATGATGTCCTCCGACGATCGCTGTCCGTACGCGCCCACGCGCCGGCCCGCAAACGTCACGCGGAGCGAGCCCGTGTGCAGATCGCCCGTGCGCTGCGGGAAGAGCGCGACGCGATCGAAGACCTTCACGTTGTAGCGCTGGCCGCCCGCGGTGGTCGCGACCTCGGGGCTCTTGTCCTTGAGCGAGACCCTATAAAAATCGACGAGCGGCGCCTCGTGCCACTCCGAGACCGAGAGCGCGTGGCGGTAATACGCGTAGAAGGTGACGATCACCTGCTCGCCCACCACCACGTTGGTCTTGTCGGCGACGGCGCGCAAAAACACCACGGGATCAGGCGCGTTCGGCAGCGCGAGCTCGCGCACGATCGCGCTCTCTTCTTCTTGCTCGCGCGCGAAGGGATCGCTCCCGCCGAACGGCCACGGGATGTTGAAGCCCGGACCGCCGGGCGTGAGGAATGGGCTCTGCGGCTTGGGCCGGCCCGACGCGGGCTTGACGTCCACGGTGATGGGCGTGCCGGCAAAGCGCTTGTTTCGGAAGCTCACGGTCGGGCTCGGGACCACGTAGCGGCCGGGCTTGTCGATCTTGAGCTGCCACACAGCGCCGATGCCGACCTTCACCGATCGCACGCCCGCGCCGAACTGCATGAAGGTCTGCGACGAGATCATCGGGCCCTCGGCGCGCACGCCCGCGGGCGGCGTGAGCACCGGACGATCGGGCGTTGGGTCGCCTTGATCGACGAGCACCTTCATCTCGATCGAGAACGACTCGCCCGCCTCGACCTCGATCGCGCTCGGGCGCACCGTGATTTGAGGCTTGTCCGCGGCGATCGCGGGCGCCTCGATCGCGCACGTGATCGCGCACGCCGCGATCCCTTGGGCGAAGCGCGATCTCACTTGTCCTCCATCGATCGGCTTCGCCGTTGATTCGCGCGCGCCTTGGCCTCTTGCTCTTGGTACGAGGGCGCCTCGCCGAGCTCCTCCAACAAGCGCTCGTCCTGATCAGCGCGCAGCCCGCCGTCGGGCGTCGCGGGCTGCGGAGGCGCAGCGTCGGGCGACGCAGGCACGCCGCTGTCGCCGGGCCCTGCTTCGGCGCCGCCGTCGCCGTCGCCTCCATCGCCGCCGCCGTCGCCTTGGCCGCTGTCGCCTTGGCCGCCGTCCTCGCCGCTCGATCCGTCGTTGCCGTTGTCTCCATCGGGCGCGTCTTCGCCCGCGTCGGGCTGCGCATCGGGCGGCGCGTCGGGGGGCGAGTCTTGGCCCGCGTCTTTGCGATCTTCGATGCGACGGAGCGCGAGCGCGCGGTTGTGCGCGGCGTCTCTGCCGATCGCGTCGAGCGCGGCGTCGGGCGCAAAGCCGGGGATCAACGCGAGCGCGCGGTCGTACTCCTTGACCGCGTCCTCGTATTGCCCGGCCAAGAAGTGCAAATTCCCCGCGAGATAATAGGCGCGCGCGCGCAGATCGATCGGCACGTCGGGGTCGGCCGCGATCGCCTCGACGAGCACGAGCGCGCAGCGGATCTCGCGCAGGCGACGCTCGTGGAGCTGGGTCTCGTTGCTCCCGCCGTCGCCGAGCTCCTCGTCGCCGAAGCGGCGCCCGAAGCGCTCGCCGAGCGCGAAGAGCGTGAGCCCGAGATCGAACGTGCCGTTCGGCCGCTTGCGCACGAGCGACGAGACGTGCATCCCGCTGTCGGCGCCGCAGTAGCCCGTGTCGAGGTAGCGCGCGAGCTTCTGCTCCGCGCTCTCGGCTTGGCCGCTGTCGAGATCGCGCATCGCCTCGTCGACCTCGGGCGCGTTGCGCATGAAGGGCTCGCGCGGCGTCCAGCCGTAACCGCGCGCCACCGCGGTGAAGAGGCCGAACGCGCAGAGCACGCCGAAGCCCGCGACGATCCCGCGCGTCGCGCGAGGGTGCTCGCGGAGCCACGCGGACACGCGCGCGGGGAGCGGCGCGCGCGGCGCCTTCTTTCGAACCTTGGAGGGAGGCGGAGGAGGCGGATCACGCGGCGGCACGCTTCGCCTCCTTCTTGGTCAGCTTGCGGCGGAGCGCACGTTTGAGCTTATTTTTGTCGCCCGCCGGCGGCAAAAGGAGCGACGGGACGCGCCGCTTCGCGTCGCCGAGCAGCGCCTCGACGACGAGCAAAACGATCGCGAGGCCGAGCGGGTAATAGTACACGTCTGCGTACACCGTCTCGACGCGCTCCGCGAGCTCGGTGCGCATCCTGCGCTTGATTTCCTGGGTGATCTCCGCGATGCCGGTCTCGCCCTTGGCCGCGCGCACGAGCTTGCCGCCGGCCGTCGCGGCGGCGATGGACGCGAGCTGCTTCTCGCCGTCGACCGAGAGCGCGGTCATGAGCGGGCGGCCTTGGCGATCGCGGCGGAAGCCCGAGACCTTGCCGTCTGCGCCCACGTCGGGGATGGGCTCGGGTGTGCGACCGCCGATCTGCACGACGTGGATCGTGGTGCCGTCTTGTCCGGCCGACGTCGCCGTCGCGACGGGATCACCTTCGAGATCTTCGCCGTCGGTGATGAGCAAAATGATGCGGCGATGGTCCTGCGATTTGGGATCGCGCCGGAGCAGATCGCGCGCGGACTCCAGGGCCCGCGCGATCGCCGTGCCGCCCACGGGCATGTCGTTCGGATCGAGCTGGCGGAGGAACTGCGCGATCGCGGCGCCGTCGGCCGTGAGCGGGAAGGTCATGGGCTCGCCCGCGAACGCGACCGCGCCGAAGCGCGCGCCGGAGAGCTCGCGCACGAGCCGCGCGACCTCGACCTTCGCGCGGAAGATCCGCGACGGCTCGACGTCGCGCGCGTACATGCTCTTCGAATAATCGAGCACGATCACCACGTCGACGTTGGTCGCGGGGATGAGCTTCGTGCCCTTGCCGTATTGCGGGCGCGCCGCCGCGACGAACACCAGCGCGACCGCGGCGACGAGCATCACGCCCTTGTACGCGCGGCGCTTCGAAGCGTCGGCGGTGACGAGCGCGCCAACGAGGTTCGCGTCGCCGAAGCGCTCGACCAACCTCTTCCGCGTGAGCCCACCCCACAAAAGCAAGGCCCCCACGACCAACGCGAGCAGCGCCCCGAGCAGGTAGAGAGGAGCAGCAAAGCTCATCGGCGACCCTCCCGATAACCCCCGCGAGCGAGCCCCATGGTCACGGGAACCTCCGCAAGAGCCACGCGCGGAGGAGCGCGTCGAGCGCGACGAGGAACGCGGCCGGCAGGAGCAGGAGCGGGAACAGATCTTCGAAGGACGCCGCGCTCGCTTCAAAACGCGTCTTTTCGAGCTGATCGAGCACCGCGTGCATGCTGTCGGCGAGCGCCTTGCCGTCGGTCGCGATGAAGGCCTTGCCGCCCGTCTCGGTGGCCATGCGCTGGAGCAGCTCGGGGTTCACCGGGTAGCGGCGTCGCGAGTACACGGGCTGGCCCAAGAGGTCGGTGCCGTCCTCGACGTCGACCTCGTCGTTGTTGCCGATCTGGATCGTGTAGACCTTGGCGCCCGTCATCGACGCGAGATGGATCGAATATTCAGGCGCGATTTTGCCTGCGTTCGACTCGCCGTCGGTGAGCAGCACGATGACCTTGGATCGCGCGTCGCTCCGCTTGAGCCGCGCCGCGGCGACGCCGACCGCGTCGCCGATCGCCGTCGCGTTGCCGTCGATCACGTCGAGGCTCATCTTCGAGACGAGCTGCGCGAGCAGCGTGTAGTCGAGCGTCGGCGGCGACAGCACGTACGCGTCTTTGCCGAACACCACCACGCCGATGCGATCGGTCCTGCGCCGCGCGATGAAGTCTTGGATGACGATCTTGGCCGTGTCGAGCCGCGTGAGCCGCTTGTTCTTCGGCAGCGCGGGCGCGCCCGGCAGGTCCTTGGGATCGGCGTCGAGCACCGCGCGCATCGAGCCCGACAGATCGAGCGCGACGATGATGTCGATGCCCTTGTCGTTGGTGCTCTGATCGCGCAGCACCGAGACGGGCCGCGCGATGGCCGCCACCATCACGGCGAGCGCCGCCGCGCGCAGCGCGCCGGGCGCGTCGCGCAGATAGCTGCGCAGCCCGCGCGGTCCGCTCGCGAGCATCGCGAGCGTGCCGATCTTGATGCGCGGCGTGCGCGCGTCCTGCCCGAACGTGCCGCGGTAGAGCGCGATCGGCACCAGCACGAGCGCGACGAGGAGCCACGGGTATTGAAAGCTCGCGCCGCTCCACGTGTCGAGCCCGCGCGACGCGATGGGCTGCGCGAGCGCCGCGGCGAGGGCGGCGATGAACACCCCCGCGACGATCGCCGCGCGCGCGCCCCTGTTCGCCTGCGCGGGCTTGGGATCGAGCTTGGGGAGCGCGGGCGCGCGGGGCTCGATCAAGGGGCCTCCTCATCGCGATCGCGATCGCGATCGATCGCGGCGCGCGCCCTGCGTTTGGCCTCGTTCGCGCCCTCGTTCGCCCCTCCGACAGGCTCGGCGATCGCGGGCGGGATGGTGCGCTTGACGATGACCTCGCCGCGCGCGAGCGCGTCGAGACACTCCTGTTTGGTGGGCTCCGCGCGCGCGAACTTCACGAGGTCGCAGTCTTCGAGGAACACGCGGATGCGCTTCAGCTCGTCGATCGGGGGGCGCACGCGGCGGAGCATCTCGAGCATCTCGCTCGTCGTGGTCTCGAGGCCGTTGTAGCCCGCCTCCAGCTCTTCGAAGCCGTAGCGCGCGCCGAGGTAGAAGCGGATCGTGTTGCTCACGCGATCGAAGTAGTCGCCGCGCCGATCCTCTTCGAGCAGCGTGCTCCTGCGGATGCGCTCGAGCTCTTCGAGCGCCGCGACCCACGGGATCGGCTTGGGCGGAGGCGGCGCGTCCTCGGGCTTCTTGCGCAGGGTGCGCGCGAGCAAGAACCCCGCGATCGCAGCCAAGGCGCCGATCCCGAGCCCGATGAGCACCTGCTTCAACAGGACCCACTCCTCGCGCTGCGGGCGCGCGGGCGGGTTCGGTTTGACCTTGGGATCAGGCTCGTTCGCGATGGGCTCTTCGACGAGGAGCGACTGCGGCTTGGTGCACAGCGTGATGCGATCGCCGTTCGCGCGCGCGATCGAGATGGGCAACGGCGGCAACGTGAGCATCTGCCTGCCCGCCTCTTTGGGCAGCGGAACGAGCGCGATGCGCACCGTGGTGATCGACTGATCGCCCTCGGGAGAGAGCGTGATCGAGCCCGCCGCGCCGCCGCTCGGATCGGGGATCACGAAGCCGGACTTGGCGAGCGCCGCGCCCGCCGCGCCCTCGCGCGAAGGCCGGAGCCCCTCAGGCAGCACCGTCTCACCTTTGCCGTGCGTCACGCGGATCGTGAGATCGATCGCGTATCCGGCCACGCCGCGCGCAGGCAGGCTCTCGATCAGGAGCGGCCGCGCGACGCCGTTCGGCACGTGCTCGACGCACGTCCCCACGACCGCGCCCGCGTCGCTCGCGCCCGCGTCGCCGATCGATCCAGCATCCGAAGGGCCCGCGTCGCGCGCTCCCGCGTCGTCGTTCGGAGCGGCGTCGCCCGCTCCCGCGTCGCTCGGAGCGCTCGCGGATCCCGCGTCCGCGCTCGCCGTACCCGCGTCGGAAGGGCCTGCGTCGGAGGGGCCTGCGTCACGCGGCCCGCGCTGCGCGAGCGCGCTCTCGGCCACGAGGACGAGCGCCGCGGGGATGAGCCACCTCCAGCGCCGCTTCATCGCCGGAGCCTCCTCGCGCGCTTCGCGAACAGCTCACGCAGCGGCGCGACGACGCTCGCGTCGGTCCGCACCACCGCCGCGTCGAGCGCGAGCTTGTTGAAGAGCTCCTCGCGCCGTTTGCGGTGCGCGCGCTGGATCTTTTTGTAGTGCTCGCGCACGGCCGGGTCCGACGTGTCGATCGTGATCTCGTCGCCGGTCTCGAGATCTTCGAACGTCGTGAGGCCCACGTCGGGCAGCTCTTCGTCGCGCGGATCGACGAGCATCACGGGGATGACGTCGTGCTTCGCCGCGGCGAGCGCGAGCGCGCGCTCGAAGCCGTCGGTATAAAAATCGCTGATGACGAACGCGACGCTCCTGCGCTTCGTCACCTTGACGAGCGTCTCGAGCGCGAGCCTCAAATCGGTGCCTGTGTATTTGGGTTTGTGGCCCAAAATCTCGCGGATCACGCGCACCACGTGTTTGTCGCCCTTCTTGGGCGGCACGAGGCGCTCGATGGCCGACGTCGCCAAGACGAGCCCCACGCGATCGTTGTTGGTGATGGCGCTGAACGCGCAGAGCGCGCCCACCTCGGCCGCGACGCGGGCCTTCGACGCGCGGCGCGTGCCCCACTCCTCGCTGTGCGAGGCGTCGACCACGAGCATCACGGTCATCTCGCGCTCTTCGTAGAAGACCTTGACGAAGGGCTCGTTCATGCGCGCGGAGACGTTCCAGTCGATGAAGCGAACGTCGTCGCCGGGCTGGTACGCGCGCACCTCGCGGAACGAGAGGCCTTGGCCCTTGAAGACCGAGTGATACGTGCCCGAGAGCTGATCGTTCGCGAGCCTCGACGTGCGGATCTCCAGCGTGCGGAGCTGCTTCAAGAGCTCCTGCGGGAGCGGCTCCGCGCGGCGCTCCTTCTGCATAGCTCGCAACGGCACCGGGGGGGTTTGGGGGGACCCCTTTCGGGTCCCCCCATCGCTGGAGGACCGCATGAGCTTCACGGCACTTCGACCACCTCGAAGACGCGGCGAACGATCTGCTCGCTCGTGATCTCCTCGGCCTCGGCCTCGTACGTGAGCACCACGCGGTGGCGCAGCACGTCGGGCCCCACGGCCTTCACGTCCTCGGGCGTGACGTAGCCGCGGTGCCGCAAAAAAGCGTGCGCGCGCGCCGCGAGCGCGAGCGCGATCGACGCGCGCGGGCTCGCGCCGTACTCGATGAGGCTCGCCATGTCCTTCATGCCTTTTTGCGTAGGCTCGCGGGTCGCGAAGACCACGTCGACGATGTAGTCCTTGACGCGATCATCCATGTACACGTCGCGCACGACGCTGCGCGCGCGGAGGAGCTGGTCGGGCTCGACGATCTTGGAGGCGCGCGCCTCGACGAGACCGGTCGCGCGGTCGACGATCTGCCGCTCTTCGGCGCGCGATGGGTAGCTCACCTTCACCATCAACATGAAGCGATCGACCTGCGCCTCGGGGAGCCTGTACGTGCCCTCCTGCTCGATGGGGTTCTGCGTGGCCATGACCACGAACGGATCGGGCAGCGGATAGCTCCGATCGCCGATGGTCACCTGGCGCTCCTGCATCGCTTCGAGGAGGGCGCTCTGCACCTTGGCGGGCGCGCGGTTGATCTCGTCGGCGAGCACCAGGTTCGCGAAGATGGGGCCGAGCTTCGACGAGAACTCCCCCTTTTGGTGGTTGTAAATGACGGTGCCGATGAGGTCGCCCGGGAGCAGATCGGGCGTGAACTGCACGCGCGCGAACTTGGCGTCGATCGCGTCGCACAGCGTGCGGACGGTGAGGGTCTTGGCGAGCCCGGGGACGCCTTCGAGCAGCACGTGACCGCCCGTGAGGAGGCCGATCAGGATGCGCTCGAGCATGTACCCCTGGCCGACGATGACCTTGCCAACCTCGGTCATCAGGCCGTCGATGAAGGCGCTCTCTTTGGCGACGAGCTCGTTCAGCGCGCGTACGTCGTGCATGGTGCGGATGGACCTTCGGCTTGTGGGAGAGGGGCGCGGCGGTGCGCGCCCGCTTCTAGCAAGCTGGGCGGCGTCGAGACAACCATCCGCCCCCGGATATTCCTAAAAATTATGAGGCGGCGTTCTTGTCGCCGATGCGGCAAGCGGCGCACACGCCGTACATCTCGTGTTTGTGCGACGTGACCGTGAAGCCGTGGCGCGCCGCGACCTCGTCCTGGATCGCCTCGATCCGAGGCTCCTCGAACTCGGTGATCTTGCCGCAGCTCGTGCAAATCAGGTGGTCGTGGTGCGTGGTGGCCTCGTCGGCGAGCTCGTAGCGCGAGAGCCCATCGCCGAAGTGGCGCTCGGACGCGACGCCGCACTCCGCCAGCAGCTTGAGCGTGCGATACACGGTCGCGTAGCCGATGCCGCGGTCGCGCGCGCGGACCTCGTGCAAGAGGTCCTCGATGGTCATGTGCGACGCGCTGTCGAAGAACGTGTCCACGATGAGCCTGCGCTGCGCCGTCGAGCGAAGACCCTTCTTGTTCATGTACGCTTCGAGCCTGGCGCGAAGCCGTTCGAGCGCCGCTTTGTCCGCGGTGTGATCGTCCGCGTGCATGACCCTCTTTATCCCGTTACGGTAGGGGTCCGTCAAGCGTTGATACCAGCGAGCATTGCCTTCACTCGCCGAGCTGCGCGATATAGCTGACGCGCGCGCGGCCCGCGCCCGCGCCGAGCCCGAGCGGGCCCAGAATCGAGGTGCCTGTCGGCCCGACGACGCCGGCCACCGTGGTGTTGTCGAGCACGACATAATATTGGCCGGCAGGGAGGTTGTACCTACGCGCGTCCGAGAAGCCGGGCATCACAGGGTTTTGCGCGAACACCGGGCCCGGCGGGGGCCCGAGCGGCTTGCCTGTTTGGTAGCTATCGCGCCACATGTCGCCGGTCTGTTTGTTGACGATGATGACGTCGATGGGCGGGCCGGAGACCTGCGCGGTGAAGAAGAACGCCTTGTTTGATCCGGTGATCTCGAACGGGCCCAGATAATCACGCTGATTGGCCTCGACGTCGGTGATCTCGTTGGCGAACGTAAAACGGTTGTTGATGGCCGCCTGGAACGGGTGAAAGGGCTTTTGAGGAGGGTTGTAGATGCCGAGCGCGAAATCGGGGTTATCGGGGTTGTCGTCGTTTCGAATGACGGTGAAGCCCTTGGCCATCACGCCCGAAACAACGTTGTTGCCGAGCGAGTTACTGAGGTTGCCGACGTTGCTCACCACCTCGACGATGGGGTTCTCGATGTAAGCGGTTTGGAAGCGCGGCCCATCGACGATGCGGCTCATCCGCGCCCAGAGGTAGAGGTCTTTGCCCGCGATGACGAAGTCGGGCCGGTATTCGGCCGTCGCGCTGAGCGAGAAGCCGACGCGCTTGGCGGGCGAGACGAAGCCGTAGCCCGTGCCCGACACGCTCACCACGATGGTCCGTGACGCGTCGTTGACCGTGCACGTGCACGTCATGGGAAAGAATCGACCCGTCGACGGTGCGTTGGGATCTTGGAGCCGGATCGGCACGCTCGTCTTGATCATCTCGGGGCAGATCTTGCCGGCCCCAAAGTGAGAGAACACCCACCATCGCAGGTTCGGATCGCTGTTCAAGATCGCCGAGCAGCTCGGCAGCGTGAGGACCATCAGCGCGAGCACGAGGACCGCGCCCAGGGATCGAGCAGAGGGCTTTTGACGCACGGGAGACACCTTATCTCGGTCCTGGGTTGAGGAAGGAACGGCCATGGGAGGGAGCTTTCTTGGGTAGTACGGGCGCGGCGCCGAGAGCTTCCTCATGGGCCGAGGGAGAGCACGATTTTATCGGTTGTTCGAGCCGCTGTTCTTTTCGAGCGCTTCGCTCATGGCGGCGGCGGTCGCGTCGACGAGCGGCATCACCTTGGCGTAGTCCATCCTCGTCGGGCCGAGCACGCCCACGGTGCCCGCGATGCGCCCGCGCTCGGCGTACGGCGCGAGAACGAGGCTGATCTCGCCGTCGCCGAGGTCGCCCGCCTCGCTCCCGACGAACACGGTGACCGAGCCCGCGGCAAGGGTTTTGTCGATCAAGCCGACGATCTCGACGCGCTCTTCGAGCGCGATGAGGAGCCTCTTGAGCTTGGTCGCGTCGGCATATTCGGGCAGATCGATGAGCCTCGTCTGGCCTTCGATGACGAGGTCCGTCTTGCCCGGGATGTCGGCCATCGCCCTGCTCGCGAGCTCGAAGGCGCGGCGACGCAGGTTGTCGACGAGGACGCGCTCGTCGGCCAAGCGCCGCGCGAAGAGGTCGCGCACCTCGCCGAGCGTGCGGCCCTCGATCACGTCGGCGAGCAGGTTGTGGATGCGCGTGAGCTCGCCCTCGCTGATGGCCTCGTCGACTTGGATGTAGCGGTTGTCGACCGCGCCGTCGGTGAAGACGAGCACCGCGAGGAGCTGGCCCGGACGCGTGGGGAGGAACCGGAGCTGCGAGAGCGATCGGAGGTCGGCCCGCGGCGCGCCCACGACCGCCGCGGTGCCCGAGAGCTGCGAGAGGTAGCGGCCCGCCTCGCGCAAAGGATCTTCGGCGCGCGCGTAAATGTCCTTGAAACGCCGGCCGATCTCGATCTGCTCTTCGGCCGGGATGGCGCGCACGTCGACGAGCGTGTCGATGAAGAGGCGGAGCGCGCGGTCGGTCGGGATGCGGCCCGCGGACGTGTGGGGCTGGCGCAGGTAGCCGGCCTCTTCGAGATCCGAGAGCACGTTGCGGATGGTGGCCGCCGACAGATCGAGGCCGTATTTGCGGGCGATCGTGCGGCTCCCCACGGCCTCGCCGGTCGCGATGAACTCGGTCACCGCAGCCATCAGGATCTTGCGCGCACGGTGGGAGAGCTCGCTCATGGGGCCAATTCCCAGCAAGAATGAAGGACGATCCGCGAACATGTCAAACCGAAAGGGCCCGTTCAGGGGTAAGGTTTCAGCCATCACGAATGCGCGCGCGTCCTCTCCCCGCCACGTTGATCGCGCTCGCCGCGATTTGCGCGAGCGGCGGCGTCTCGGCCGAGCCGATCGCGAAGCCGGCCAAACGACCGCGCGTGGTGCTGCACGAGCGCGGCGCGGATCACCCCGCCGCGCGGTACGGATCGCTCGGGAAAAAGGCTTGTCTCAAGGAGCTCGGCAAGCGCGCGATCGCGTTCGAAGAGGCCGCGGACATGCCCTCGATCGCGGCGCCCGTGCGGCTCACCAAGGACGTGGGCGGCGTGCGTTATCGCACCGAGATGCCCGAGCACGCGCGCGCGGCGAGCCCTTTTGAAGTGATGGATTGCCGGCTCGTGCTCGCGCTCTCGGACATGAGCACGATCCTCGCGGCGCACGGCGTCGCCGAGGTGGTGTTGCTCTCGGCGTATCGCCCGGTGAACGTGCGCGGCGGCGAGAGGCCCTCGATCAACCCGCGGCACCCGGGCGGGCTCGCGATCGACGTCGCGCGCTTCATCAAGAAGCCGGGCGAGCCGGCGCTCGACGTGCTGCGCGATTTCCACGGCGCCGTCGGCGCGCCCGCGTGCGGCCCGGGCGCGGCCAAGCCATCACCCGACACGCCCGAGGCGCGCGCGCTCCGCGCGATCACGTGCGCGGCGGCCTCACGACATCTCTTTACGGTGATCTTGACGCCCAATTACAACAGGGCGCACCAAAACCATCTCCACCTGGAGGTGACTCCAGGTGCGGAGTGGTCGCTCGTGCGGTGATGGAAGGATAGGAGTGCTCGGGGACGGGGTTTAATCCGCGTACGAGCGCTTGTATGCGGGGCGCTCGGAGAGCCGGGCGTGGTAGGCGCCGAGGTTGGGGAAGTCCTTGATGAAGCCCAAGAAGCCGACCCAACCGACGGCGCTCCCGACGACCACGTCCGCGGCCGTGAACGAATCGCCGACGATGTACTCACGATCTTTCAGGGCGTCGTTCAAGATGGGTCCGAGCGACTGCCACCTTCGCATGCCGCTCTCGGCGATGGCGGGGACGCGCTTTGCCTCGGGCAAGAGGCGCGAGTGGAGGGTGATGGCTTCGAGCACGGGATCGACGGTGGCGGGCACGTACACCATCCATCGGTAGTAGTTGGCGCGATCGTTCGAGCCGAGCGCCGGCGCGAGCTTCTTCTCGGGGTATTTGTCGGCGAGGTGCATCACGATGGCGGATGACTCGATGAGGTTGAGGTCGCCGTCGACGAGGGCGGGCACCGCGCCGTGCGGGTGGATGGCGAGGTACTCGGGCTTCTTGTGGTCGCCCGTGGCGAACGAGAAGCGCGTGAGCTCGTAGGGCTCACCGACCTCTTCCAGCATCCAACGCGCGCGCCCCGACCTCGTGAACTGGCTGTGATAGAGCTTCATGCCGCTTCGCCTCCTCGACGGTGATCGAACTGGTTTCGTGCCTTGGTCGCCGCCGGGCGGCGAACGTTACACGAAAAATGTAGCTCTACCAGTGAAGAGCCTCGGGGGCCTTGCCGAACAGCTCACGCAGCTCCGGGATGCGGGGAGCGCAGCGCTTCATCTCCAGCCACACCGCGGGGTGATCCATCCCTCTGACCCCCATCACGAGCTTCTTCAACGCGCGGTTGGGTGCCCCCTTGTCGCGCTCCGCGACGTACTCTTTGAGTCGGGCGCGGTACGACGAGTACGCTTGTTTTCTGGCCTTTGGCAGATACTCTCGCTTGTTCAAGCCGAGGCGATCGATCGTGTATTCGGCGCGCGCGTGCTCCTCCGTACCCTTTGGGAAGCTCGGTAAAAACCAAAAGGTCGACACGATATCGAGCCTGATGAAGCGAAGCGGATCGTCGATCCTGGGATTGAGGAAGACGGGGTCACCTTGCACCGGCGGCGTCACCGGCGCTTTGGGCTGACGAGCCACCGAGACAACGGCGCGAGGAGCGCCGGCGAAGACCGCGAAGAAGCGATTTTTGCGGCTATTGCACGGACCACACGCGAAGAGGTAGTTCATCCACGCAAAGCACGCCTCTGGATAGATGGACTCCGGCTTGATGTGCTCGACCTCGTCCGCGACGGAGTCCTCGCAATAAGCGCAGCGGCTCACCCCATGACACATCGCTTCGAGGGTGGTGCGAACGGGCCTAAATGCTGCTCGGCGTTTGTATTTGGTAAAGAGCGCCTCGGCCGCCGTGACGCGATCCGCATACGTAGGGGCTGCGTCCACCTCACGTTGCCAAATATGAAGTTGCCTCTTTGTCGCGGGCGGGAGCGACGCAGCGCGCGGAGGGATCATTCGTCTTCTCCACGAAGGATATGGGCGGCCGTCGGGAGCGCCGCACGGAGGGCCAAAAGCTCGGTCTTTTCGGCTTTGGTCAGCTCCCCATCGAGCTCACGGAGATTGAGCTCCGCGAGGCGCCTGAGCTTGGCTTCTCCGGCATCGGATCGGCCCACGTCCTCGCCGAAGAGATCCGTGCTGTAGGCGTCGAGCACGTTGCCATAGAGGAGCCGCTGAAGCTCCGTGCCCCGCACGAACGCGCCCTTTTCGCTGCTCCCGGGCCGCGGCAGGCGATAGACAGTGCCTTGATCGGATGCCTGACAGACGAGGGGGCTGTGCGTCGTGACGATGAATTGAATCTTGGGGAAGTGCTTGCGAAACCACAGCCCGATGCGCCTCTGCCACGTAGGATGAAGGTGGGCGTCCACCTCGTCGATGAGGACGACGCCGGGCGCGATCACGTGTTTTGCGTCCTCGTCGAAGATCCGATCGCTCCCGTACGCGAGCGCGAGCTGGCGGATCAGCTCGAACGTCATGCTCAGGATGGATCGATATCCATCGCTGAGCTCATCGACCATAACGCGACATCCGTCGCCGTCGACGAACTTGACCCCATCCTCCGACACGTCGCTCAACCGCGCTCGGTGCGGGAGGAAATCCTCTTGATTGATGAAGCGCGAGAGGGGCTCAAGGAGCTCACCCTCAGGCTTCTTTTCGAGCCTCTTGAAGTGCAGCTCGCGCAGCCAGCTCAAGCACTCCGTGAGCGCCACGTTCTCGCCGAACACCGAGAGATGCCGCGCCGCCTTGGGCAGCGTGTAAAACATCTTCTCATAGTCCTTGTCCCCCCCGCGAAACCGGCGAAACGGGCCGTACGACGCGCTGAACCACCCTTTGCCCTCCCCCCATACATGCCGTTTGGGATCGAACTTGACCCGAGGAACCTTGAGATCGACGCGCCCGCCATGCGCCGCGCTCCGCTCCAGCCGGAGCCGGAGGAGCAAATAGTAATTCTGGACGCGACCACCACTTCCAGAGAATTTATCGAAGCCCCGGTCGTCTTGCAGAGCGATCCGCATAGACGCGCTCTTCTCCCCCTCTCGAAGCCAACTCCCCCAATCTTGGCGGAGCGCGGGCGCCTCGGTGGGCCCTACGAGCGCGAGCGCGAGCGCGCGGAGGATCGATGACTTGCCAGAGCCGTTGTCCCCGATGATGACGTGCCAACCCGGCGCAGCGCCGATATCGATCTCCCATTCGATCTGCTTGAGCGACCGGATGTTCTCGATGTGGAAGCTCTGGATGTGCATGCGCCCGCGGCCAGTGAAAGAAACGGGCTCGGTAAAGTCAAGCCCAATCGACCACGTGAGCGCGGCCAACGCGCGGAGCGCGCGCCGGCAGGTTCTTCAATACCGGATGACGACCTTGGGGTAGGTCGAGATGGCCTTTTGGAAGGCCGCGGGGTCGTAGTCGCGAAAATCGAACACCGTGCCTTCGCCCCGGTTCAAGATGACCTCCCAAATGAGATCATGAATGTTGGGGTCGCGCGACTCGAGCAGGTGCCTTGTGATGTGCCACGTCTCGAAGATGCGCCGGCCGATGACGCTGTGCAGGCTGATGCCGTCGACGATGAGACGATCGAAGTTCTCGATGACCGCATCGCCGCTCTTCAGCCCAAAGAGGATCACGTCGCCGCCGCGCCGCACCACGTGAATGGCGTTGTTGACGCTGGAGTTGATGCCCGTCATTTCGAGCGCCACGTCGACGCCGACGCCGTCGGTGAATTTACGGATCTGCTCGACGAGCGAAGGGTCGTGCGCGTGCGGCTTGTCGCCGCGCTTCGGGTCGGGCCGGAGGACCACGTCGGCGCCGAGGCGGCGGGCCATCTCGGCGTGGTTCTCCATGGGCTCGACGCCGATGATGTAGTTCGCGCCCATGGCCCGCGCGACGGCCACCGCGAAGAGGCCGATGGTGCCGCAGCCCACGATGGCGACGCGCTTGCCGCGCAAATTCACCTTGGTGCAGGCGTGGACCGCGTTGCCAAACGGCTCTTGCACCGCGGCGACCTCGGGCCGGATCTTCTCGATGTTGGTGCGCCAAACGGCCTTGGCAGGCAGCTTGACCGCCTCGGCGAAGCAGCCGTCCGCGCTGATGCCGATGATCTTGTCGTCCGCGCACACGTGCGTGTCGCCGATGCGGCACTGATAACAAGCGCCGCAGATGATGTGGCTCTCGGTCGAGACGATGTCGCCGACCTCGATCCCGTAGGTGCGCTTCGCGTCCGCGCCGATCTCGACGACGCGGCCGAGCAGCTCGTGCCCGATGACGCGCGTGTCCTTCTTCTCGCGATCGAGGGACTTGAAGATCATGTCCTTGAACGCGCTGCGGAACCAAATCCCCCTGTCCGAGCCGCAAAAGCCCGTCATGATGGGCCGCACGAGGACCATCGATCGATCGTGGTAGTCGCGCGTCTCGTCGATGACGGGCCGCTCGACCTCCGTCTTTTTGAGGCCGACGGTGCTCTCCCACGGATCGGTGCTCCGATCGTAGGTGAGCGCTTGCATCGCGTCGGTCGTGCTCATTTACGCGGCGCCTTTGGCGGAGAGGTGCTTTTGGAAGAACGCCACCGTGCGATCGAACGCGAGCTTGGCCGCCTCGGGCGCGTACACATCGGGCCGCGTGTCGTTGACGAACGCGTGGTCGGCCTCGTACACGCAGAGCTCCATGGAGCCTCCCGCGGCCTTCACGCCCTTCTCGATCTCCTGCGCTTTGGCGACCGTGGCCCACTCGTCGCGCGACGCGAAGTGCGCGAGGATGGGCGCCGTCATCTTGGCGAAGTCCATGCGGTCGGCGGGCGGCACGCCGTAGAACGGCGCCACGGCCGAGATACCCTCGATGTTCGACGCGGACGCGAACGAATACGCGCCGCCCAAACAGAAGCCGGTGACGCCGACCTTGCCGTTCGATCGCGGGTGCGCGAGCGCGTACGCGACGGCGCCCGCGATGTCGTCCATGGCGCGCATGCCGTCGAGCGCGGTCATGAGTTTGCTCGCCTCGCCCGCGTCTTGGGTGACCTTGCCGTGGTAGAGGTCGGGGGCGATCACCAGAAAGCCCGCCGCGGCGAAGCGATCGACGAGCGATCGGATGTGATCGTTGAGGCCCCACCACTCTTGGATGAGCACGAGGCAAGGAGCCTTGCCGGAGCCTTCGGGCACGCCCATGGCGCCGCTCGCCGCCGCGCCGCTCTTCGCTGAGAACGTTACCTGGTTTGCCATGGCGGCTCTCTAGCCGCGCCGGCCCTCGCCGCCAAAAGGAAAATCGACAACGCGACGTGTTACAGGTCGAACAAGGTGCCTTGTTTGGACGGCCGGCGAAAGGTGGTCTTTCGGTTGTCCGTGGCCATGGGCGCTTCGTCCTCACCCCTGTTCGCGAGCCCAAGGCGCTTTGCATGAACGTCGAAGAGGGTGCGGATCGCCTCCCACCTGGGGCCTTTGCCCACGAACCGCTCGCCGAACGCGGCGTTGTGCATCTTGCCGCCGCGCAGCTCCAAGAGGCCGTTTTTGACCTTGGCCGCGCGCTCGGGGAACGCCTCGTCGAGCCGCTCCAAAAACACGGGCTTCACCTCGGCCGGCAAGCGCAAAAGCACCATCCCGGCCCAGCCCGCGCCGGCCTCTTTGGACCGCTCGAGCACCTCCGGGATGGCCGTCTCGTTGAGGCCGGGGATCACGGGCGCCACGAGCACGCCCACGGGGACACCCTCGTCCGCGAGCGCGCGCATGGCCTCGAAGCGGCGCTCCGGCTTCGCGGCCCAAGGCTCGATCTTGCGGGCCATCTCGGTGTCGGCGAACGCGACGCTGAGCGTCACCGAACAACGCGCCTCGCGCGCGAGCCTGCCGAGGAGCTTCGCGTCCCGCGTGATGAGCGCGCTCTTGGTGATGAGGCCCACGGGATTGCGCATCTCCAAACACACCTCCAAGCAGCGCTGCGTGAGCGCGTAGCTCGCTTCGAGGGGTTGATAACAATCGGTGTTGCCCGAAAAGACGATGGTGTCCCCCTCCCACGAACGGCGCATCATCTCGCTTCGAAGGACCTCGGGCGCGTTCACCTTGACCACGATCCGCCGGTCGAAGTCGGTGCCCGCGCCGAAGCCCCAATATTGGTGCGAGGGCCTCGCGTAACAATACGCGCACGCGTGCATGCAGCCCCGATAAGGGTTCACCGAGAAGCGAAAGCCGATGTCCGGGCTCTGGTTCTCGGACAAGACCGATCGCGCCTCCTCCTCGTACACCACGAGCGCGGCGCTCGGCGGCTCCTCCAAATACTCAACGTGCGTCGAGGCCCAAGGGTTCGGGGGATTGTCCACGGGCCTCGGCATAGAGGGCTTATCCTATGCTCGAAATCAGAGCTCTGTCCATGCAGAGGCCCGCGCGATCCATCCCGGGATCCTCGAATCCAACGCTCGTGTTTACGAGTCTGCGCTCCCGGCCCGAGAGGCTTTGACCTCGCCGCGCCGCTTCTTCTCGGTGAGCCTGCGCTCGTGGCTCGCGCGCGATCGCTTGGTCGGCCGCCGCTTCTTGGGCCGCACGAGCGCGCGATCGATGAGCGCCGCCATCTTGGCCAGCGCGTCCGCCCGGTTCTTGGGCTGATCGCGGGTCTTGTCGGACGTGACGACGAGGTCGCCGTCCGCGGTGATGCGCGACGCGAGCTTGTCGAGGAGCCACGCGCGATCGTCCTCGGTGAGCGCCGCCGACGCGCCGGGCGCCCAACGAAGCTCGACCTTGCTCGACACCTTGTTGACGTTCTGCCCGCCGGGCCCGCCCGAGCGCGCAAACGCGATGCGCAGCTCCTCGCCCGGGATCGTCAATCGTTCGTTGATGAGCAGGTCGTCCACGCGCGCGACTTTACGATCGCGCGCGCGGAACGCAAATCAAAGCCTCAACGCCGTCTCATCGCGACGCCGAGCACCATCCCCACGCCGGTGAGGAGCGCGAACGCGCTCGATCCGCCGAACGAGACGAGCGGCAACGT
Source organism: uncultured Polyangiaceae bacterium (assembly GCA_964437785.1). Lineage (GTDB taxonomy): Bacteria > Myxococcota_A > Polyangia > Polyangiales > Polyangiaceae > CAYTJL01. The sequence goes on from CAYTJL010000033.1 coordinate 40,709, forward strand.
GACGCCGACCACGGGCAAGAGGCCGAGCACCATGCCCGCGTTCATCACCACGTGGACGAGCACCATGCCCGCGAACCCCACGGCGACGAGCATGTCCGCGCGGTCGCGCGCCTTCGAAGCGATGCGCAGCGCAGCGACGATGACCACGAGGTAGAGCGCGAAGAGCAGCGCGAGCCCAGCGAGCCCGCGCTCGTGCGCCCACACCGCGAGCGCGAAATCGCCGTGCGCCTCGGGCAACGGATACGCCTCGGCCGAGGCCCAGCTCCCCGCGCCGCGCCCGAACAGACCGCCCGCGCCGATGATGCGCACCGAGTGGCTCGTCTGATAGTTGGCGCCCCACACGTCGCCGCCTTCGAGGAACGAGAGCAGGCGCGAGCGCTGGTACGCGTGAAGACCGAAGCGCCACGTGAGCGGCGGGATCGCGAGCGCGAGCGCCGCGGCCACGCCCTTCGCGCCGAGCGTCCAAGGCTCGATCGCGAGCACGATGAGCGCGATCGACGCGAGCAGGATGCCCGTGCCGAGATCGGGCTGCTCGAGCACCGGGATCACCGTGCACGCGACGACCCCCATCGGGAACGCGAGATCGCGCAGCGTGCGCCGGCCCGACGCGGGCGCCGTGCGCAGGCTCTCCGCGAGCGCGATCACGAGCGTCAGCTCCAAGAGCTGCGAAGGCTGGAACGAGAACGCGCCCCCGCCGAGCCAGCGACGCGCGCCGCCGATGCGATGCCCGATCACCAGCGTCGCGATCGTCGCGAGGATCATCGCGCCGTGGAGCATGGGCCCCGCGCGCCTGAGCCTCGGGTACGCGAGCGCGGCGATGAGCCCGCCCACGCCGCCCGCCGCGAGCGACACGATCTGCTTGGACCAGAGCGCCGCGCGGAACGCGTGCGCGAGGCCCGCGGAGCGAACGGTGAGGACGCCGATGATCGCGATCGCGACGACGGCGATCACCAGCGCAAAGATCGAGCGATTGCGTTGGATCACGGCGCGAGCTCCTCTCGGTGCACGTAGGCTTTAACGACGTCCGCCGCGATCGAGGCCGCTTCACGGGGCCCGTCGAGCGCGAGCACGACCACCGCGATCGCGGGCGCCTCCGCGGGCGCATACCCCGCGAACCACGCGATCTTGGTCTTGGCGAGCTCGGCGTAGCCGACGGAGCCCGCGACGGGCACGCCCGCTTCGGCCGCGGGATGAGCCTTGTTCGAAGGGTCCTTCACCGCGCGCGCGAGCCCCTCGCGCACCGAGCCGAGCACGTCGCGCGGGATGGTGATGGTGCGGCGCGCTTCGGGGCTTGGAGCCGCTCCCGCGACGTGCGCGATCACGGGCTTGTAGAGCACGCCGCCGTTCGCGAGCGCCGCGTACGCCATCGCGAGCTGGAGCGGCGTCACGCGCACGTCGCCTTGCCCGATGGCCATGTTCATCGCGTGGCCCGACACGTTGCCGCCCTGCCCGCGCGCCTCGTACCACGCGCGCGCCGGCACGAAGCCCGGCGCCTCGTTCGCGAGGCCGAGGCCGCTCAGCTCACCGAAGCCGAAGCTCGCCGCCGCGCCCGCGATCGTGTCGAGGCCGAGCCCCGAGAGGACACGACGAAAGAAGAACGCGTGACAACGATCGGCGATCGCGTGGGGGAGGTCCGTGTGGCCGTGCGCGCGCAGGCACATGTAGCGGCGCCCCTCGAACGTGCGCACCTCGCCCGTGCACGTGATCGGATCGTCGGCGCGCGGATCCGCGGCGCCCGCGATGGCCGTGATGGGGTGGAACGTGGAGCCCGGAGGGAGCGCCTCCATGCGGCCGCGATCAATCTCGCCGCCGTGGCCGAGCGGATCGACGCCGAGCCCCTCGTCGAGGAGCGCGGGATCGAACGAGGGCTTGGACACGAGCGCGAGGACGTGGCCCGTGTGAACGTCGACCACGATCGCGGCGCCGCGATCTTGGGTGTGGTGCGCGAACGACTCGCTGATCGCGCGCGTCATCGCGAGATCGATCGTGAGCGCGACGTCGCGGCCCGGGATCGGGGCCACGCCCGTGCGGCCCTCGGGGACCGCGACCCTGCGCGTGAACGGCCGCAACGTGAAGCCCGGCGTGCCGCGCAGATCGCGCTCGAACGCGCGCTCGACCCCCGCGCGTCCGATGCGATCGCCGGGGCGATACCCGTCGGACAGCTCGGCGGGCGTCACCTCGTTGAGGTAGCCGACCACGTTCGCGACGAGCTCACCCGCGGGATAGGCGCGCACGGATCGGCCCGATCCGTCGGGCGCGCGGCGCGTCTCGGCGAGCAGCCGGCCGCGCGCGTCGACGACGGATCCGCGCTTGGGCGCGGCCGTGACGCGCTCGACCTTCGCGGTGTCGAGCTCGCGCGACGACGCGTCGCCGCGCGCGATTTGAAGGTGAGCCCCGCGCGCCAAGAGCGCTCCCAACGAGAGCGCGGCGATGACGGACAGGGCGTGGAGGCGGCGGCGCGTGCCGGTGTGGTCGAGCATGACCCTCCTCGTGCTTGGCGTGGAGGCGAAGCTCGCCACAGATCACCGGGGGCCCAAACCCAAGAGCAACTTTTCGACTGGTTTTGAGGGCGTTTTTATGCGCGCGAGAGGACCGCGCGACGCCGGCGGATCCGCCGGCCGATCACGATCACGATCGCGGCCAGCGAGACCGCGCCCGCGGTGAGGTTGTCGCGGCGGTTCTTGCGCTCGGCGTCGTCACGGCGCTGCGCGATGAGCTCGGACGTGACCTTGCAGTTGGGATCGAGGTTCTTGATCTTGCCCGTGAAGAAGGCGCTGTCGACGCCCGCCTGCGAAGGCTCGGCCTCGATGACGAGGTCGGTGTCGAGCGCGGCGCGCGGGAGGTTCGCTTCGAGCCGCGTGACCCACACGTCGCGCGGGTGCATGCCGATGAGCGCGGCGCTGAGATCATCGAGCAGATCACACGTGAAGTTGAACGAGTCGATCTCGGTGCCCACCGGCGTGCAGCCCTGCGAGCAGTCGATGACGGGCCCCTCGGCGTTCGCGAAGCCCTGGATCGCCGCCTTGCACATGGCCGTCGACACGTTGGGATCCATCTCTTCGTTCTCGTACCCCTGCTGGAAATAAAGGCTCCCCAGCGTGGTCTCCGGCCAACCGTCCGAGGTCGTGAGCTGGCGCGTGCCGAAGAACGGATCGGACATTTGCGAGAGCAGCGCGCCCTTGAGCGCGAACGACGTGAGCCACGTCTCGCCCTGATTTTCTGCGAGCTTCGCGGCGCGGAGCTGGGCGTAGTCCGTGGAGAAATCGAGGTCGTTCCACGTGACGTCGGCGGGGCTCACGAGCGCGTTCGCGAACCCCTGCGCCTGCCATCGCCCCTCGCCGACGACGTAGAGCGTGAGCGCGGTGCTCGGCCCGGTGCCCGCCGCGACCATGCGCAGCGGCAGCACGGGCGACATCCCGTCCGAGACCACGCGCACCGGCTTCATCGCTTGCACGCCCTCATTGGGCTTGAGGCGCAGCGCGATGAAGTCGAAGCCCTCGGCGACGTAGTCGTTGATGAGCGGCTCGACGGTGGGATCGATCGCGTAGCCGTTGGTCGTGAGCCAATCGGGCAGCACGTTGGGCACGTTCGCGTGCAGCGTCTCGGTGAAGTACGGGCCCACGGTGCCGCGGTGAACGACGGTCACCGGGGGCGGAGGGGGCTCTCCGCCGCCGCCGCCGCCGCCGCTGCCGGCGAACTCCTCGTAGGCAGCCAACGAGCCGCAGCCGGACACCCCGCACCCGTTGCCCGAAGAGCCGTAGTCATAGTAGTCCTCCGGGTAGTTGCAGGTGACCTGGGGTTTGTACGCGATGGTGACGGTGGCCGCTTCGAGCGCCTCGAACCACGCGTCGGTCGAGAGCTCGATGTACGCGCCGGGCTTGATCGGCAAAATCCAGGCAAAATCCGTGGGATTTCCCGTGTATTGGATTTGGTCCCAGAGCACGGTGCGCGTCCCCGAGACCGCGAACGCCATACGATGACCGACCACGATCGTGCTCTCGTCCTGCTTCTGAAAGCACCCGCCGCACGCGCGCGCGTCGGAGGGGGAGAAGAGCGCTGCGCCCACCGCGATCGCGAGCGCGCCGAGGCCACAAAGACTCGTCTTTGCCATGGATGGCTCCTTGGTTTTTTGAAGGAAGAACGTTAACGAAAGAAGACCTCCGCCCACCCTGACGGACGTCGTCGAGGAGGCTATCACAGGCCGGGAGCGCCGTGATAGCCTCGCGTTTATGGACACCTCACGGTGGATCCTCCTTTCGCTTTCTTTACCCCTCACCGCGCTCGCGTTCGCCTCCTGTGACGGCGGCGACACCACGACGGGGACGGGCGGGTCGACGTCGTCGACGTCGAGCGGGACGGGCGGCGAAGGGGGCAAACCACCGTACAAGTGCCTGAGCGAATACTCCGATTTCCCCGTGGGCGAGTGCGACCTCTTCGATCAAGACTGCCCCCCTGGCCGCACGTGCAAACCAGCGTTCGCCGACGGGATGTACACCACCAAATGCGTGCTCACGACGGGCCTCAAGAGCCTTGGAGAGCGCTGCTACGACGAGAACGAGTGTGACGCGAAGCTCCAGTGCATCGGCACGGGCAATTACCGTTATTGCACCTTGGTGTGCTGTCCGGGCGACAACGACACGTGTTATGGCGGCACGTGCAACCTCAACTTCGGCGCGGACATCTATTCGATGACCGTGTGCAGCTTCGCGCCCGAGTGCCAGCTCCTCACGCCCAACGCCTGCCCGCCCGGGCTCGGCTGTCACGTGGAGTCGAAGGGGCTCGCGACGTGCGTGGGGCCGAGCGGGAACGTGTCTCCGGTGTTCGGACCGTGTGAGTTCATCAACGACTGTGACGGGATGCAGCACTGTTATGGCTCGACGCCCGCCAAGGCAGGCACCTGTTATTATTATTGCGCGCCCGGCGACACGACGAGCCCCCCTGGGCTCGGCGGATGCCCCGCCGGCAGCACGTGCAAAAAGCTCCTGACCGAGTTCCCCGATCTCGGCGTCTGCTTCCCGGATCCCAACGATGGTGGCATGGACGGCGGCGG